>NZ_AKZQ01000006.1:0-443674 GCF_000278705.1 Flavobacterium sp. F52 | reverse complement strand
GATTTTAGATTTTAGATTTTGAAATCCCTATATAAAAAAACGTTCGCTGTGCGAACGTTTTTTTATATGCTTATATTCTCTTCACTCAAGAGATTATATTTACTTATATGGTTAAAAAACAATTTTTAATTAATAAACGATTTCAAAAGAGGACAGTTATACTTTTTAAACGTTGGCGTTGTTTTGTAAATAGAATAAAAATTAACCAATTCTTTTCCTGCTTTAAAAGGATTTTTGGCTTCTTGTTCCTCTGTAATTAATTCTGCATAATGGTCGTAATAATTACATTCAAAAATCATTAAACTAGCCATTGCTTTTTCGTTGCTGTTTTTAGACATTTTCAAAGCTTTTTCATAATACATTTTGGCCATTTTCAAGTTGTAATAATTGCCATTTTGGTATTTCTTTTCGTTTTCAGAATTATCTCCGTAAACATAATCTGTGTAAGATGCTCCAGAAGTCCAATCATAAGCGGTCATCATCCAGGAATTTCCTAAATACGAAACATTAAAATAAGCGTGCGCCAATTGCAGATTGCTACTTCCTGTATTTTGCTTTTTAAGCTGAATTAATTTGACTATAAAATCGGTTTTATTGAAACGATAATCAAACTTTCTTTCTTCTTGTTTCTGAAGAATTTTAGGAGTAAAAGGATTTTCGTTTAAATAGTTTTTGTACTCATAATTCTTTTCCCAAAAATCCTGAGGCATACTTGAAAAAGTTTCATAAGCCAATTCCAGATTATTATTTCTAAAAGCAATTGTGCCTTTTAAATCTTTATAATAATTGATATTTGGAGCAATTGTTCCAGAACAAATATATTTTTCAAAAGGCGTTTTATCTGTTTTTTGTTGTAAAGCCATCAAAAGGTCAATATCTTTTACAGATGCATTTCGGTCAAAATATCCTATATAACTAAAGAAGTACGGATTGCTATATGCTGCATATTCTCCTTCATTTTTAATATCCGATTTCATCCAAAGCAAACCAGCTGTAACAACATCTCCTTTTATATAAAAATCATTACTTGCAATTCGGTATAAACTATATAAATTTTTAAATAATCCGTGATCGGTTTCTACCAAATTTTCAACTGAATCAAAGTATTTATAAAGCTGATTCTGAACTTTTTCGTCCTTTAAATCATCTTGTTTTAATGAAACCAAAGCCAGCTGAATATTTTTTTGCATCTGTATCGAAGCATTGGCTTTACTAGAAATCAAATCAGTATATTTTTTTCCTTCATCGACCTGATCGTCAATGAAACATAATTGAGCAATTGCAGCGGTAATATAATCTTTCTGCTCGCCAGAAGTCTGTTCGCGAATCGAAATCAGGTAATATTCTAATTCTCTCAAATATAAAATATCCTTGTTGAAGTTTTCTTCTTTCGCTTTAGCGTAATTTTCATACCAATCTGTACTGCTGAAAACTACAGATGGGGTTCCGTCATTGGTATATTGAGGCGTAAAAATCCAGTCTTCGAGTTTGTTTACTTCTCTTCCAATCAAAAAACTTAAAAACAAACTGTTTGGACTTAATTCATAAATTTCTTGAATCGATTTTAAACCAGGTGCTGGATTTCGAAGACTTTCAATAGTCAAAATAACGCTTCGTTCTTCGTCACTTTGTGCCAAAGCCAAAGTTTCTTCAGTCAATTTCCAATTGTAATGCTGCAACACAGCAAACGATTTTTCTTCGCAGGAATTAAAAACTTTACTCAACAAGTAATTTTGTAAAGGTAAATTCTCAATACATAAAGCATTGTAATATAATGCCCAAGGTTTAAGAATTGTATTTGATTCTGAAGCAAAATTGTCATTATATAATTCGACAACTTTTTGCTTTTGCTGTGTATAAAAATAATATCGCAACGCTAAAAAAGCATAGCGCTGTTTTAGAAATGAATCCTTAGTCGATTTTATTTTCTTTTCAAAATCGAAATTATCTTCTAAATCATAGTTTTTATAATTGCTTCCTACTTGATCCCAAGATTCCCATTTTGTGTATTCTACATTACCATATTCCAACTTTTTAGCCAGCAAAATATAATTTAAAAAGGCTTTATTTTTAGACAACAATAAAGCTTCTACAAAAGTGTTTTTAGGAAAGAGACTTTTTAAAGTTTTGTTTTCAAAAGCAGTTTGAAATTGCTCTGAATCTGTCTCATACAAAATCTTATGAACGTCATCAGGATTAATGCCATTTCCTAATTTCTTTTTCCACTCTAAACAATTCTTTTCCTGATCTACACTCGAAACAGTATTAGTTGCATAATAATTATCTGCCGAATAATAGAATGGCGTGAGTTTAAAGAAACCATCTCGCTGTGCTTTAAACAAAGCTAAACGGTTGGTTTCTGGAGAAACGCTCCATCCGCAGGCAAATGAAAACTGAACACTTAAAACGAAAAGCAAGCTGCTAAAAACTCGCATAAAAATTGGAGATATTTTCGGTTCCATAATCGTTTATGTATTTTTTATCAAAAGAGAAAAAGGTCACTTTTGTCTGATTGTCAATCTGAATTTTGTTTTTAATGATCGAAATCATTTTATCAATTTCATTTTCTGAAATTTTCTCGATTCTAATTTCGTCGCCATTTCTAAGATACGTCTGCCCTATTAAAACATCATCTTGCAAAACATATTTGTCCTCTGAAGTTTTTTTCACTTTAATGGTATCTTTTATCAATCCATCATAATCAGATAAAATGCCTTTAAACTGATTTCCTCTAAAAGCGATTCCCCAACTATACAATGGCAAGGCAATATCCAGTTTGAGTTTGTAATCGCTGTGTGTTATGTATTGCGCCAATTCTTCACTAGTTCCAATAGAGTTTTTAGTCTGAAAATCGTCTGGTTTGGTAATATTATAACACATCAGCAAGCCTTTATCAACTGGCGGTATTCCGGCTTTTGTAGCATATTTATATTGCCAAAGCCTGATTGTTGTCGCAATTTTCGAATTTGGATGTTGCTTTTTAATCTGCTTTAATAAATAGAAATAATTCTTCTGCGATTTTTCAGTCCAGTCACAGTCAATCAGGATTTCTTTAAAATCAATTTTTAATTTGGCTGATTCTGCTTTTTTAACCGAATCATAATTTAGGGCTTTAAAGTCTTTCTGCTTATAATAATCTTTTGGATAAACAATATTATATGCATTGCTTTCTGCTTTTCTATCATTCATCTTTTTAGCAATCTCTTCGATTCGGCGAGCCATTCTCACCGCCAGACTATCCAGCTGTTTGGTATCAGACTTTAAAACCACTTCGTTGGCAATAAAAATGCTTGGCGTAATCTCAAGATTGCTTTTATTAAGTGAAATATCCTGAATGGTGGCAACTGGCAAAGATTCTTTTGAATACGGATTATAATCTACGTCAAAGAAACGGACATACATATGTTGGACATCCATTTTCTTTACTAAAGAATCTTCCGCTTCCTGAAAATACATATCGGTTTTCCAATAACAAAAAGACCGGATAACGTCATGCTCTTTTTCGCAGCTTGCAGAGCTTAAAATAACCAAAAGCGCTACCAAAACAATATTTTTCATAATCATAAAAAACTTACAAAATACAATTCAAAATTAGTATTAAAATTTATAACAATATGATTTATTTATGAACAACTTTTGCTTTGTATTCTTACCTTTGCAAAAATTTTTTATTTATGTCGAATATATATTTAGGATATCATTTTACAATTGAGCCAAAAGAATTGGGTTCTGAAATTTTAGTGGCTGAATTGGGCGAAAAAGCGTTTGAAAGTTTTACAGAGACTGAAAACGGAATTTCTGCCTTTGTGAAGAAGGATTTATGGGATGAAAATATTCTGGATGATATTTATATTCTACAATCTGAGGAGTTTAAGATTGAATATACGATTGAAGAAATCGATCAGGTAAACTGGAATGAGGAATGGGAAAAGAATTTTGAACCGATTGATGTAGACGGAAAATGTCACGTTCGCGCTCCTTTTCACGAAAAAACTGATGCTGAGTTTGATATTGTAATTGAACCTAAAATGAGTTTTGGAACTGGACATCATGAAACTACTCACATGATGATTCAGCATTTATTGGAAATGGATGTAAAAGGTTTAAAAACACTTGATATGGGATGCGGAACAGCTATTTTGGCTATTTTGGCTGAGATGAAAGGTGCTGAACCAATTGATGCCATTGATATTGACAATTGGTGCTACCTCAACTCTATCGAAAATGCGGAACGCAATAATTGCAAACATATCTCCGTTTATGAAGGCGATGCTGCATTATTGGCGGGTAAAAAGTATGATCTAATTATTGCCAATATCAACAGAAATATTTTGTTGAACGATATGCAGGCTTATGTTGATGCTTTGAATCCAAAAGGAATTATTCTTTTTAGCGGTTTCTATGAAGAAGACATTCCGTTTATTGATGCTTCGTGCGTTGAAAAAGGTTTAACTTATGTTAAAAAGCTTCAAAGAAACAACTGGGTATCTTTAAAATACGTAAATTAGACACTGATAATCAATTCAGTACAAAAACTATAACAACATGAGTACTAAAGAAAAAGTAAGAGAAAGAGTTCGCGAAAAAGAAACCATTGGTTTTAATAACGAGATCATTGTATACAATGATGATGTAAACACTTTTGATCACGTAATTGATACTCTTATTCGTGTTTGCGACCACACAGCTGAACAAGCCGAGCAATGCTCTTTGATTGTACATTATAACGGAAAATGCACTGTAAAAACAGGTCCGATAGAAAAACTTAAACCTCAATGCACGCAACTTTTGGAAGCTGGTCTTAGCGCCGAAATTGTTTAATTGATTCAATAATTTTAAAACGCATTCTGTTTTATTCTATACTAGAATTGAAGAGAATGCGTTTTTATTTGTAGCAATTTAAAATTATGAGAAATATCCTTCTTTTACTAATTCTGTTATTCTCTCTTATAACGAAAGGCCAATCGAAATTTGAGCCTCTTCGTAAACAATTAATGGAAAATAAGACTTATGAATATGTTTATAGTTTTGAAAATGATTATGCCGTATTTAGAACCTTTAAGGGAAAAATGGGCTTAATTGATTCTCTTGGCAATGTGGTGCTTAAACCTAATTATGCATACATAGAGAACAGAAAAGAGCTGAAAAATATATTTGAAGCAGGAATTATCGTTAACAAAAATTTCAAAAGAGGTTTTATTGATTTACAAGGAAATCTAAAAATTCCTTTTGAATATGATGATGTTTATTATTTAGGAGATAATCTTGTACGTGTTTCAAAAAATAACAAAACTGGCGTTATTGATATTGGGAACAAGGTAGTTTTGCCTATAAAGTACGAGCAAGTAATGGGTAATAATGGAATTTTATTTGTTCAGAATACTAACAGCATTGATTTATTTGATTCCAAAGGGAAACAAATCACTAATTTTCAAGCTTTTGATATTGAGTATTTCCAACATAAAAGGTCGATTGTTACACTTCAAAACAAAAATACTTTGATAATTGATACTTTAGGAAATATTGTTTTAAATACTATTAAAAATCATCGCTTCGAAAGGATTCTTTCCCAAAATTCTTTCCTTATTCTTAATACCTTAACGAAGAAAAAAGGAATCATAAATTCAAATGGGCAATATGAAATTGATTGTAAATACGATGAAATTTCACCTTCAAATTCTATTTATATTTTAAAAAACAACGGCAAGGAAGGAATAATCAATCAAAAAGATGCTGTTTTAAAACCCTTGATTTATGATAACGTTTATGGTGTTTTTTCTAAAGACAGCATTTCGTTCAAAAATCATTATTTTGCTAGTAGAGGCAATTTGCAAGGTGTTATAAATCCATATTTAGAAAAAGAAATCATTCCTATATCGTATAAATATATTGATCCGTTTTCTAAGCACTATATCACAACTAATGCTGAGAATAAAGGCGGATTATTTTCTGCCAAAGGTGAAAATATAATTCCAGAAGAGTATGATTTTTATAGCGCTGCTCAAAACAAAATTTTTGCTGTAAAAAATTCAAAAAAATATCTTCTGACTATTGAAAACAATAATTACACTGAAACTGAAATCTTCGTGGATGAGTTTGTAAAAAGCAATCAGTACTTTAGAGGATTTTCAAAGAGCAATTATCAGATTTTTAAAGACAAAAATAAATTTGGAGTTTACAGCAATAAGAACAAAATTGCAATTCCAGCAGAATATGATGCGGTTACAGAGATTTACGGAACAGGAGAATTTGTTGTAAAGAAAAACAATAAATATGGTATTGTAAACTCTGACAATGAAACACAATTGGAATTAAAATATGACTCGTTTCAAATTATAAAAGAAGTGGTTCGATTTAATATTAAGAACCCAAAAACATCCAAATTCTATTCAATAAAATATCCTTTTGAACCTCAATAATTTGCAGTGGGCTTTTGAATAAAAAATATATTCATAGCGGTTTAATTGCCAATAACTCAAAATGCATTCGTTTTTATTATATATTTGAACGAAATAGAATGCATTTGTTATGGAAGAATACGGAAAGATATTGATTATTGCAATGCCGATTTTTTTAGCCTTAATTGTTATTGAAAAAATTTATGGCATTTATAAAAAGAACGATACTGCTCCATTAATAGATAGTGTATCAAGCATAAGTTCGGGCATTACCAATTCGGTTAAAGATGTTCTGGGACTGAGTGTTACTTTTCTTTCTTATGAATGGCTGGTTTCTAAAATAGCGCTACAGCATTTAGAAGCCAATGTTCTCTCCTACTGTATTGCTTTTTTTGTAATTGATTTTTATGGTTATTGGAGCCATCGTCTGGCGCATCAGATTAATTTTCTTTGGAACAAACATGCTATACACCATAGCAGTGAAGAATTTAATCTTGCCTGCGCGCTTCGCCAGCCCATTGCGAGTCTAGTAAACCTGTTTACCTTTTTATTGATTCCGGCAGCTTTATTGGGAGTTCCTGCTTCTGTGATAGCTATTACACTTCCCATTCATTTATTTTTACAGTTTTGGTATCATACCAAACACATTAAGAAAATGGGATTTATTGAACATATTTTGGTAACACCTTCACATCATCGTGTGCATCATGCCATTAATCCAGAATATTTAGACAAAAACCATTCTCAGATTTTTATTTTTTGGGACAAGCTTTTTGGCACTTTTCAAGAAGAATTAGACGACGTACCTCCTGTTTTCGGCATCACAAGACCTGCCAATACATGGAATCCGATCAAAATAAATTTTCAGCATTTGACTTTATTGATAAAAGATGCCTGGCGAGCTCCAAAATGGAAAGACAAATTGACCATTTGGTTTAAGCCAACTGGCTGGCGTCCTGAAAATTTTGAAGAAAAATATCCTGTAAACAAAATTGAAAATGTTTTTAATTTTGAAAAATATGGTACGCAAAACTCTCAAAAACTAATATATTGGTCTGTTGCACAAGTTTTAATAACATTACTTTTTGTGAGTTATCTGTTTGATAATATTGCCAAAATCGGTCTGCCTAATATTTTTGTTTATGGCTTTTTTATATTCCTAACCATATATAGCTACACAGAGTTAATGGATAAAAATAAATATGCCCTTTTGTGGGAAGGCTTTCGATTGGGGATTGTAATTTGTATTATTAGCTATTATGGAGATTGGTTTGGTCTAAATCGTGTCCTTCCAAGCAGTAATTATATTATTTTTACCTACCTGATCTTATCTTTTTTAACGACATTTTATTTTGTTAATTTTGATTTTAAAACCAACCAAAACCAATATATCAATTCATAACCCCTATTATGAGAAACTCTTCTTTTTTTAAAATTTATGCGGCATTTAGTTTGGCGTACCTGATTATTCTCCTTACTGGCCACGAGCGCTTTGATCTCTTTCTGAAACCCATTCTAATACCAATTATCGGATTTGGAGTCTATTTTTACAGAAAATTTCCTAGTCAGAACATTTTATTGGCAGCACTTACACTTTCTTGGCTTGGAGATGTCATTTTACTTTTTACAGACCTTGGCGAGATTTACTTTATCTTAGGATTAGTTTGTTTTCTCACAGCTCACATCATCTATTGCATACTTTTTAATAAACAGAAAAGAAATAGAAAAAAACAGAATAAACCTCTTTTTATATTTGGAAGTATCTTAATTGCATTTTATCTAATAGGAATAATTTCTGTTCTAATGCCTCATTTAGGTAGTCTTGAAATTCCTGTTTCTATTTACGCTTCAGTAATTTCGATTATGCTTTTATTTGCTTTCAACGGATTTTTGGTCTGGGAAAAACCTGGAAATAAACTCGTTTTTCTTGGAGCTGTTTTCTTTGTTATTTCAGATAGTATTCTGGCTGTAAATAAGTTTTATGCTCCAATACCGAAAAGCTCCTTTTTTATTATGCTAACTTATCTTCTGGCACAATATCTGATTGTAGTTGGTGTTTTAAAACTAAATCCAAAAAAAGTAGAACAGATAGTTTAACTTTCTCAATAACCAGAATCATGAAAAAAATAGCTATTTTAATCGTTTTATTAATCAGTGCTTCTTCTTGCATAAGTACCAAATCAACTTTAAAAAATGTAGATGACAATGCGCCTGATTTAATTTTAAAGAAAGATAATACCTTTTCCATAACGCAATTTGCTAAAGACAAAAAATACGGTTACGACCCTGATTATCCAATCAATATATTTTTCCAGAACACCAAAAATGAAGCGTTAAACGAAACTCGTTTTTTAAATGCTTTGGCTGGTCCGAATGGTGAAAAAATAACGTATTCCAGATTAGAAACCTGCTGCCCATTCCCTACTAAGCGAAGCAATATGGGTGCTGGATTTTTGAATGTTTATGAATTGAAATGGGACGGGCAAAAAAAGCCTGTTAAGCTTTATTTAAATATTTATGAAAAAGGGATTTTGATGGTTCCGGTTGGATTGAGGTTAAAATAAATACAACCAATTCTCAAGATATGCTTGAATTGCTTCCTTTTATATTACTCCTTCTTCCTATTTTATTTCAATTAATATTAGGAACTAAAACAATCTATATGCCTGCTACAATTAAATTTAGTTCGGCATCTTGGATTAGTTTTATCTCTTATATTTTGCTTGCTTTTATTTCTTATTACATTGTCAATTATAATTTTTCAAAACGATACGAACAATATCCAAACCCAATCAGATGCGGAATGCCTCTTTTAGGTATTGTTACGGCTTCTTTCTTTTTGCTTTTTATTCTTATTTTGATTATTGTGATTCAATTTTTGATTAAAAGAAGGATAGAAAATAGATCAAAAAGACAAAGTAGTTAAGTCAAAAAAACAGCATTCACTGCAAAACTTTAAAACATGACAAATATCATCTATTAGTTTTATTTCATGCTTTAATATTGCCTCGGAAAAAGCATTTAATCATTTAAAAGAAATTTTAGAAATTCGTTAATTCTACTAAGCTCCTTGCCAGTTATTAGAGTTCTTAAAATAATCTTAAATCTTCATCTGCTATTCATAAATCATAACTACCTTTGCAGTGCAAAAAAATAATTTTATGAACTTACAACATATTCCACAAATTAAGCATACTGAAAGCGGGAATTTCTTTTTATTGGCGGGACCTTGCGCTATTGAAGGAGAAGAAATGGCTCTTAGAATTGCTGAAAAATTAGTTGGTATTACCGACAATCTACAGATTCCTTATGTATTTAAAGGATCTTTTAAAAAAGCAAACCGTTCTAGAATTGACAGTTTTTCTGGAATTGGTGACGAAAAAGCATTAAAAATCTTAAGAAAAGTTTCTGAAACTTTTCATGTGCCAACAGTAACAGATATTCATACAAATGAAGATGCTGACAAGGCTGCTCAATATGTAGATGTATTACAGATTCCAGCTTTCCTAGTTCGTCAGACCGATCTTGTTGTGGCTGCTGCCAACACTGGAAAAACAGTAAATTTGAAAAAAGGGCAATTTATGAGTCCGGAAAGCATGAAACATGCTGTTCAGAAAGTTTTAGACTGTAACAATGAAAATGTTATGGTTACAGACCGTGGTACTATGTTTGGATACCAAGACATGATTGTTGATTTTAGAGGAATCCCTACTATGCAGCAATATGCTTCTACGGTTTTAGACGTAACGCATTCTTTACAACAGCCAAATCAAACTGCTGGTGTTACAGGCGGAAGACCAGACATGATTGAAACCGTTGCCAAAGCAGGTATTGCAGTTGGTGTTGATGGTATCTTTATCGAAACGCATTTTGATCCAGCAAACGCAAAAAGTGATGGCGCTAATATGCTTCATTTAGACTATTTTGAAGGTCTAATGAACAAGTTAGTTGCGATCAGAAAAACAGTTAATGCATTTTAATTTATATATATAATACTTAAGTTCTTTGAAAACAAAATTTTTATTTTTCTTACTGGCTTGTGTTTCTTTAAACACATTTGCTCAGGAAGAAATACCTGTACAAAAGTACGCTGCACACAACAAAGGAAAATTCTTTGCGCTGTGGGGTGGTAATAGAGAAAGTTACTCGAATTCTGATGTAAACTTTAGAGGTAAGGATTACAACTTTACGGTTGATAACATGAAAGCTCATGACAAACCAAAAGGATGGCATGTTGATTATATCAATCCCGCCAATATGACTATTCCTCAAACTAATTTGAGATTTGGTTATTTTTTTAGTGATCATTACAGCGTTACAATTGGCGTTGACCACATGAAATATGTAATGGCACAGAATCAAATTGCAAATGTTACTGGAAACATCAATTTGCCTGCAGACGATCCCGCATCAATTTACAATGGCAATTACAACAATACTCCTGTCGATATGTCTCAGGGAGGAGCTAAAGAAGGTGGTTATGGCAATGGTGAAATAAATGTAAACGGCCCAGCTTTTTTAATGTACGAACATACAGATGGTTTAAACTACATTAATACCGAAGTTGCCAGATTTGATGATGTTTCTAAATGGTTTAGATTACCAAACATTGACAAAGTTCAGATTAACTTAACTGAAGGATTGGGAGCTGGTCTTTTGTACCCAAAAACTAATACTACTCTTTTAGGCAAAGAACGTCATGATGATTTTCATGTTTCTGGTTACGGTGTTTCTGCAAAAGCTGGTATCAACGTTACTTTTTTCAAACACTTCTATATTCAGGGAGAGTTAAAAGGAGGTTATATCAACATGCATGATATCAGAACTACAACAAGCAGTGCTGACAAAGCTTCTCAAGACTTCTTCTTCTTCCAGCGTATTATTGCTGTTGGAGGTATCTTTAGAGTCTAATATTGCATAAAAAATATTTGTAAAAATAGCTGTCATTTTATTTGGCAGCTATTTTTTTTATTATTTACTTTGTAACTCAAAGTACTTTAAAATTTACTTTATGAAAATGAAAAAATATCTATTCCCAATCATTACTTTCTTTTTGAGTTTTACATGCGCATTAATTGTGGCTATAAAAGTTTTTCCAAACAATCCTTTTACAGGAAACAAAGAAGAAAAAACCACTGTAAGCAAGTTTAAGGATGGGGATCTTATTTTTCAGACATCTGAGTCTAAACAATGCGAAGCGGTTCGAATTGCAACCAATTCTAAATTCTCTCATTGTGGCATTATTTACTATATCAATGGAAAATGGTTTGTTTTTGAAGCTGTTCAGCCAGTAAAACTTACTACTATAGAAGATTGGATTAAACACGGAAAAGACAGCAAATATGTGGTAAAAAGGCTAAAAGACGATCGCGTTTTGAGCCCACAGGTTTTACAGAAAATGAAAGATTATAGCCAACAGCTTGATGGTAAAGAATATGATGCTTATTTTGAATGGACTGATAACAGAATATATTGCTCTGAATTGATCTGGAAAATCTATAATAATGCTGCAGGAATAGAATTGTCTAAACTTAGAAAATTGAAAGATTTTAATTTACAGGATCCGAGAGTTCAGAAAATATTAAAAGAGCGTTACGGTAATGATATTCCTTTAGAAGAAAAAGTCGTTGCTCCTTCTGACTTAGCCGATTCTAATATATTGAAAACAGTGGTAGACACTTATTAATATTTTAAAAAGCTAGTTCTTATTCATTCTAGCTTTTTTATTTGCTAACCAACTTTGAAATTCAAAGAACTTTTAAAAACTAACCCATGAGAGATTATCTGATTGAAAAACTGTACGAATGTTCCAAAAGACCATATCAAAAATATTTTAAAAAGAATGAACCTTGGAATATTGATAAAACTTTATTAATGAACTATCCAGAAGAAAGTTTAGGATTCGGTTTAGGAAATTTTCTCTACAAGAATCATTTTGATATTCAAGAAAAACTAGAAGATCACGACATTATTCATGTTCTGACCAATACTGGAGTTTCGGTTTATGAAGAAATTGGTATGCAGTATTATCTGCTCGGAAATGGAAAGAAAAGCTTGTATTTATTTATGGTCATAACTACTGGAACAATTTTTTACCCGAAACGTATGAAGTATTTCATTCAGCAATTTAAAAGAGGAAAAAAAGCAAATGCATTTTATTATCTCGATTTTTCAAAAATGCTTTTTATGCCTATTCAAACTATTCAACAAACTTTTAATATTTAAAAATCATGAAAACAATACACAACAAACCTTTTCAAGAAAAACAATCTATAGAATTGGCGGTTGGCACATTTACAATCAGTACGATATTGTTTATGCTTTATATTATTTCGAATGAAAATCCGAATATTTTAGTAATTGCTTGGCCTTTTGCTTTAGCTGCCATTGTAGTCAATTTGATTATGTTTTTTCACTTAGCAGAAAAGTTTATTCATTTACCTCAACAGCGAAAAGACATTGGTTTTAAAATCCTATTGTTGCTTTCTAACATTCCAATCACATTTTTGTATTATCTGGTTGTAATGAGATCTTGATTTAAAAAACGTATTCATAAAAAAAGCCACAAGTAAAAAACTTATGGCTTTGATTTTTTTATTTTGAATCTTAATTTGCTTTCTTAGTTTCAATTCCGTTTTGGTCTAATAAATACATTAATGTAGTCATTGTCGCAGCACCAAGCTCTAATTCTCTTTTATTGATGGCATCAAAAGTATCATTTGCTGCGTGGTGATAATCAAAATAACGTTGAGAATCTGGTTTTAGACCTGCTTTTACAATAGCTGGAGAAGTCAAATGATTAATATCTGAACCTGCGTGCCCAATTGTAAAACTGTGAACCAAATATGGCTCAAAAAGATCTTTATAACCTTGTATCTTTTTCAAATTAGCATCATCAGCTTCAATTGAAAATCCTCTTGGAGAAAATCCTCCTGAATCGCTTTCTAAGGCAAAAATATGGTTCTCTTTGTTTTGTTTTGAAACTTCTTCGTATTTAGCGCCACCTTTTCCACCGTTCTCTTCATTCATAAACAATACCACACGGATTGTATTTTTAGGTTTGTAATTTAAGTTTTTCAAAATACGGATCACCTCCATACTTTGCACTACTCCTGCTCCATCATCGTGAGAACCGTCGGCTAAATCCCAAGAATCTAAGTGTCCTCCAACAACCATAATGTTTTCTGGAGTCACGCTTCCTGTCAATTCACCAATTACATTATAAGACAATGCATCTGGCAAAGTCTCGCAAGATTGCTTGAAATAAAATTTCAAAGCTGGATTTGCTTTTAATGATTTACTCAACAATTCAGCTCCATTTGTACTGATTGCCGCTGTTGGAATATATTGTGATTTTGGCAAATCACCATAACTTTGAGCTCCTGTATGAGGAAAATCGTCCAGACGTAAATTCATAGAACGAACAATTGTTCCAACTGCTCCTAGTTTTGCCGCTTCTTTTGCTCCTGCATATCTTTGGTCAACACAAGCTCCGTAAGAAGTAAACGTTTCAATGTTTTCAGGATTCATTGGCCTGTTATAGAAAACAATTTTTCCTTTTACTTTATCTGCCCCTAATTCAGCTAATTCTTTAATTCCTTGAACTTCGATTATTTCAGCAGTAAGACCTGTTTTTGGTGTTGCTACCGAACCTCCTAAAGCGCAAATTGGCACATTGGTTTTTACTTTTCCGTCAAGAATATAAGCTGTTTCTTTCTCGCCACGCACCCAATGAGGCACCATAACTTCTTGCAAATATACCTTATCAAGCCCTAAGCTTTCTAACTGCCTTTTCGTGTACTCAACTGCTTGTTCTGCACCTTTAGAACCAGACAAACGAGCGCCGATGTCATTTGACAAATATTCTAACCAAGTGTAACATTTTGAGTCGGTTAAGGCTTTTTTGTAAAATAATTTGATGTTTTTTTCATCATTTGTCTGTGCAAAAGATGTCAATCCGTTTAAAACTAAAGCAGTTAAAAGAATCGTTTTTTTCATGTTTTTTATAGCATTTTTGGGTTGTTTTACAAAGGAACAAAATTCTTTACACCTGTCAGAGTTTTTTTGTAGTCTTTGTAAAAAAACTTTGAATCCACTTTATCTTGCGTAAGGACTTTTTCTCAATCGTCTGATATATTTAACAATTTAGAATATTTTTTTTAAGCATCATCATAACTTTGAAATACTAGGTTGCGTTTGACTCATCTCATTTGTTTTCAGAAAACAAAAAAGCAAAGAGGAAAAATATCCGTCATACTTTTGAATTAATTTGATCTACTGTATTTAAGCAATTTTACATAGGCAAACCAATACCGCCGTGTCGAGTATCATTATATAGCTCTTTGAAATCTGGAAGATTATAATAATTGTTTCTTTTGAATTCTTCCTCATATTTCTCATCATCTAGTTTTGGAAAGAATGAAAACATAGAATTTTTGTCGATTTTTGTCGCATAATAGCAGTACAAAGCTTTGATTCTTGCATCTTCGCTGAAACTTAGACCATCAATTTTTGGCAAATCTATTCCTCCCCTCAAAAAATCAAGGTAATTTTTTTTGCTTTTTGCATCGGCTTTAGCCATAACTTCAAAAACCTCCTTATGAAAAACGTATTTATTATCGCAGGTTTGGGTAACGAGTATTCTATAAAATTCCTCTTCTCTAGATTTGTCATCTCGTAAACTTCTGTCCAAAACCCATTTTAATAAATCTCTATCTTCCACGTAGCCAAACACTTTAACAAGACAATCTAGAAAATATTCATCGTTGAACTTTAACCAAACCAAACTCGCCTTGCTGTCATTGAATAAGTATTTGTTGCGGTTGACTAAGGTTTCAATATTCTCGAAACGCTGTTTAGCTAGATTTTTTTCATCTTTCCATAAATATCTGCTTACTTCATCATTACCTTTAATTGGTTCTCCACCATCTAAACTCTTCACTGTTTTAGGCAAACTGTTTTCGTAATGGATAATATCGGGAAACATTTTTTGGTAGTCTATAATCTGTGGCAATGCATAGCTGTCTGTAATATAATTGTCATTTTTCACAGCATAAATGCCAAAATAATCAATTATATTATTTGGATGATAAATAAAATTTTTGCTGCATTTTTCCAAAAAATTAATATAAATATATTTCGATTCCAATTTCAAGTCTATAATTCTGCCAAAAACCATTTTGATTTTAGCAATAAATTTATCATTGCTTGGAAACTTAAAGCCTCTGGATTTTAATTCAGCTTTTGTTATGGGTAAAATTAATTCAAGATCAGAATTGGTAAAAACATAAGGGTTGTTTTCATTTGGTTTCCCGTATTCTAATTGGTTTTTTAAAAATTTTTCCATTTGAGTATTTTTTTTTGCGTTATCAATATCATTTTGTTTTTGATTTTGACTTTGTCCATTACAACTGCATAAGGTCAATATGCAGAGTATTAAAATTTTTCTTTTCATAATTTTGATGTTTAAGCTTCTGACCCTTTTTCATTTGGATTTCCATCATATTCTTCGAGATTATAATCTTCATCAAATACTTCATAATCTTTGGGAACTACATAAGCAAAAAAATCTGATTCTAGATACTTCGAACAATTCAAAGCATTGTTTTGATTTCCGCCCAATATCACTATTTTATTACCTTTTTTTCCCGCAACGAAACCGACGTGCCCACCCCCACTTCTTCCTTTGACCCCAATCGCTCCATAGACAGGTTTTTTCAAATTAAGACCTTCTTCCCATTTTGCCCATTTAAGTGCTCTTAATGCATCATATCCTTTATCTGTAGTTATTCCTTTATAACCATAATTCCTCATAACCCAGTTTACAAAAGCTGCGCACCATGAAATATCACTTTCATTTGTAGCACCTCTTTTCATTGAATTTTCATATGGTGTCCCGTCAAAAAATTTCTGAATTTCTTTATTTGCCCCAGTTTCTTTTAACTTTTTAGATTCTTCTTCCCACGCATATTTCATCCACGGCGCTCTTTCTCCAGCATTTTCTTTTGAAGCATCATCTGCTACTGCATTTTCACATACACCATTAAAAAGAAATCCAGCACCTATATTGTAATGGGACTCCTTTAATTCCTGCTCCACATCTGCAATTGTAGTTTTTCCGTTGATAAATCCCCAGCGCTCTTCAAAACGCTGTTTGGTGTAGACCCATTTTCTTCGTCTACTATGTTCCTCGCCTTTCATGAAGGAAGGGTTGGAAGAATAACCGTACTTGGTAACCCACGGTTCTTTATTGATATTTATTTTTCGCTGTTCGAGGCTTGTTTGGCTTCCGTCGCCGTCTGGCACTGAGATGCTTTCGTCAAAAATCACATAATCGGGGTTATTGCCGTTTCCTACTGCATTTGGCTTCAAGACATGCAGATACAAGTCGACCATCGTTGCTATTTCTGTTTTGGACGCAAAATATTTATAGACGTAGTCCATTTGTTCTATAAAAGTCATTGCTTTTAAGGCAGACCTTGTTGTGCCTAAATTTCTTGCCGAGGCATCGCTGAACTGTATCAAGCCAGAATATCCAGCCCCGTTATCAGCATAGGGCTTGAACATATTTTTTTCGCCAGTCTCCAAATGCATAACTGCCATCAGTTCGCTTGCCTTGTCTTTCTTTTTGTCTTCTCCCCAAAGTTTTGCACAGACTTCAAGAACTTTTTTTCTCTCTTCGCAAGTAAGTTTATTGCTCCAATAAAAATTATTCTCCTTGCAAACACAAGTACTTGTATTTTCTTCTCCTTTGTCAGGCATATCAATTATCATGGGCTTATTTAGAACTTCTCTTACCATGTCACCAGCCTTACGAATTTCGTTGAGTACATTAAGGCTTGTTTCGTAATAATCGTGTACATCGCTGTTAGACTTTATACCTTTTTCTTCTTTTTTAGAAGGCCCTTTCTGTTCTGCGGGAGTTGGCTTATCTTGAGTCTTTTTGTAGTCAGGGTTGGCAATATTAATGTTTTGGCTTTCAAATGTTTTTTGATTAAAGATTTCTACCGTAACATAATATTCGTGAAATTCACCCTCGTTTCCTGTAGCTTTATCGCCTTGCTTATTTGCCAATTGAGCAAAACTTGGGCTCAGGAAAAACTTTGCCTCGGCTTTTCCATCTTCAATATAAATGGGCAGTGTTGTGGCTTTGTTGTTTTTATTCAGGCTGTTGTGGCTTGCCCCCGGTTCTTCATCTTCCCAGAGAGTTATCGTGCCGCGACACCTGTTAAGATTTACGCAGTGGATGCGAACAATTACTTTGTCTCCGTAAGCAAAAGGCTTTGTAGGCTTGTTCCAGAGCGGATCTAAGAAATCGACATGCACAATTTTACGCTCAATATGAGACTGGGGCTTTATGATCATAGTGGCTTTCTCCCCACCTTTTTCAGCAATCTGTTTCAATCCTTCATACTTGATTGTAGCTTCAAAAAAGCTATACTGCACAATAGGTCCTGTTTTGTCGTTTTTTTTCTTATGTATCCAACTGTTACCTCTAAGCTCATAAATAGACCAGTGCACATCTGGTGACAAAATCCCAAGATCATTGGCTTTTGCAGATGGAATATTTGCCACAAAGTTATCGGCTATAGAGTAAGTGTGTTTTTCTCCAACCGTTGGAGTTGAGTTCCCTGTTATTCTAAAATCTGGCATGCTGTTTTGTTTTTAAATAATATCATCACCAACTATGTCATTCTGAAATTTATTCATATTGACCAATGGGTTTATTTGTCTACATATATGCTTATTGGCGTTCATTACATTTTGTTTTCCCAACTCAACTTTCTGTCCGTGATTTGCTATCGTTATGCAATCTGGGCCTCCAATAGGGCAAGTAGCTTTGCTATCTTCAACCAATATCTTACCTTGATTGCTTAGCGTCACTTTTTGATAAAAACCACTCCATTCTTGTATCACCGCCTGACAGGGTTTATAGCTATTGCCCATTGGTTGTAATTTGCAATTGCCAAAAGTGTTTTTCTGCAGTGTCTGCCCGATTTCTTTTGTTGTTGCAATCAGCTTTTTGCTGGCGTCCTTGTCATTTGCAAAATGTTTGCTTTGTGATTTTACTTTCAAAATATCGGTTGTGTCGGCAACTTCAGCAAATTTGCATTTTAACGTAGCACCTTGTACTACAACATGTTTTGCACTCATGGCTTATATTTTTAATTTATGTCAAAAAGATGATAATGATATTAAAGAGAAAGATTTCTAAATAGATTTCTTCAGTAAAATTTAAAATATTTTTACTAGATTTAAATTTCCTTCGCATTAGATAGAAATGCAATTAATATAATCTAAATCTTACATTTGTAAATATATATAAACATTTAATTAAAAAAAAGTAAAATCTTACAAAAAAAATAATTAACATAAAAAAAACCGCCTCATAGAAATAAGGCGGTTTAATACATAACTTTAAAAGAAGATTTGAAATAATAGGAGGGATTATTTTACTTCAATAATCTTATTTTTTGTTCCAATACCATTTTCATTAAAAGGCTCGATCGTAAAATAATATTTCGTGCCTTTATCCAAACCTCTAAAATCGTATGTATTATCGCCATAAACCATAATACTGTTATACAATTTATCAGGAGCGATTCCGTAATAAATGTTGTAACCAATAGCATCTGTCTGTTTTTTCCAAGAAATCATTGCGTTTCTAGAATCTGCTTTATTTCTGTCGACTTTAAAAGAAGTAACTGCTTTTGGTTTTGCTGCCAATCCGTTTCCAAAAACTCTAAAATCAGAAATTGCAAATAACCCAGAAGCGTTATGGATATTTTCCATTTTAATGTAACGCGCTTCAATCGACTTTGTAAGCTCTACATAATCATGTGGCGCATCTTTATCATTTTTAGATTTATCTACAACCAAAGTCCAATTTTGAGCATCATCAGACATATAGATTTTATATTGATAATAGATATCCATTGCTTTATTAAACTGCGTTGCTTTATGATCTGCGTAATTAATTTGCAACGCTTTTATTTCCATTTGTCTTCCTAAATCCATTTGAAGCCATTCTCCTGGGTCGCTTGTCTTTGCAGACCAATAGGTCTGAATATTTTCATCTGTAAGATTTTCAGGTCCGTAACAGAATTTCTCATACACTTTTTTACCGCCATGATCCATTCTGTGCGTTTCTACTTCCATGCATTCTTCAGACGAAGAAACTGTCACAGGCTTTTTATACGAAAGCAGCATCCATCCAGAAGAAGCGCCTTTTGTTTGATCACGCTGACTAGTTGGCAACACAATCGGAAAATCTCCGTAAGCTGTAATAGAATACATTACATCATCTTTGTCGAATCCTGCTGGAAACATATCGATACGGCGTTCAAAACGGTCTTTAATAGAAATTTTACAGGTTCCTGTATTCCAATAATTTCCATAATTATCAGCAAAAGTATTTCCGTGTCCTGCACCAATTACAAATCCACCTGGTTTATAAGACATTGGATTATGTTTTTGATACGTAAATGGACCTAACGGATTATCTCCCACATGAACACCATTTGCATAACCTTTAAACTCTGTTGCTGGTGCTCCATATTGCATATAATATTTTCCGTTATGTTTCGTCATCCAAGCTCCTTCGATAAAATTTCCCCAAGGCGCTGGCTCCATATCGTTATTTGGTCCAAAACGCTCCCATCCGTGGGCTGAAGGATCTAAAATAGCAACTTCTTTAATTTGCCCGTAAGGTTTTTGAATATCCTCTACCTCTGTCGCTTTATATAATGTTGCATAATCAGCCTGATTTCCTTTTGGAAGCCAGGTTTTATAATCAACCTCAACACCTACAAGTGGTAATTTTCCACTTGATCCATAATATATGTACACTTTTTTATCATCATCTTGAAAAATGGCAGGATCCCAAGTTGGCAACATTGCTTTGTCTACATGACGTGTCCATCTCCCTGATTTTGGATCTGCGGTTTTCCAAATTGGGTGATCTCTTTTCCAGGTTGAACCAACGTAAAATAAAGTGTCATTTACAACCCAAGCTGCAGGAGCGCATTGGTCGTCGTCGCCTGGCTGTCTTTGGAAACTTCCGTAAACAAAGTTCCAGTCTGACATGTCTTTACTCCAAAAGAAACCTGCTTGATTGGTCGCAAATAAATAATATTCTCCTTTATAAGTAATAATTACCGGATCGGCACTAGAACGGCGCGATTCTGGAATTCCATTGTGATTATGAGTCGTAAAATTGTATCCGATATTTATTGGATTACAATAGGTTGTCGCAGGTCTGTTCGGATCAAACCATTCTGTTTTACCAGAATTCTGCGCCAAAAGACTGCTTCCGAAAAGCATCGAAAACAGTACAACAGACGTAAGTTTTTTATATATTTTTCTCATGGTTAGATTTTTAGTTAAGCTAAAAAGAGATTATTTTTTAGCCTCTTTTCTTTCCTTTAAAAGTTCGGGTTCGTTTGTGGTAATGTAATTGAATTTGTGTGCAATAATCCAATCCATGTCTTTCCCATCATTAACAGTCCAAGCATTTAAAATCACTTTATTGTCTTTTGCTTCTTGGATCCACTCTGGATGCTTTTGAAAAACTGAATAATGATAATCAACTCCGTTAATTTTATCTGTTTTTACTTCTTTTGGAGATTTGTTTCCCTCTAAATACTGCAGAGAAGTCTTTGAATCGATCTCTCTGATTTTTTTCAAAATATCATAATCAAAACTGATGTAGCAGGTATTTTTATTGGCTTTTAATTTTTTAATGGTTTCGACTGCTGCTACACCCGTTTTTTGTCCTCTTTCTTTACTGATTTCTGAAGGTTTTATTTCGCAAACCAAAAGAGTGTGTTTATTATTTCGCATTCCTTCTGAAATGTATTCATGAAGGGTTGGAAGTTTCTCTCCGTTTGAAAGTTTAAATTTTATTAAATCTGCATAATTCGTTTCTTCAATAAGCATTTTGTTATAATGCGCATCATGATTGATTACAAGCGAATCATCTGCTGTTCTCCAAACGTCAAACTCTGAGCCAGGCAATTTTAAATCTATTGCATGTCTTAACGATGCAATTGAATTTTCTGGCAGATTATTCTTTTTCCAAGCTCCGCGATGCGCTACTATTGCATTTTTTTGTGCATAGCTATACGAAAAAGCCATAAGACAAACGGCACTAAATATTTTAAAAGTATTCATATAATCGTAGTTAAAAAATTACAAAAAAGTATTGAGATTTAGAAAAAAAGCCCTCCAAACGAAGGGCTTTTCACTAATCAAATAAACCAACTATTTAGTTAACTCAAAACTAACTTTCTTATCGGCATTTGAATTTCCTCCAACGAAAATATCAAACTGCCCAGGCTCTGCTACGAATTGTAAATCAGAGTTATAGAATTTTAAATCTTCAACAGTAATATCAAAACTTACTGTTTGTTTTTCACCTTTTTTAATTGCTATTTTCTGGAAACCTTTTAGCTCTCTAACCGGTCTTGTTACTGAACCAACTAAATCTCTAATGTATAATTGAACCGTTTCTTTTCCGTCAAAATTTCCAGTGTTTGTTACATCAACCGTTACTTTCAATTTTCCTGATGGATTCATTTTATCAGAAGAAATTTTCAAGTTTGAATAATCAAAAGTGGTGTAACTTAAACCAAATCCGAATGGGAATAAAGGCTCGTTTCTTTCGTCAATATAATTTGATCTGAATTTCTCAAATTTTCCTTCTGTATTAGAAAGCGGTCTTCCTGTATTTTTGTGAGCGTAGTAAATTGGCAATTGACCAACGCTTCTTGGAAAAGTTGAAGTTAATTTTCCAGAAGGATTTACATCTCCAAATAATACATCAGCAATAGCATAACCTGCTTCCGTACCAGCAAACCAAGCATTTAAAATGGCAGGAACTGTTTTCTCTTCGTCAGTAATTACTAACGGACGCCCGTCAAATAAAACTAAAACAACTGGTTTTCCTGTTTTTAATAAAGCGTTTAATAAATCTTTTTGCGCTTGTGGAATTTCTAAGTTTGTACGGCTGCTTGATTCTCCGCTCATTTCAGCAGATTCACCTAAGGCTGCTACAATTACATCAGATTGTTCAGCAACTTTTAAAGCTTCTGCTAATAATTCTTCTTTTGTACGAGCATCACGGTGTAATGTTTTACCGAACATTGTTGCGTTCGTTTCAAAAGTTTCATCATAATCTAAGTTGCTTCCTTTAGCATATAAAACTTTAGTTCCAGCTCCAGCAACTTCTTTAATACCTCTCAATAATGAAACAGCATTTTCCATTTTTGTAGCCACACTCCAAGTTCCTGGCATGTTTTCTTTAGCATCTGCCAATGGTCCGATTAAACCAATAGTTCCAGATTTTTTAAGTGGCAACAACTGATTTTGGTTTTTTAATAATACTAAAGATTGAGCTGCAATATCACGTGCTTCTTTTCTGCTGTCTGTAGTGAAAATTTCAGTTTTAGCTCTTTTCTCATCACAGTATTTATATGGATCTTGGAATAATCCTAAATCGTATTTTGCTTCTAAAATCAATTTTACAGCATTATCGATCGTTTCAATTTTTACTTTTCCTTCATCTAAAGATTTTTTCAAAGTCCCTAAGAAACCTTCACCAACCATATCCATTTCAACACCAGCATTCATAGCTAATGCAGAGACATCTTGAAGATTTCCCATTCCGTGTTCGATCATTTCAGGAATACCTGTAAAGTCTGTTACTACAAACCCTTTGAAACCCCACTGTTTTCTTAAAACATCTGTCATTAACCATTTGTTTCCAGTTGCAGGAATTCCGTCAACTTCGTTGAAAGAAGCCATTACAGAACCTACACCAGCATCAACTGCTGCTTTGTACGGAGGAAAATAATCGTTGAACATTCTAATGTGGCTCATATCTACTGTGTTGTAATCACGTCCCGCTTCTGGAGCCCCGTATAATGCGAAATGTTTAACGCAAGCTAAAATTGAATTATTTTTAGAAAGATCGCGCTGTTGGTAACCGTTTACCATCGCTTTTGCAATCTGGCTTCCTAAGTACGGATCTTCTCCTGAACCTTCAGAAACTCTTCCCCATCTTGGGTCACGAGAAATGTCAACCATTGGAGAAAACGTCCAGTTAATTCCATCTGCACTAGCTTCTTTGGCAGCAATTTGAGCACTTCTTTCGATAAGATTCATATCCCAAGTACAAGACAATCCAAGCGGAATTGGGAATGTTGTTTCGTAACCGTGAATTACGTCCATACCAAAAAGCAACGGAATTTTCAAACGGCTTTTCTCAACCGCAATTTTCTGTACTTCTTTAATTTTTTGAACTGATTTAATGTTAAACAAACCGCCCACTTTTCCTTCAGCAATATTTTTTGCCACATTTGAGCTGTTTGCCTGCCCTGTGGTAATATCACCAGATGTTGGCAAGTTTAACTGACCCAATTTCTCGTCTAAAGTCATTTTTGACATTAATTCCGCCACAAATTCAGACTTTGGTTTAATTTTCACTGTATTTTTAGCAGGCTTTTTTTGAGCATAACCCAAAACCGCGCATCCTAAAAAAAGTAAGACTAATTTGTTTTTCATTCTATTCTATTTATTTGTTTGTATTCGTTTTCTTCTGCTGTAACATCCAGTCGTAGATTGCTGCATTATCATAAACTCTTGTCCAACTGTCATGATTTGCATCATCAAAAATGGTCAGCTTCACGTCTTTAGCATTACACTTTTTCAATTCTTTGTAAATCGTGATGGCATAATTAACATCGACCACTTCATCTAATAATCCGTGGTAAATTCTGGTTGGAATATTGGCTATTTCACATGCTTTTTCTAACTGAATCAAATCTACAAAGCCAGCGACAGGTACGTTTGCGGCAAATAGATCTGGATGTGCAAAAGCCAAATTCCAAGAAGCCCAACCTCCTGAGCTCAAACCAGTAACATAAATTCTGTCTGAATCAATTTTATTTTCTTTCTGAATTTTTACAATCAGCTGATAAATCGATTCTATATCCCAATTTTCATCTTCTTTACACTGCGGAGCCAAAACATAAGCGTCTAACTCATGCGTTTTCAGATATTTTAAAGGGCCGTGAATTTTTACTTTTTCAAGATCGGTTCCTTTTTCTCCGTCACCGGAAATAAAAACTATTAATGGCTTTTTTTCCTTAATATTAGCAGGTTTATGGAGTATATACCTCAAATCATATTTAGACATTATAACTGTATTAATTTTTCCAGTTGTTTCGTTTTGTCCCAAAACAACTATCGAAAACAATAGAAATACAAATGCCAATTTATTTTTCATAGAACCTTAAATTCCGTATTTACCAGATTTAAATCCAAGTTTTGTTAAACCTTGTTTTACTTCCGGTGCATTCATAAACAATTTCCACAGCAATCCTGTTCTGTAATTTTCTATCATTACAACTTCTGGACCCTGATCAATAGCTAAATAGCGTTTTGCTACCCATTTATTTCCTAAGCTTAAAGCATCATAAAAACCGGCATCGCCCCAAGTTTCATCTTTATGGTTTTCGTATAAGTTTCTTATCAAAGCCATAGATTCTTTTGGCGTATAAACTATTGAACTGATTGCAGCTGTTGGCGAAATCACACCTTGATCATTGCTTGGCATATGCGCATTGTATCCGATAGAACCATCAGGATTTCTAGAATAAGAAGCTGTTAATCCCCAATACTCAGGACCATAACCTGCATTTTTATTTGGGTTTTCTACACAATATTGATAATTGATTTTAGTCTGATTTACATTTAAATCCCAATAGTTAGCGTATTTATCGCTTAATTGATTTGGATCTAAACCTACATAAGAATAGTGTGCCCAGAATAATGGACCTCCAAATTCTTCTGCACCATTGTGCTTTAAAATAAGTGGGATATTATATTTTGTTTTTGAAGAAACTATGCCACCACTTCTCGCCCATCCTTCATGATATGCTTTCGCATCAATAGTATGTGTTGGCGAGGATGCTGCCATTACGTATGTAATAAGGCATTCGTTATATCCTTGTAGCGGGAAATTCATCTCCCAAGCATAATTCGGAGACCAGTGCCAATATAAGACATTTTTTTGATTGGTGTACCATTGCCAATCAACACCTTTCCAAAGTGCATCGTATTTTTGAGCTACCGCTTTTTCTTTTTCAGAACCATCTTTAAGATATTCACGAACAGTAATCATTCCTGCAACCAAAAATGAGGTTTCGACCAAATCGCCTCCATTATCCTTGGTTCCAAAAGGTTTTACTTTTCCTGTATTTCCGTCAATCCAATGAGACCATGCTCCGTGAAAACGATCTGCTTTGCCTAAAAAATCTGCAATTTTATTCAGTCTCTCTACTCCTTGCTCTTTTGTAATATAACCTTGTGACATTCCAGAAACAAGTGCCATTAATCCGAAACCTGAACCTCCTGTTGTTACGATATTTGAATCATTTTCAGGATAAACTCCATCTGGATGATAGCGTTCTCTAGCCAATCCAGAATTTGGTTCTGCATAATCCCAGAAATATTTAAATGTTTGTTTTTGAACAGCATCCAAAAGCTGCTCATCTGTTAATGCAGTAACGCCAGAAGTATTTTCCTGTACATTTCCTTTTGACTTCTCAGCATTTGATCCACAACTAAAAAAAGTAAATGCTAAAAATAAAACTGAAATTCTAACCATTATAAAAATTTAAGATTGTATAAATAATCACTTCCTTCAGGAATCTGAAGGAAGTGATATTTGAGATTTTGATTAATAACCAGGGTTTTGAGTAGTTACCCCTCCTGATTGCTGAACAACTGTAGCCGGAATTGGATACAATTCATGCTTACCAACCACAAAAGTTTTTCCGTTAGGAAAAGCAGGGCTTACATCTGCTTTCATTGCTGCTTCAGCCTGTCCCGTTCTTACAAGATCAAACCATCTATCATGCTCAAAAGCAAACTCTAATCTTCTTTCTTTGTAGATTGCTTTTCTCACATCTGTTTGACTTGCTGCTGGAGTATCTCCAAGATGTGCTCTATGTCTTATCTCATTAATTAAAGGAATAGCTGCTGAAGTCTGACCTAATTCATTTAAAGCTTCAGCTTTCATTAATATTACTTCCGCATATCTTAAATATCTAAGATTAACATCTGTAAATTCTTGATTATAAAAAGCTGACGAATACGCTTTATAGTTGTACATTGGATTAGAAACTGTGGATGCGACCTCTCTGCCATCATACAAAACTGAGCCTCTGAAAATAATTGTTGCATCTTTTCTAACATCTCCTGCTTCATAAGCATCGGCAAGCCCTTGAGATGGTGTATTGAAACCCCATCCCCATCCTCCAGCACCTCTAGGTGCTTGAGAAACAGTATAATTTCCGATTCCGAATCCTGGAGAAGAAGTTCCTCCAATTCCATTAATTTCAAAAATAGATTCTGGCCCAAATTCTCCTTCTTTTTTATATTGCGAAGCATAATCTGCAACTAAAGAGTAACCTGTAACTTTATCGCAGTTATCAATTACTTTTTGCCAGTTTTTTTGATATAAATTAACTTTAGCTAACAGAGCGTAAGCAGCTCCTTGAGAGGCACGTGCAACATCAGTTCCGCTATATGTAGATTTTGCTGGTAATGCTTGCATAGCATCATTTAAATCTTTTTCAATAAAAGCGTAAACTTCAGCTGGAGTTTTACGAGTTAACTGCATGATTCTGTCTTCTTCATTTCCAGGAACAGGCAAATGATCTACAATAGGAACTCCACCATACCCTTTCACCAAAGTAAAGTACATAAAAGCTCTCAAAAACTTAGCCTCTCCCTCTAGTCTAGTTTTTAAGGCTGGAGTTACCTGCGTTAGTTTTGGAAACATAGCTAATGCTTGATTCGCTCTGTTGATTCCTGCATAATTATAATTCCAAATACTACTAAAAGATGGTGTCGAAGAATTAAATGTTAAGGCATCTAAAACATCTTTATCTGTACCTGTATCTCCTGGATCTGATCCTTTGTCTGCATCGTCAGTCATAATGCTGGTAACCCCGTTCCATGCAAAAGAAGACATATCCCAAGTTAAGAATATATTATAAATTGCATCAACCATTGATGTAGCTCCAGCATCACTGTCTACCAATGCAGGATCTGCTGGTATATTTTTTGTTTGATCTACATCTAGAAAATCATCTGAACATCCAGTTACAAATAATCCAGAAAGTATAAAAAGTGATATATATAATCGTTTCATGATATTAAAATTTTAAGTTCGCACCAACTACAAATGTTTTTAACGCTGGATAAGCATCTAACTCAACTCCTTGAGAACCTTTAACCAATTCACCATCTCCTAAAACTTCAGGTGAGAATCCTGAAAACTTCTGAGTAATAAAAGGATTCATAGCGTTTACATAAATTCTACAATAGCTAATAAAACCTTCTTCTCTTAATGGAAGTTTATATCCTAATGTGATGTTATTTATTCTGAAGAAATCTCCTGATTCTAAATAATATGTTGATGCAACCGGAACCTGATTAAATGGAGCTGGGTTTGTACCTGTAGTATTAGTTGGAGTCCACATATTGTTTAATAAAGATGTTTCTACATTTTCTCCATAAAAACGCTGTGCTTTTTTTCCATTATACACCTTTGCTCCTCCTGTACCGTATCCGTCTACAGAGAAATCAATGTTTTTGTAATTTAAACCTACTGTAACCCCATAAGTAGAAGTAGGTAAAACCGAACCTACATATTTTCTATCTTTAGTTTGATCTAAAGCACCTTGAGCTACTTTATTTCCGTCTGCTGTATAATACAACATCTGTCCGTTTGTAGGATCAACACCAGCATATTCGTACATATAGAAGCTACCTAAAGGCTGCCCTACTGATGTATTATCAAGTATTTTAGTTACTTGACCGTTGCCTAATGAACCACCATTGATTGTTGCTAGCCTAACATTTTTCAAACTAGCCAATTCATTTTTATTATGAGAGAAATTCCCTCCTACCCAGTAGCTTAAGTTATCTGTAATTTTATCATCCCAACGTAAAGCAATTTCATAACCTTTATTCGTTACTTCCCCTACATGTGTTGGAGATTCTACAGTAATTCCTGAAGTTGAGTATGGAGTAACATTTAAAATTGCATTATTTGTGTTTTTACTATAAACATCAAATGAACCTTTTAATCTACTATTGAACAACTCAACATCAATACCTGCAGAAGCTTCCTCCACGATTTCCCAAGATAGACTTGGATCAATTTGAGAATTAATAGTTGTTCCAGAACCTCCATTGTAATCTACTCCAGATGTAAATGATTGGATATTTAAAGGCACTTTTTGGTTTCCTAATTTACCCCAAGAACCTCTAAGTTTAATTAAATCTAAATTTTTAATGTCAGATAAGAAGCTCTCTTTAGTTGCAATCCATCCAATACCCACAGATGGAAATGTTCCCCAACGATAATCACTAGAGTAGTTAGAAGATCCGTCACGTCTTACAGTACCTGTTAATAAATATCTGTCCATTAATTTATACTGGAAACGAGCAAAATAAGATGCTAATCGAGATTGGTTTTCATTTATAGCTTTATAGTTAGTTACACCACCATTTTGTGCATATGGCACACCATCAAGTCCCCAATAGTTACTATTTGGATTTACATTTTTGATATCAGCAGTAGTTTTAGATCTTACCCCAATAACATTGGCTTCTATACCCGCAGTGACTTCTACGTCATGAATTTCTGCAAAAACTTTATTATAAGTGAAGTAGTTAGACAAATTCCAGTTGAAATAATCATCTGTATTTCTTGTCAAAGTGTTTGTATTTAAACTCTTTTTATCGTAAGCAGATTCTACTCTATTTGGATCTGCTGCTAACCAAAGACCTAAATTATCAACAAAGTTGTATTGTTTGTAAGTGTAATATTCTCCATTAAATTGTGAAGTGAATTTCAATGATTTCATGATATCCCAATCTAATCTCAATCCACCTTGAAGCGTAACTGTCTTTTGTTGCTCGTTGTTATAGTCTAAGGCAACAACAGGATTTCCAACTGAGTTAAATGAATCTCCTGTTTGAGCAATAACTCCGTCTTTTAGAAATGGAACTCCATATTTTCCATTAGGAAAACGTACAGGAACTAAAGGCGATTGTCTGTAAGCAGATGTGAATGCAGACATTGGCTGTGGAGTATTTTTTATAGAACTTACACTAAAATTTTGGCTAATTTTAAGTTTTTCTGAAATTTTGTACTCGTTATTACTTCTAAAAGTAGTACGTCCGTATTCTGTGCCTTTTAAGATACCTTCTTCTTCGTAATTTCCAACACTAAAGAAATATTTAATATTTTCTCCAGACCCAGAAAGAGAGATATTGTTTTGAGTATAAACTCCTGTTTGAGTTATCTCATCAAACCAATTTGTATTATATGGCTGATTTGCAGAAAATCTACCAGCTGGAAACTGAGCACTAAATGCGGCATTGTTATACTGAATATATTGGTCAGCATTTGCCATTTTTACTTTCTTTAAAGGAGATCTAAAACCTGCATAGCTATCAATATCTACCGTAAGTTTTCCTTTACCAGTTTTGGTAGTAATCATAATTACACCATTCGCACCTCTTGTACCATAAATTGCAAGAGCAGAAGCATCTTTTAAAACTTCGTAAGAAGTAATATCATTTGAATTGATATTGTTAATGTTATCAGTAGGCATACCATCCACAACATATAGTGGACTTCTTCCTCCTAATGCCGTACCAACCCCTCTAATAACAATAGAAGGCGTACTTCCTGGCGCATCTGATGTAGCAACCTGAACCCCTGCAGCCTTACCTTGTATGGCCTGAGAAGCATTTATTACTTTCATTTTGGTAATTTCTTCGGACTTAATTGAGCTAACCGCCGAAGTATTATCAATTTTCTTTCTTGTACCGTACCCGATCACAACTACTTCTTTTAAAGCAGTATCTCCTGCTTCTTTTAAGGTAATTGTCATTGGTGCGGCAGTAGCCGGCACAGAAACCGCATCAAAGCCTAGCATAGATATTTTCAAAATATCTCCAGGTTTAGCATTAATTGTAAAGTTTCCGTCGAAATCTGCATCTGCAGTAGCTCTAGCATCAGCTGAAGCAATAATTGCCCCTGGAATTCCCATTCCATTACTGTCTACTACTTTTCCTTTAATTGCTTGTGTCTGCCCTAACATAAATGTAGGCAACAGCAATAGCGCTAAAAAGCTAAAAATAAAATTTTTCATACAGTACGTAATCGTTTAAGTTAGTAGAGCCAAATTAAGCAATTACAACGTTGTAGTACATCAAATACCACTACAACATAGCTACATCATTGTGTTAAAAATTTATATTATTATACTGATTATCAAAACAATAAATGTTAACAAAAATTCCTTAACATATCATTATGATGTAGTAATGATGTATCGTAATTATATAAAAAATGATATCGAAAAATATAAATTCTGTAAAAAATAAAATCAAATCTTACAGACTTAATAAAAACTTTGACAGGTTTTCGTCTTGCGTGAGGTTTAGCTTCTTTCTAAGACGATATCTATGCAGTTCTACACCTCTAAAAGAGATATTCATCATAGGAGCAATTTCCTTCGACGAAAGATTCATTTTAAGATAAACGCATAGTTTTATGTCCTTTGGAGTTAATTGTGGGTATTTTTTGGATAGATTTATAATAAACTCGTTATGGATTTGATTCAAATTGGTTTCAAATGTTTCCCATTCGTGTTTATTTACTTCATTAATCTTAATCGCTTTTCTAATTTCATTTTTAAGCTTACCAAAATCTTTCTCGGTTTCTAAAATACCTTGGATTTTATCAATCATTTCGGTTTGCTTGGCAATCGATAATGATTTGCCTGCAACTTCTGAAGATTTTGCTTGCAATTCTAATTCTAAAATATGTTTTTCGTATTCTTGAATGTTGAGTTCGTTTTCTTTTTTCAATTCCATTTCAAGAATCTCTCTCTGATGTTTTAATTCTTCAGCCTGCAATTTTAATTTTTGCATATAGCGGAGCTTATTCCATTTATAATAGAAAAACAAGACTGCTCCGATTACAAGAAAATACAGTAGAATCATCCAGAATGAAAAATACCATGGTTCTGCCACTTTAAATTTATATGATGAAACTGTTTCATAAGTAGCTCCATCATGTTTGAATATTTCTACAGTATGATATCCACTGCTTAAATTATTCAAAACAATCAATCCATCTGAAATTGGAATGAAATCTTTTTCTTTATCTAGCTTGTAAAATAAATTTGGCTTGCTCGCTCCATAAATACCAGAGATGACATTGATCTTTAATTCAGTATTAAATTTTATTTTTTCATCGTCTGGCATTAAAGCATTATCACTAAATGCTTCAATCTTCACTTCTGAATTTTGTTTGTTTTCGTATTCGAGTTTAAGAGAAATAAATCCGTCATCCAGATTAAATAAATAATAATTGTCTTTCTTGAAAATTCTTAGATTTTCATTAATCAATTTTCCTTTATAATATTTCTCCTGAATAATATTCCAGACAAATTTGTTTCCTTCAGCATAAATATGATATAAGATTCCGTTTTGCAGAACCATAAAATGATCTTCATCTATAGAAACGACATCTGTTACATTTCTAAAATTTGTATTAAACAAACTATTTTCTTCCAATTTATTGGATATCGAATTGTAGGTATACCAAGAATTATTAATTAGAAAAAGTATTTCTTTTCTAAATTCAAAAATCTTAATTCCAAAATCATTTTGGATTTTGCTTTGCTGCGTGACATTTTCAACTTTAAGCGTATTATAATTATCATCTAGCAAAACACGATACAAACCACGATAATTATCGGCCGCCCAAATTTCATTCTTTTTATTTTGAGCCACATATTTGATCGGCTTTGCCAAATCTTTTATAATTTTATAATGGGACATGTTTGACGGATCATCATAAACCAAAATACCACTGTAAGTGGATTGAAAATAAGTATTATTAATACTGCTTTTAGACATATTCCAGCCTCCGCTTACCCCATTTATTTTCGTTAGAGTGTTATTTTCATATGAAAAAGTACCATCATTATGGCCAATAATATATTTTCCATCAATTAGAGAAATATTCCAACCTTGCCCTTGTGTATTTGGCATCATGTTAAATTTTCCAGCGCTGTATTCAAAAATACCGTGATTAGAAGCAATTAAATAACCTTTATTAATTGCAGCCACAGCATAAACAGAGCCTAAAAGACCCGAGTTGTCGTAGAAGAAAGAAATTGGAGAATTAACCTCAACATGGGCAATTCCATTATCTAAACCAACCCAGAGATCGTTTTCTTTATCCAAACCTAAACTTAGAACCGAATTATTCATGAGAACATTATCGCGTTCAATATTTTTATAAGAGTTGTTTTTTAGATCTAAAATAAAAATCCCACGATTTCCAGTTCCCACGATCAGCTTGTCATTTTTGACAAATTTTGCCACATTGATTGTTGCCGATTTTAAAGTTTCATTTATTGGATGTTCCCAGCTTTTTAATCCATTTCTTTCTACAATGAAAACGCCTTTTTTCTGTGTGAAGATATAAGTCTTGTTTTGAAATTTTTCAATGGCATGAACAACCGTATTTTTTAAAACGTTCCAACCTTTTGGATTGGCAATGTGTTTGCCATTCATTTTAAAAATTCCATCTCTGACTGAGGCTACATATAAATTTTCATCTACTCCAAAACAATACGAAATAAGAAAAGGAAACTTAATTTTCTTAATTGTTTTTCCGTTGTAAATAAAAACATCATTAAAAGATTGAAAATAAAGAGAGCCCTTAAACCTAAATATTTTCCAGATTTCTTCATTGTCCTTTTCATCAAACAATCTGAGATTTTTGGTAATCGAAACATAATGCATCGTCCCATCTTTTCTATACCAATAGCCAAATTCTTTATAAGAGCCAGAATAAATTTTATCTCCTTCAATCAAAATAGATCGAATGATGGTTTTGTTCGGAAGCGTATATTTTTCCCATTTTACCCCGTCATAACGAAGCAAATAGTGATTGTTGGCAAAATACATTGAATTGTCATTGCCTTGTGCTACATTCCAGATCTGATTATCTCCCTGATAATCTGATTTGCTGTAATTTTCGACAAAGGGAAGTAATTCTTGTGCTTGAAGCTGTAAAGCGATGAAAAAGAAGAAAACTGATTTAAAAAGTATCGATTTCAAGATATTCGTTTTTAAATTCAAAGATACTGACAAAAACTTAAACTGAAAGCATAAAAAAGGCTCCAAAAAGGAGCCTAAAATTAAGTTTAAAATAAAACTTTCTAATTTTTAAGTAATTGATAAACCTGATTTGCAATTTCGTATTCCTCATCAGTAGGGACAACCAGAACTTTTACAATAGACTTTTCTGAATTGATTTCTCTTAATTCTTTTGAACGTAGTTCATTTTTTCCTGTGTCAATTTCAATTCCGAAATAATTCATATCGGTACAAATCAAATTACGCATATAAGATGAATTCTCTCCGATTCCTGCTGTAAAAACAATGGCATTTAATCCGTTTAAAGCCGCTGCATAAGCTCCGATTGTTTTTCTAATTCTGTACGCATTCATTTGCAATGCCAAAATACAATCTTTATTGCCTTTTTCCGCTTCAGCTTCAATATCACGCAAGTCGCTATAACCCGTCAATCCAAGCATACCGCTTTGTTTCAGTAAAACAGCATTTACCTCGTCTGGAGTATAGCCTAAGTTTTTAATCATATAAAAAACAACAGACTGATCGATATCTCCAGCGCGAGTTCCCATAATTAAACCGTTTGAAGGCGAGAATCCCATTGAAGTATCAATACATTTTCCATCTTTAATCGCAGCCATACTGCAACCATTTCCTAAGTGAATGGTAATAATTTTAGAATTATCTTTTAAGTAATTAATGGCTTTTTCAGAAACATATTTGTGGCTTGTACCATGAAAACCATAAACACGCACTTTGTTTTCCGTTAAGAGATAATTCGGTATAGCATATTTATAAGCTACTTCTGGCATTGTCTGATGAAAAGCCGTGTCAAAAACGGCTATTTGTTCAGCCGAACTGAAAATTTCTTCTGCTACATTAATTCCTTCCAAATTGGCAGGATTGTGCAAAGGTGCCAATTCAAAAAGCTGCTTGATTTTTTCTTTTACTTTATCATCAATTTTTACTGTAGCGCTAAAATCGCTTCCTCCATGCACCACACGATGCCCGACAGCAGCAATTTCAGAAGTTGATTTAATTACTCCTTTTTCAGAATCTAAAAGCATATTGGCCACTTTCTGCAAACCTACTTTATGATTCGGAATTGGAAGTGTTTCTTCACGTGAAGCGGTTGCGGTTTTTAAAGTAATATTTGAAGTTTCTAAACCAATTCGGTCAATCATTCCAGAACAGATTACTTCGTTTTCTGGCATCACCATTAATTGATATTTAATTGAAGAACTTCCTGAATTTATAATTAGTATTTTCATTTTTTTTAAGTTGCTAAGATGCTAAGTTTCTAAGATTCTGAGTTTTTTCCCAAAACAGAAATTTTTAATTTTTAATTCTCAATTTTTAATTGAATTTACATTCCTTGTGCCTGAATGGCTGTAATGACTACTGTATTGATTATATCGTCTACAGTACAGCCACGGCTTAAGTCGTTTACCGGTTTGTTTAAACCTTGAAGCATTGGACCAATTGCCAAAGCTCCGGTTTCTCTTTGAACGGCTTTGTAAGTATTGTTTCCTGTATTTAAATCTGGGAAAATTAATACGCTGGCCTGGCCTGCCACTTCTGAATCTGGCATTTTGCTTTTCCCAACGCTTAAATCAACTGCCGCATCGTACTGAATTGGGCCTTCTATCTTTAAATCTGGTCTTTTTTCCTTTACAATGGCTGTAGCAGTTCTTACTTTATCAACCTCGTCTCCTTTTCCTGATGATCCAGAAGAATAAGAAAGCATGGCAATTTTTGGTTCAATACCAAAAGCCAAACTTGATTCTGCAGAAGAAATAGCAATTTCTGCCAATTGTTCTGCCGTCGGGTTTGGATTAATAGCACAATCTCCAAAAACAGAGACACGATCTTCTAAACACATAAAGAACACAGAAGAAACCACAGATGAATTTGGTTTTGTTTTAATGAATTGCAATGCGGGCAAAATGGTATGCTGTGTTGTATGTGCTGCGCCAGAAACCATTCCGTCCGCATGACCTTTGTAGACCATCATGGTTCCAAAATACGAAACATCTTCCATTAAATCTCTCGCCATTGTAATACTTACATTTTTAGCTTTTCTAAGCTCATAGTAAGTATTCGCATAATCTTCATACATTTCAGATTCTATCGGATTGATGATATCTACTTTAGAAAAATCAAATGTAAGTCCAAGCTCTGCAACTTTACTTTCAATTTGTTTTTTATCGCCAATAATCGAAATATCAACCACATCCATATCTAACAATCTTGAAGCAGCTGTAATAATTCGGTCATCATTTCCTTCTGGCAGGACAATATGTTTTCTGTGCTGTTTTGCTCTTTTAACCATATTGTATTGAAACATTTTTGGCGTCATACCTTCTGGCTGAAAAGTAATTACTCTTTGCGATAAAGCTTCAATTTCGACATATTTTTCGAAAGTATTGATTGAGGTTTCAATCTTGTGTGTATTGTTGGCGTAAATCTGCGATTTTATAGAACCTATTTTATTAGTAATATGATACGTTCCGCCATCAACCGCAATAATCGGAACAATGGCTGAAAGCCCTTCAATGAGTTTTAAAATACTTTCTTCTGGAACAATATTACCTGTCAGGATAATTCCAGAAATGGTTGGATAATTGGCCGATTCATTCGCCTGTAAAGCTCCCAAAATAATATCAGAACGATCTCCAGGAGTAATTACCAAAGCATTGTCATGCAAATGCACTAGATAATTATGCAGCTGCATGGCTCCAACGCTATAGTGTCCGATTTCGTTATTCAGGTAATTTTCTCCAAAAAGAACTTTAGCATTCAATTCGTTTACAATTTCCTGCATCGTCGGATTATTCAAACTTGAAATAATCGGAATGGTGTTAATCAATACATTTGAAGGAAGACTTTTTTGCAGACTACTGGTAACCAATTCGATATTTTCCGGTTGCACTTTATTGGCAAAAACTGATAAAACTTCAACCTCTTTTATTTTAAAAGAATCGTAAACCAGATACAAACTGTCTAAAAGCTCCTCTAAAGTTTTCCCAACTCCAGAGCCAACAATTATAGTCGGAATTCCAAGGTTTTTAGCAATTAAAACATTCAAATCCAGTTCAATAGAAGTTCCCTCGCCAGTAAAACTTGTTCCTTCAACCAAAACAAAATCAAAGCGTTCTTCGAGTTTTTTATACTTTTCAATAATTAAATCCAGAACCTCTCCTATTTTACCTTTGTTCTTTTTCTTGATTAATTTGCTTTTGGTAATAGCATAAGCATCTTCAAACTTAATATCAAGGTTAAAATAAGACAAAACGGTCTCGATATGATTATCTACCTCCCCATCGACAAAATCTTCAATTATAGGTCTAAAATATCCTACTTTGGCAGTTTTACCAAGTAAGATGCTCATCAAGCCGAGCGTAATAATTGATTTACCGCTATTATGGTCGCTAGTGGCTATATATATTGCTTTACTCATAATTATTTATTTTTATTCTAAATACCAAATTTACAAAATCAAATTTTTCAAATAAAGAACGCTAAAACCAGCGACGTTTTTTGAAATAGATGATCAGGGCAATTACCAGCAAAAACATTACACCCATGACTATAAAATAGCCATTTTGCGTTTTGAGCTCTGGCATGTTTTCAAAGTTCATTCCGTAGACTCCAACTATAAAAGTTAGCGGAATAAATATGGCTGATATGATAGTCAGCGTTTTCATGATTTCGTTCATTTTTCGGCTTTGTTCCGAAAAATAAAAATTAGAAGCACTTTCTAAAGCACTCATATCCGATTCTATCTGATCTAAAAGCTCCAAACTTTTTTGATGCAGCCTGATAAAGAAATTGAATGTTTCTTTCTGTATTAAGCCGTTATCATCGTCATCATCTTTCTTCGTTTTCAAATAATAAAGCGAATCTCGAAGTGGCACTATGGAACGTTTTAGAAAGTTTAAGTTATCACGATGATTTTCAATTTTCTCTAAAATAACTGGTTTAGCATCTTTTTTAGTCAAATTGATTAAGTCTTCGATTTTATCTTCTTCATCTTCCAATGTAATGTAGAAATTTTCCATAACAGCGTCTAAAAGCAAATACAAGAGATAATCTACCTTTTTGGTCCTAACGATTCCCGCATGGGTACGCAAACGCTCACGGATATGCGTAAAAAAGTCGCTTCGCTTTTCTTGAAAGGAAATTAAAATTCCATCTTTTAGAATAAAGCTTAATTGCTCGACGCTAATATTATCTGAATATTCAGAAGGAAGAAGTGATTTTATATTAAAGAACAAAACATCTTGCTGGTCTTCTAGTTTAGTTCTTTTGGTAGTGTTTAAAATATCGGCAAGCAAAAAATCATCTAATTTGAAATGAGTGCCAATCGTTTTAATAAGATTGATATCATTAAGCCCATGAATATTGAGCCAATTGTTTTTAGTATAATCAAAGCAAGAATTTAAAGCCAAGACCGTAAACTTATCATATTCGACAACATCAGCATCATTATATACAAAAAGTTGCATCTCTGTTTCGTGCTCTTTATGTATGCCAGTATACTCTAAAGTAATGTGTTGCAGCTTACGCCCTTTCTTGTATTTAATCTTTCTCATTCATGAAAATTTACAATAGTAATATTACGAAAAAGAATTTGAACAGGAAATGACATTTATCAGTTTGTGAAAAACCTAAAATTTAGACGCACTGCCTACGTTAATTAGCAAAAACAAAAAAACCGAGTCATTTCTGACTCGGTTTTCTATCTTAATACTTTGTACTAATTACTTAATACTAAAGAATTATTTTACTTCTTCAAAAATAACAATACTTAAAAATCAATACATTACAGATAAATGGTACAAATAAGGTACAAAAGAAATCTAATTTATCTGTATTATATAGATAGTAAAAAAACTATTAAATGAAAGATTTGTTCGCACATCTGAACTATAAAGGACAAAATTCGAATCTTTTATTAGAAGATTTGAATTTTTTAGCGATCTCTATCTGAGTATGTTTTGTGAAGATAAAGTATATTAATATATTTAGATAGCAGGAAGAAGAATCCAAATTTCAGATAAAAATATAACCCCATTCTATTTCATACATACTGTTCAGGAAAACAAATTGAATATTATAGAGCGCTATTTTTAATAGCATAGGAGACTACAAAGAGATTAATAATATTTTTAGTTATTTCAACAATTTTGTATCAAGCAGCATTCCAAATTTATTCTTTAAAATAATTGTATTCGTATAACAATAAATGATCACAAGGAAGTTTACCATCTGGAGCATGGTACCAATGCACATCTCTATTAACCTCAGATATCAAATGCAAATTTTTTCTCGCCCTGGAAGCTAACACATACAATAGTTTTCTGGAATTATGAATTCCATTACTATCTTTAAAATGAGGAACATACCCATCCAGTAAACCAAAACCAATTACAGTATCGTACTCTTCTCCCTTAGTTCCATGAATTGTTGAGACAGTAATTCCCTCCCGTTGCTTAAAAACTTTTCTAAAGTTTTCAATTTCTCCAATAAATGGATTACCCTCTTTCACTAATCTTTGAATTCTCGCTTCCGAGCTTGCAAAAAACGAATTAAAATGCTCGTCAAGAACAGGGAAACTGGTCAATAAAACTTTAAGATGCTGGCAAATCTTAGTAAAGAAAATTCTTAGATAAGCTAATCCGTCTGTCTCATTTATTTCCAAAGAATTACAAATTTTAAGAAATTGTTTATTAGTAATCTTTGAAACATCTACCCCAGCGGAATCTAATTCATTCAGCACCTCTTTACTCCACCTAAGACGTTTTACATACATATAAGGTGATGGTTCTGTTAAAGCGATTCTAGAAACTTTAAACCAAAAGTTTTCAATATCGCGTGAAAATGGTGCCATTCCAGGTCCATCGAAACTGAAATCTGGTAGCTCAACCATCAGTCTTCTTGTAATACTTGCTATATGTATCCATTGTGGTGCCGCAATACAAATTTCATTTGGTGAAATGCCTTTATCAACATTCAAAATTATTAATCGTGTGATTTCTTTTATTAAGCCATCAACAGAAACTTTACTATTAAAAGTAATTACACTTGAATAATCTTTTTCACTGCCAGCTGGAATAATTGGTGTATCAAAAGTTTTGTAATAATCAAAATAGCCAATTATAGATGCTGAAGATCTATAGTTCTTATCAAGGCTTAGTGGAATCAAATTAAAGCCTAATAACTTCTCCAATTGAACTTGCGGCATTGGATACCCGCCTAAAGAATCATAAATAGACTGATTAGGATCACCAACAATTAATGTTTTTGAAGTTCCTTTACCTGCCTTTAATATTTTAGAAATTATATGATATTGTATTTCCTTTGTGTCCTGATATTCATCAATTAGAATAAACGGAAACATTTTATATAAGATATCCGCTATTACAGGTTTAGATTCAATTATTTTATATGCATAAAATAATATCTGTTCAAAATCAATCTGATGATTTTCCTTCAGAATCCTAAAATATTCTGCAATAATTTTTTTAAAAGAACTATATTTATTACTATCTGGACAGGTCAAATAAAACTTATCTGTTTTAGCAAGAATTCCGCAATCATAGTGTGTAATATCCTCCCTTCTGTAAGGTACACATAATTCACTAAGAATCTTTTCTGAATCATAAGAATTAATTACCTTAAAACCATTTTTTAATCTTTCTGAGTATAAATGATATGGCTTCAAAATCCATTCCATACAAAAAGAATGGATTGTACCTATCCATAATTGATCTGTTTTAACACCCAAAAGCTCTACCCTTTCTTTTATTTCATCGGCTGCCCTATTTGTATATGTTATAGCGATAACAAACTCTTTATTACTGGTCAGTTTACCTAATTCGTAAGCAATCTTAAATGTAAGAGTTCTAGTTTTACCACTGCCGGGACAAGCTATTAGTAGTACGCTTTCTTTTTCTAAGATAGCCTTTTCTTGCTCACTATTTAAGCTACCTTCTTCCCAAATAAACATATCTACTTAAATTTTTCAATTAAACTAAAAACCTGATCATTAGGAATTACAAGATCAAAATCAAAAATTAAATCTTCCAGATTTATTTCGCCGGCTCTATATCTTAAAAGTTCTGACCGACAACCTGTAAAATCGAGCAGATTATTATCCTCAAGATTCATCTTTATTCTATAATTTATCATATCTGCAATCATGTCTCGGGAGTATAACTCTTTCGCAAAAAATATTGCTTCTAATATATATCCAGGAACTACAGTTTTATAGGAAATATGTTTTCCAAGCATAATTGCAAACCAGCCTTTCCCTTCCTGTTTCGCCATCGTAAGTACGCGTTTCCCATATACAGCAACACTTGCATTGTCAATTTCTGACTCTGCTAAAACCCGAGTTGGTGGATCCACGTATACTGTATCGATTAATTTTTTAACTTCCCATGCATTTCCTTCAGTAATAAAATCAACTTCAAAAGTATATTTTGCGTAAAATGCCTTAACCCAGTCATTTCCGGCTTGAAATGCATCTAATTTTGCCTTCCTTGCCAGACCTTTCACTTTTGAACCCTCAACTTTCTTTTTATATTTTTTAATGGCGTCAGAATCCGCAACTACTTCACTAGTATCGCATATCGCGTCATCCAAATCTGTTAGGATAGCACATTTCCTCCTTATCCTGTCATCATGAAAAAGTTGTGCTACATTTTCAAAACCTGTACTTCTAATATTAATTAGACTGATTCCCAGTTCATCTAAATTTATTCCGAAAGCTTTCTTTATCATAACAGGAATAAGGATTTCTTCTGCATCGCCTTCTACTAAAATTACTCCTTTTGCAAATAAGAGATTTGTTCTTACTGCATCGAGATATCGTTGAATTTCCTCTATATTTTCAGGCTGTAATCCAGTTGATGGCTGGTAAGCTTCAGCATAATTAAATTTTTTTACTAGAATATTAATATTCTCGACGTTGCTTACCTCTGATATTTGTGTGGAATGAGTGGAATATATTATCTGTGTATCTTCATAATCCAATTTATCAAATAGCGTTTTTTGAATATGGTTATGAATATGAGCTTCAGGTTCTTCAATTATTAAAAAATTTGCAAATGAATCTTTTGATTTTCGATATTTAAACTCCAGTAGTTTTAAAGTAAGAAATATAAGATTTGCACCTCCTAAGCTCAATTCATTGATACCTCCTTCATGTCCTTCTCCTGGTTCGCCAATGAATAGCTTCAGTGATTGAAGCAATTTATCTGGTTCTTTTGGGACACTTGATCTTATAGATAGTGAAGAAGGAGAATACGTAAGCCCAACAGCATCTTGAATTGTAGATTTAATATCCGCTCTGATATGCTGAACGTCAGGAAGAGCTTCAATACTTTCGTTTAAACTCTTAACCAATTTATTTATTGGCTCATAATCTTTTTCTTTTATTTCACCGCTTTTATATTTCAAAAGCGCAAGCAGAGGATTAGTTCTATTATTATGAAAATCACTTACCACATCACGCAGCGCTTGAATAAAAGTAAAGGAAACTTCTTTTGCAACTGACAGTTGATGCGGAATCTTTGCCCCAAATAATGAAGAATCTATTGTAGAAGGAAAAATAACATTATTAAAATCACCAACAAGTTCTTTATAAACATCAGGGTCTGTAAAATCCACAGTGCTTTTTCCAGTAAAAAACGTCTCGTAATTATCCTGAATCGTAATATCTGCCAATAGAGTCTCCATTGAAGCAGTATCTCCTTCTTCCAATTCGGATAACTTCTTCCTAATATCCGCTTTGGGGCGAAAAAAAAGATTATATGATGCTTTTTTTACGTAATCTTTTTTCGCAATTCCCAGTCCATGAATAAATAATGACTGAATTGCTTCTTCATTGTTAAGGTCATCAAACTCAACACTAATAATAATCCAATGTCCTTTCCATTTTCCATTTTCCAATGTTCTGTTGAAGTCTCCCTCAGTAAGTTTATAAGCAAATGGAAGAGAGGTATCCTCCAAAAGCAACCTGATTGCTCTGAATAAGTTGGTTTTCCCTGCACCATTTTCACCTATAATGGTATTTATACCCTTCTTAAAGTAAAAATTTGCATTTACAAAATTTCTAAAATTAACTAGACTGACTTTAGATATAAACATTCAAATAATTTTTAAAATAAAATTAAAATTCACTTTTTTTTTAAGCTGCCAAATAAATGCTTTTTTCAAACTTCCCCAGAGCAGAAAATTAGTCTAAGTATTTTCAATCTTAGTATATATAAATACTCAGATTATTCATAATTTAGTACCATAAATTGATTTATAAAGGAAGGTCATCAGGTTCAATTTTCCATCCCGACTCTTAATGGCCGTTTGCTTGAAAGTTAAAAACAATTTATGATATAATCTCTTTTAAATCAGCAAGCCTACCTAAATACTCTTTATCATCTGCCCCTAGAAATTTGGTTCTTATTACTGGCTTTTTTAACTTATCCTTTGAATAAATCTCTAAAAGTTTATCTATTTGGATTAAAGATTTTTCCAAATTAAAATTAATATTCTTATTTAGGCTCACCGCTTTCTGATTTGAAAATTCCCCTTCACTTTCCGGGATTTTTTGAAAATCAACTTCCAATTTTTCGAAAAATGAAATATCTCCGTAAACAAATCTTCCATTTATCATTGAACATTTTATATCGTAATCCTCTGAATTGAATATTAGGTCTAGAGGATTCTCATATTTTTTAGGGTTTTTCAAAATAAAAAAATCTGCGTTGCTTCCAATATTTATTTTACACAGGTTTTCAATTCCAATTGCATTTGAAGGGTTTTTTGTTGCCATTTTAAATATTTCAAGATCAGAAATCCCTAAATTAAGCTTGTTACAAAACTGCTTTGCGAATTTCAACTCATCAAGCATATGCTTACTACCGCTTGGAGTCCAGTCAGTACCCAAACAAACATTTACACCAGAAGCCATAAGCCTATCAATTGGCAGCGTTTTATTGTATAAAATTAAATTTGAAACTGGGGACCAGACGATACTAATATTATATTCCTTGAGAAAGGAAATAACATCATCATCATCATAATTAAATCCGTTTGCGTGGACGAAAACCAGATTCGCAGTTTTTAGATTTTCTAAATTCTTGACATTCTTTTTCAAATCTTTTATCAATTCGTCCGCTTCTACTTTAGAATAACTATCCACCGTATTTTGGTCACCTGATCTACCTTCTCCAATATGCGCAATGGTAGAATGATAATTTGCATTGTTATTATTTACGGAGTCAATAAACTGTTTCAAAGGTCCTTCTCCATATTTATCTTTTGTAGAAACCGGATACCATGTCGAAGTATCTTCTGTAGATGAACCGTCCGGTTTCCATGCACTGCATTTGTTAATGTCATTTCCTCTTAAACATGGCTTATAAAAATCAACAATTGCATATATCTTCTTAGCTTCATTGATACCCATATCTAATGAATTACCTGTATTTCTAATTATAAAGTTCTTTTCCTCTGGATGCTCATCATCCAGTCTAAGTGTTTGCAGCAAAACGCCAGTACCGCCGCAAACAGCCATAATTTCGGATATTATTGCATGTACTTTCTGAATTTCACTTAAAGCCAGTGTCTTATATAACTCTAAATAATCTACATTATCCTTAAGAGATAATACATTAAAAAAACCTTCAGGAAGATCCATGCTTAAAAAGCTTTCAATTACAGAAGGCTCTGTAACCCAACCATCTTTTATAAAGTTTACTAAATCTGATATTTCTAATTTATAATTGACAGCATTACGCCATTGATGCCGTGAGCTCCATATATTTTTAGAATCCCAAATTGGCAAGATGTTATACCCTATATGAGCGTGCAGGTTTATAAAATTAGGATAAATTACTTCGTCATTTTCAAGTTCTATCTTACAAAAAGCTTCAACAAGTTCTTTGCGCGGAAGACCATCAAGAATTTGGATTATTTTACCTTGTGAAATAAAGATAGACTTTTTAGATAGTGAATTATTTTCAATATCGTATAAATTTCCAATAACGCAAAACTGATTTCCTGATGAGATTAACATAATAGTTATTTTTTAAATTTATAAGCGTCAATTTAATTCCTGCAATAAAATCTTTTCAAAACAATACAGCGCCGAAGAATTAGTTACTTTTTATTTTTCATACCAACCCACTCTTCAAGAATATTAAGCAAGAAAGCAAATATCTATATTTTTACAATTACAGCATCGCGTACTTTTACGCCATTTGATATCTAAATATATGAATCTTAGTAAATCAACCAAAATCTTAAAAAGGAAGTACATTATTTACTTATAATTAAAAGCGATAAATTAAAAGGATAAAATAGAAGATAAAGCATTAATCAAAGTCTTTCAAAAATTTTCTGAATTTAAAACCTCAGATAAAGAACATCTTGTAAAAATCTTATTCCACCGACTAATATTGATTTTAAAACAGGAGCTCATTCTTGGGACTTCAAATCATTGTTCAGCTTCGATTATATCTGTAATAAAGTCACTTTTAGACGGTTGAGAAAAACAAAACGATTGACTTGTAATCTATTATTGTTTTATTAATCAGATTTTAACAATGTTAAAAATCACGATCAATTAACTTTTTTTCAAAAAAAATCATTCAATTTGTAATGAAAAAAAAACATATAAAATGAAAGAATCTGATATAGAAGAGATATTCCAAGAAGCATTAGCAGTTGCTTTTTATGATGCTATAGAAAATGAACCTGCTGTTGTTTCACTAATCTTTAAAACCCCAAACGAAGCGGAAAAACCATATAATTTTTTAAAAAATAAACTTAGTAAAGATGAAGTTTGCTTAGTATTAAAACCAGCAAATGATGATAAAATAAATCTAACCTTTATTGATAAGAAAAACAATCAGGTTTATAATGTGGAAAACATTACTTACCAAGAGCCAAACTTTGAGGGCTTTAAGAAAAAATACAAAGAAAAATATTGTTTATTTTTAACTATGTTCATTAGTGCAGGAGAAGTAGTAGTATCTTCCGAGTGCCAAGATCCAATGCTTATTAATGAAATTATTTTTCAAAATTCAGAAGAATAAATAAAAAAGCAACATTTCTATCATATTTTTTCAGAGATTTTGCCGGCACTTCCGGAACAGCTTTGTATGAAGTGTTTTTTTTTAACTTACAGGAGTTTATTTCATCCTTACAATTAATCAAAAAGCAGCTGAGCTTTTGATAATTTTCTGTTGTTAGTCTTGCATTAATCGATAATTTCTTCAACCTTCTGGATTGCTTTCGAAAATTCCATTGGTTTAGATTTAAAGTTGTAATGAGCATTTTTAGACAAATCAAGAAGGTAATTGATATAAAAAATTTCTGCATCACGACCGTTTGGTTCTACTCTGCTTTTTATTTCGTTAAGTTTTCTTTGGGTATTGAAAAAATCTATATCCGTCTCTGATAAGTTAGAAATGTATGATTTTAAAAAGTCAATACTGTAATTGTACATATTAGCTTGATAGTTCTCTCCAAATATGAAAAAAAATAATTTTTCAAGAACATCATAATTCACAATCCTATAAGCCCCGTGAAAACTAAGATTGTTCTCCCCATTTTTCAGCATATTGTAATAATAAACTATCGCCTCGGGACTGTTAGACTGGAATAAAACAAGCAAGGCGTCAAAAGAAAAGAAACTGCGGTTCTTTTCTGAGTCTAATAGTTCTATCGCCTTTCTCACACAGAACTCATTCTCTATAGAATTTTTCAGCATTATTTTTACAGCCGACCAGCATTTAGTAGTCGAAACATCTTCGGCGCAATCTTTTATGAAATCTACATCACCGGTCAGATCAAAATATTGCTCCAGTTTGGGATCAAAATTATATCCTAATTTCTGTTTAGAGAGATATCCTTTTACAGCAGGCATAGCATCCAAAAGTTTATGATTTAGAGCATATACAATGTGCCTTTCTAAAATAGATGAAAACATATTGCTGTATTTTAAATTATATATAATCCTATTGTTAAATAGATGCTGATCGTTTATCTTGTTTGACAGATATTCTAAATCTATATTACTGGCAAAATTGTCAACCTCATAAAATTCAACTGCCTGCAGCAAAAAGTCTTTGGCCAGTTCAAAATCAAGATTTTTATGAAATCTCAAAACAGTTTCCAGTTTAAAATAATCACTGCCATAAGTAAACTCCGTTTGGTTTTTAACATTAATTATTTCATTAAAATTAATCTCTAAAGTTTTTTTATGACACCAAGCCACTATCAACTGTTTCTGATTTTCAGAGACAATAAATTTTTCATGGGACTTTTCATCTGAAATCAATAAGGAAATGCAGTAAAACAGAGCGAAATCATTATCCACAATTTCCTTTACGGATTCAAGATTGACAGGCCCCCCAGAATCCCAAAGCACATCCTGCAGAAATTTTAAACATCCGTCAACAGGCATTCCATAATTCCCATAGTACCCGTACCATTTTTCTTCAAGTTTAGAAATGACCTCTTGATTTATCTCTTTACTGCCGCTTTTATTAAAAATTAATTCAATCTCTTTCATAAAAGCTTCTTTATCAAAAAAAATATCAAAATTGCGCTGCATCCTCACCAAACGCATTTTCATACGTTCATCATTTTCTCGTTCGCTATTAAGGTTAGCTGAAGGCACAAAACCTTCAGTGCTCATCATTTCTTCAAAATCCCTGCTTAATTTTTTATCTGCATTGTTATAATATAGATTAGAACGGAAAGCATGTACTTCCTCAGCATTGATTTTTCCTTCTTTATAATAGTTCTTTATCAGCTCTAAAACATTTTTGTCCGCAATGGCCCCTAAGTGATAGCTTACAATCTGAAAAGCATTGTTTTTTAACAAAAATTCCGCAGCCCCTAAAATATTAGAGCTGTTTCTGATCATTTCACTAATGAGTGTATCTCGTCTGAAATAATTCAAATTTCCGCCGACTGCCGTAAGGAAACGAATAATGAAAGCATTATCCTGCTTTCCAAAATAAACAGTTCTCTCGACTGCACCTGATGCAAAAGTGCCGCTGGCACGTATCATTTTCTGCTTAATAAAATAATGCGCAACCAAATCTATAAAATGGCTCGAATCATTAAATCTCATAATAAGTTCTTCTAAAAGCCAGTTATTTCCTCCCACCGATTTATCTTCCTCTTCCCTTTTAACTATTTTATGATTCAGTAAAAATTCAGCTTTAATAAAATCAAATAACCTATCTGGATCCTCGTAATCCCTTATCATCATTAGAAGCGCACTGTTAATCTCTCTATTTGTTTCATTTTTAAAAACTTGAAAGACATGATCTAAAAACTTCTGATCATCTTTGACAACCCTAATGCCTGTAATACAGTTTATAATTCCTGATTTAATTGTCTTTAAAACTGTTTGATCTTCCAAATAGCCAATAAAGACCATTTTTATGTCTTCTTTCTCATTTTCCGATAAAGTAAAATAACTGATAAGATATAAAGCCGACACTACTATCCTTATATGTGAGATGTTATCTTTAATATGGCCAAGCAGAAACTTAAGATTCTCACTGCTGTCTGCAAACTCTCCTATCTCCCGCATAGTCAGCGTTTTGCCGCTGTCAATCCAGAGAGATTTTTCCAAACATTCTTTTATAAAATAATCCTGAAAAACTTTTACTCTAATCTGCTCAATTCTGCTGCGCTCTGCTTTGAACAAAAATTCAGGTTCATTCACTCCAATCCAATCTATAAATTCATTGAATTTATCTATTTCTAAAATGTTGATTAAAAAGGTTATCGTATTAAAAAGTAAAGGATGCATTGTATTGGTGTTGGGGATCAGAACAAAATGTTTAATTTCTTTTACTTCAAGCATGGAAAGAGCGGAAGCCGCAAAAAATTCCTGATAATTTTTATGTTTGAATTTAAAACTCTTTTTATCAAAAGACTTCTCCAGAAAATTAAGCTTCTGGAATTTTTTAAAATTAACTCCAAATAAAACTTTTAATTCATCAATTGTAAAACTGACCTTTCTTGTCAGTTCGAGGGTCAGCGCGAAAAGAGTATAAAGATCTATTTCCTGATCATTTAATTCACTTTTAATTTCTTTGTAAATTTCTAAGATATTTTCTGGAACCCTGCTGTTCTTATTATAATAGAGTCCCAGCCTGTCAAGCATAAAGGGATCAGCCAGAACATCCTTAAATTTATTTTTATCGATTCTGTCAAATACTTCTTTTCCTATTGAAAACTTGCGATTTAAAAAATCGTAACTCTGATAGAAATCAAAGCCGTTAAGATAGAATTTTTCTGGTTCTAAAACTTCAAGTTCATTATTATAAGCATAACTCCTGCACGATACGATAATTTTTATGCTGATTTCTCTATCCTCTTTGAGAAGTTTTACTTCATCAGCAAACTTCTTTTTAAAGTCAAACTCATCCCACGCATCTAGTAGCAGTATTATTTTTTTACTCTTTTTCCAATCTTTCGGAAGAATTTCTTCTATTTTACTAAACAGTTTAACATTTGACAAACTAATAAATATAGGAGTAATTTCTAATGTTGAAATTCTTTCGCTGAAATAGTTAGCGGTCTTAATAAGTTCAGTAGTTTTTCCGGCTCCAGGCTCACCCAACAAAAGGATACAATCAAATCCTTTTAAAACTTCAAGCAGGGTGAACTCATTAAAATGAAATGATTTTGAAGCAGAATTTACAGTTCTCTGAATGTAGAAATTCTCATTCTTTACTCCATTTGCTTCTTCAAGATATGTGGTTTTCTGAGACTTTTTTGTAAAATCCGGCACTTCTCCTTTAGATCGGAATAAAATGCTGAAATAATTCAGAATCTGCTCTCGTTCTTTAGCATTGGGGCTTTTGAAAATAGTATTTTCATATACCTCTTTGTATATAACTTCATTTAATGATAGAATTTCATCAACCCTGCTGTTGGGAGTTAAAATTATAGTTCTAAATTTAAAGGAACTCTGAAAATAATCCTCTAATTCTTTTGCATTGCAGTCTTTCGGACTTTTCTTTAAATCAGCCTTTGGTGATAAAAAAATAAATATTGAATTCTCTTTATAAAAATCAGAGCGGGAAAACTGTAAAAGTTTAGTATGAAGCTGTGACTGTTCTAATTTAGTTTTAGCGTAATTTTTGCATTCTATGTAAACTGATCTGCTGAAAAAGTGATCATTCAGCACCGCTATCTGGAAACCGACGTCAAAGCCATTTTGTGTTCCAGCACCCTGAACCCAGCCGTTATTGACCTGAAGTCCGATTTCCTTAAAAAGTTCATCGAAAAAATCTTTTGTCAAATTCTCAAAATGGCTCCCCAATTCCTGACTGGTCATATTGGTATATATTTAAATTATTAAATCAGATTTATTAGATGACAGAAATAATTGCGATTGTTAAGCACCTGATTTTTTGAGTATTTTATAAGTTTCAATATTAGATTAGGGGCCTAATTTATAACTGCATTGCATTGTAGTCGATAAAGTCAATACAACTAATTTTTTAAGTGTATATTTTTTAAAATTCTAAATCACCAAATTCTTTTGTGGTCTTTACAATTCTGCCTGCTTTTTTTCTTAAGCATGCTATAACCTCAGCATCTTCATGAATATTACCGGAATTATAAGCTATTTCTGGATTTATTATTTCAATAAGCTCTTTTGATATATTGTTGTTGCTGCCATGATGCGGTATTTTTAAAAATCTCACGTCTTTTATGGATTCAGGATAACCTTCTGTCTCTTTAAGAGATTCTATTCCTGCATCTGCTGTAAAGAGATACCTTCCATCTTCACAATCAAATCGTATTATAGCGCTTGCCTTGTTTGTCGCGGTTATATCGCTTCTGGTTTTCAACAGGCTGCAAGGATCTGCAGATGTAAAATTTTCCTTTAAGATATTTTGTTTAATGAGATGAATATATTCGTCTTGAAACAATTGCAAGAGACTTTGAGGTTTACCAAAAACTTTGTCAAAGTAATTCCTTTTTGGCCCGATAACTTTGATCTCCTCCCAGCCTTCAATTTTACATTCACCTACAATAGGTTCTTCTGTAATGATCTGGTATGCTTGTATTTTATCTAATAATATATTAAGATCCTCAACAGTTTCTATAATCAGCTTATATTCATCATGATGTTCCGCACTGAGATAATTTTGATGGAGTAAATATGCATCCGTAGTAGTAAGCACTTTTTGATTATTTTCAATATGTTCCAAAACTAGCGGAGCGGCATTTAATGAATCCTTAAGGACACCTTGAGGCTGATGGACCCAAACTTTTTTTATCTTATTTTTGAAATGGTCAATAATTGCTATAATACCAGCTATATGGTCGCTGTCATAATGCGTGCATACCACTAAATCAGGTCCTTCCTTTTCCATTTCGTCACAGCATTTTTCCAGCTCATTTATAACTTTTGAGGAATAGCTTTTTTTACCGCCATCTATTACTATAAGAAGAGAATCTTCATCATTATAGGCTTTTATGACTATTGCATCTCCATCTTTTACATTCAGAATTTTACCTGATATTTTCATACAATATGCGTTTTTACTGATAAAAAAAATACTCGTCTAAGATATAAATTAATTAAGTTAATTCGAATATAATAATAAACTTCTATGCCAGTAGAGAGTGTCAAATAAACTTCAATTATACTCTACATTTATGATTTACAGTTTGTCTCTAAGCCTAAAATTGGCTTGTTTTTTTACAATTCTGCTATAGTTATTTTAAAACCAGTATTTATACTTGGATCAAAAACTTTTTTATTTTTTAAATTTAAAACTTTAAAAACCAACAAATTAACAGCAATAAAAAGCTTATTTATTTTATAAAATAAATTTTAGACACAGCAAATGCAGGTTTGACTCAAGACAGCTAACCAAAACCAAAAAAATAATCTCAAAAGTAATTATGAAAAATTCACATCTAAAGATTTTAGAAATCTTAAATTCAGAATCCGAATTTAAATTGGAAGATCAAAACAAGGCATCTTTTATCCTTGGCAAGGAAGATAAAAAATATATTAAAGGAACAATGTCAATTTATGGGGAACATCCATTCAGCCTTATAGTAAACGATACCAACTACAAGACTCCGTATCTTGCAAAAAAAATCAGAAATGCTGCTGCGGAACTTAATCTAGAATTTTATAAAGAGCAGAATAAGCTGTCATTTTTCGCTTCACTGGGGCCAGGTGACAATATTTGGGTTCGTTCAGATGGACATGGTAATTTAACTATTGGACAAGAAGTAATTTTGCGTCGAGGAACAGCATTTTATAGAATTGGAGCATATCCTTTACTCTGCAATCCTGTGGGCAGTCTTAAGCAAAATATCCCATCCATTTTTAATGGCTATCAATCAGAAAAATGCGACCCTACTTCCGTTGCAAAGAACTATGCAATATTCCAACTTCAATAAGATAAGATGAAAAAAAAAATACTTTTATTCCTGAGTATACTCCTATTTGTAGGCTGCGCCAAAGCTGTTATTACTAATACCCATGAGGGAAAATATAAATCCACGACATATATAAATACATCACAACGTCAAACTGTAAGGGATGAATCTTATCAAATATCTCCTATAATCAACCGTGTTGCTGTTGTTCCTCTTGAAAAGCAGCCGAAAGAAAAATCAGAAAAACCGCTTTCACCCGACAAATATCCTCAAAGTGTTTCAAAAGAGATTATAAAAGCATATGCAAAACTAGCAGGCACAAATGGAGCAGAATTTATAAAGCTAATGAAAGAGCCGCTATCTGTGGTAGATAAACCTGATGATCTAAAGACCGATTACAGCAAGGTCACAGTAAGGCTCAATTTCACTTTTGTAAATGAATTTCTAAAAAATGATGATCTCCATCATCCAAACATAAGAATTGAATATCTAAATACAACAGTAACACCTATAAGTGATAATTTTGTATTTTATGATGTGGATAAATTCCAAAATGTAGTAAAATCTGTTGACGTTGGTACCTTAAATAGAACACAGAACGTAAAATTTGGAGCGGAATTAAACGGCTCATACGGAGCTGGAATTGAAAATACAACAGGCAGCTCTAACGGAAGGAATTTGACAGGCACACAAAACCTTACCCAAAACAGCTATGATCCTAACAACAATCTAACAGGCGTATTATATAACGGTGCCACCGACACAGTCACTTCCGGCAGCACAAACACCGGCAAGACAACATTAGGGCTTAACGCTGCTGCTAAAGCAAATTATGAAAATGCTGTTGGCATTACTGAAAATGCAAATTTAAAACATGATATCTTAAGTTCAGGCTATTCTTTTGACAACAAGCATTTGACTGTAATGAAGCGGGGGTTTCCTCTAAATGAAATCCCTAATGAAACATACGTTACAACCACCTTAAAATTTAAGAATTCAGATGGAAACAATACTGCTGTATCGTCCACAGTATTTAAAGGATACGAGCTTTTCAACGCAGGGAGACCGGTTAAGGCAGACCAGGCTGTTTTCAAATCCAGAACTGTAAATTACAATAAATGCTCTGGCGAGAAAAAAATTTCTTTGCAGGCAGTTTATGACGGCATGATCAGGGTAGTTGCCAATAAAAGTAAAAACAATAAAGGAGAGTATGATGATGTGGTTGAATATCGCACATTTGAAAATATAAGAATTCCTGATATCGAACTAGATCTAAATGATTACTGCAGCAAAGTCTATAAAATTGTAATAGAAGATGGTAAAAAGGAATACACCCTCTATATCAAATCTGCCAACACCGCCTTGATGGAAATGCAGTTTTTCCAAGATGATAACTATGAAGAGTTCATAACATGGCTTACAAATATTACAAAAACATCAGATTACAAAGATCTTAAAACTTCAAAATACATTTTCTCTTTTTCATGTATAGATTTTACCACAGGTACCTCTCTTTGCTCAGATGTTGAACTGATAGGCGATACAATGGATGCCGCTAAACTAACAGCTTTAAAGAATTTTTTAAAAGGTAAAACCTTTAAAGCGAAAGAAATAAATTGATTCAAATTTTATTCAAAATTACAGTAGACTAGATCGCATCATTATGATTCAATATTAATTTAGAAATTCCCTACTAAGATAAAATTTATATGATGAAGAATATTTAAACTAATTTATCGGCTGCATTAAAAGAAAATTTAATTTCCGTTCAATTATTATTTTTGATTTCTGGCGTATGGACGTTTAAACAAAACAAATCCGGACGTTTGAACAAAATAGCTTATCCATATCCCTCCTAACTTTGTCCCATCACAAAATTTAAAAATTAAAAAAAATGGAACAGAATAATTATCAGGGTGCTTTACAGCAGCCTACAGGATCAGGATTTAATGCCAAGTCTACAGCAGCAGACATTATTAAAGGAATCGATCTTACAGGAAAAAATATCATTGTAACAGGCGGAAATACTGGAATTGGCCTTGAAACGGTTAAAACATTTTTGGCTGCAGGCGCAAATGTGATCGTACCAGCACGAGATACAGCAAAAGCGAAAAAAAACTTAAATGGCACAGCAAATGTCACTATAGAGGAAATGGATTTAATGAATCCTTCCTCAATAAACAACTTTGCTAAAAAGTTTTTGCTTACGGAAAAACCGTTGCATCTTCTCGTTAACAATGCAGGAATTATGTGGGTGCCTCTTCGCAGAGATGAACGTGGGTATGAATCGCAGCTGGCTACCAATTATCTCGCTTTATTTCAGCTGACAGCGAAATTATGGCCTGCCTTGAAAAAAGCACAAGGCGCAAGAGTGGTCAATGTATCTTCAGGCGGCCATCAATTTTCTGACTTTAATTTTGAAGATCCTAATTTTTTAAACCGCGATTATGAAACTTTATTGGGATATGGCCAGTCAAAAACTGCGGTAAACCTTTTTTCACTCGAACTCGACAGCCGCGGCAAAGACTATGCCGTACGCAGCTATTCCTTATGTCCGGGTGCTGTGGGTGAAACTGAATTAGCAAGAGAGGCTCCAGCAGATCTGTTTCAAAAACTTGGCTTTACTGATGCTGAAGGGAATATATTACCTGAAGTAGCCGCTTCATTAAAAACTGTACCTCAGGGTGCTGCCACAACAGTATGGGCTTCCACAAGTCCTATGCTAAATAATATTGGAGGTGTTTACTGCGAGAATTCCGATATAGCCGGCCTGAATTCAGACAAAGCAGCCATTGGAGGCATTAAGCCTTATTCATTGGACGAAAAAAATGCTAAAAGATTGTGGCTTTTAAGTGAGCAGCTGACAGGAATTACATTTGATATGCGCTAATATTTGTACCTTTACAGCCGCACCCGCATTATGGATTATCAGGTCAATTATATCAGTCCGGAAATTAAACTTTCCCATTATACAGGAAAACTGTTTAAAACAGAAGCTGCGTTTTCTGATCATCTGCTGGTGTGGCTGATTTCAGGTGAAACCAAAATCATTCAGGCAGACCAGAGTTTTGTATTTGGTCCCGGAAGAACTTTTCTGATCCCGAGAAATCAGCTTGCCACCATCATCAATAAGCCTAAAGACGGCATGCCGCACATGGCGGCCGCTATGCATCTATCAACTAAAAGACTAAGGGAATTTTACGGACAGGAAAATGAAAGGCCGAAACCTGTACGCTCCACCATCTTCACTTTTAATAAACATCCGCTGCTTGAAAGCTGTCTGGCTTCTCTGATTCCTTATTTTGAAATCCAGCAGGATTTCCCGGAACCTATTGCATCCTTAAAAATAACAGAAGCCATAACCATTCTTCGTACCATTGACAAGGAAATTGATGCAGTGCTTGCAGACTTTGAAGAACCTGGCAAAATGGACCTGATCCCTTTTATGGAGAAAAATTTTATGTTCAATATGACTCTGGAAAAGTTTGGTTACCTCACGGGCCGCAGCCTCACCACCTTTAAACGCGATTTCCATAAAGCCTTTCATGACACGCCGCAGCGCTGGCTCACCAGAAAAAGACTCGAACTGGCATATTATCATCTTACTGAAAAAAACAAAAATCCTGTTGAAGTTTACTACCAGACGGGCTTTGAGAATTTATCCCATTTTTCATATGCTTTCAAGAAATATTTTGGGCACACTCCCACTGAGGTAAGGAGTAAGTCCAATAGTCTTCCAGACAATTTATCTTCAAAATAGTAAAGTAGACTATATATGCTCTAGTTTTTCCTGCTCAAGATCTAGCACCAGAAGATGCCTGTTAATGACCTCGGCAGTTATATTATGCTCTTTGTTTCGCTGTAAAAGCCATTCCCGCTGCAAAAGCAGCACTTCTCTGTAAACATTGCGTCCCTCTTCGCTCAGCAGCATATCCTGTGTTCTTTCAGAGTTTTCTCTGAGCCTGGAGGCTAGCTGTCCCAGAAGGACCTCCTCTCTGACTGCCTGGTCATAGTCTCTTTCAAGAATTTCCAATGCATACGCGTTAAGCTCTTGGCGTATTGCATGATACATTTCTTCTTCAGACATTGTATAATCAACTTCCTGCATATTAATCTTTTTAATAACGTAAGGCAGGGTAAGCCCCTGAAGAAGAAGCGTGGTCAGAATTACAATAAAAGTAATGAACAGAATCAGGCTGCGCTGGGGAAATTCTGTTCCCTCACGGAGCATTTCCGGGACAGACAATGCGGCAGCAAGGGAAACAACCCCTCGCATTCCCGACCATCCAATCAGTACAACGCCTTTGTATCCTGGGTGTCGGCTGTCTGCAACAGTTATAAAATTTCTTGCAATGAGCGTAACAAATACAGCCATAAAGGCCGAAAGCATGCGGGAGAATATCAGCACAAAAGTGATCATCAGCCCGTAGCCGGTGGCCAGATAGATACTGGTTGCACCCAGACCTGAAATAATTTCAGTAAGGTCCAGTCCGATGAGCATAAAGACAAGGCCGTTGAGCAGAAACGAAAGGCTGTCCCACACATTTATCCCGCGAAGGCGCGAACTGCTGCTTAAAAACCAGAATTTATGATTTGCCAGATAGAGTCCTCCCGCCACCACAGCCAGAACCCCTGAGCTGTGGATCTCCTCCGCTGCAATGTACATCAAATAAGGGCTGATCAGGCTTAAAATTACATCTATATTGGCATCCGTTGGAAGATTTTTGTGAAGCTTCATAATTATGAAACCAACCAAAAGCCCCATCAGAACCCCGGCAGCTACCATCCATACAAAACTTCCCACTGCCTTATGGATTATAAATTCCCCAGTTCCCACAGCAATAAGCGCAAAACGAAAAATAATCAGCGATGAGGCATCGTTCAGAAGGCTTTCCCCTTCCAATATTGAAGCAATCCGTTTTGGGACATTTACGAATTTGAGAATTGCACCTGTGCTGACCGCATCAGGAGGAGAAACTATCCCTCCCAGTAAAAAACCCAAGGCAAGCGAAAATCCGGGTATAAAATAATTTGCGGCCAAGGCTACGGAAAAAGCAGAAAACAGCACTACCAGAAAAGCAAAACTGCAAATAATCCGCCGCCATTTCCATAATTCTTTCCATGAAATTTTTCCTGCGGCATCATATAGCAATGGAGGAAGGAAGATTACAAAAATCAGCTCGGACTCTATATGAAGAAGAGGAAGTCCCGGCACAAAACTTATGATAAGGCCTGCAGCAACCAAAACAATGGGATACGCCACCTTTATCTTCTCGGCAAGCATTACAAGCAGAAGTATTGCAAGGGTCAGACACAGGAAAAAAGGAAACAGTTCAAACATATCAAGCTCGTGTTAGACTTATAAAAAGAAATCCTACTGTCTGCCAAAAATAACGGATCAGTAAGATTTCATTAAAAAAATTGTAATCGCCTAAGAATTTAAGGTTCCTATTCAGACAGCCGCTGTCAAGAAAACCGTTTTCAGTATAAATTATTATTGATGTTTATTCCAAAAAACATGCATAATTCTATTACTTTCTCTAAAACCAGATCAGCCCTGGGAATTTCTTAACTGAGCAGCTGTGTGAATAGCGCTTCTGATACGCTGGTATGTGCCGCAGCGGCATAAATTCGCGCTCATTGCACTGTTTATATCCTGGTCATCAGGAATTGATTTTTCCCGCAGAAGTATTGCCGCAGCCATAATCTGTCCCGACTGGCAGTAGCCGCACTGGGGAACATCATGCTCGACCCACGCCTTTTGAAGCGGAACGCTCAATGAAGATTCCAATCCTTCAATAGTTACGATTTCCTTCCCTATTGCCCTGGAGACAGGCGTAATGCATGAACGGACTCCGTCACCGTCCAAATGCACCATGCAGGCGCCGCATTGTGCCACGCCGCAGCCAAATTTAGTTCCTGTAAGTCCCAGAATATCTCTGACTACCCATAAAATAGGCATGTCTTTTTCTACGTCTACCTGATGTTCTTTTCCATTTACTTTAAGCGTTATCATAATGTCTTTATTTAAATAAATTAAAAATCATTTTCTGTTAAATAAACTTCTGATTCAGAATAGGCAGAGTGCGTATTCTTTTTCCAGTTGCTGCGTAAATGGCATTGGTCAGTGCAGGCATAGTCTGCGATACTGCCGCTTCTCCTATTCCGCCCGGCTTCTCTGAACTCTCGATGACAATAGTTTCCACAACAGGCATTTCATTCATTCGAAGAACCTTGTAATCATAAAAATTATTCTGTTCCACCATTCCGTCTTTAAACGTTATTTCATTGTAAAGAGCCGCTGATATTCCATAAACAATGTTGCTTTCTATCTGGGCTTTAATTCCTTCAGGATTTACAGGCACGCCGCAGTCAATCGCGCAGGTTGCCTTGTTCACTTTTATTCCAGATTTTGAAACGGAAATCTCAAGAACAACAGCAGCAAAGCTGCTTACTGCCCGAAAAACGGCAACTCCGCGTGCCTGGCCTTTTGGAAGCGGACTGCCCCATTGGCTCTTCTCTTCTGCCGCTTTTAAGACCCCAATCAGCCTCGGATCATCTTTGTAAATCAAATGTCTGTAGGCCATTGGATCCATACCTGCGGCATAGGCAAGCTCATCGGTAAGGCTTTCCATCGCAAAAATAGTATGGCTGAGCCCTACTGCTCTCCAGTTGTCTATAGGTATGGGAAGAACAGGCGTATTGAGTTCAATTTTTTTATCTTTCACCGCTGCTACATAGACCGCCTCCTGCATGCCTTCGATTGAAAACAAATCTACTCCGTTGATTACAAAGTATTTTTCAAATGGCCCTCCCGTCATATAGGACTGTCCTACGCTGACCTGTTTCCAGGCTGAAGGCATTCCTTTGGAGTCAATCCCCACTTTGAAACGGTGCAGAAATGCAGGTCTGTACATGCCGCCCTGTATATCATCTTCTCTCGTCCAAACGGTCTTTACCACTTTGCCTGATGCCTTTGCCACTTCAACGGCTTCTCTTACAAAATCAGATCTGGTAATGTTTCTTCGTCCGAAGGACCCACCCAGAAAAACAGTGTTTATTACAACTTTATCAAGCGGAAGCCCCGTGATATCGGATGCCGCCTTCTGGTCATCAGTCTGGGTCTGGGTTCCTGTCCAGATTTCGCATTTATCTTTTGTCAGCTGTACGGTCACATTAAGGGGCTCCATTGGTGCATGAGCCAGATAGGGCTGAAAATATTCGGCCTCAACGATACGGGCTGATTTCTTAAAAGCTTCAGCAAGATTACCCTGATCCACAGCAATTGGTCCGCCCTGATCAGCTCTTTTCTTGTAATCTGCCAAAAGGCCCGCACTGCTTATCTGCGAATTTGCCCCAAGATCCCACTGGACATTCAGGGCTTCCCTTCCTTTTTTGGCAGCCCAGAAATTATCTGCCAGAACAGCGACTCCCTGAGGTATTACAACAACTTCTCTTACTCCCGCAATCCTTAGTGCCGCAGCTTTGTCGTATGATTTTACTTTAGCTCCTTCCATAACATTTCTAGCCACCATGGCCGTCAAAAGTCCAGGAAACTGAACATCTATTCCAAATATTGCTTTGCCGTTGGTTTTGACAACAGTGTCAAGACGCTTTACCCCTTTGGTGATATATTTCCACTGCGTCGGATCCTTCAATGCCACTTTTTCAGGGATAGGAAGCTTCGCCGCTATATCGGCAACTTCACCATAAGGAATCCTTTTGTCTTTTATCAGTATATGCCCTTTCTCTGTACGGCAGTCAGCGGGACTCACGCCATATTTTTTCGCTGCGGCTGCAATGAGCATATAACGTGCTGTAGCACCGACTTGTCTGTAGCGGTCAAATTCAGACATCAGGCTGCTTGATCCTCCTGTTCTCTGGGTACCGTAGACTGTATGATAATATTTTACATCCGCCGGAGCATGTTCTACCGTAATGCTGTTCCAGTCTGCATCCAATTCCTCGTTTATCAGCATTGGCAGTGCTGTCCATATTCCCTGCCCCATTTCGCAATGCGTGAGTATGACTTTAACTGAGTTGTCATTTCCTATCTGCAGAAATGAATTGACTTTAAGCGGCTCCTCACCCGGCTTTTGCATCAGAGATGCTGCTGTGTCTATATTTTTTTTAAATGCATAGGTGATACTGAAGGGAATCAACAGTCCCCCGGTAAAAATCGCCCCTGTTTTTAAAAAGTTTCTTCTGCTGTAATTATTTGTCAAATTTTCCATAATACTGGCTGTAAATTAAATTGGAAACAAAAACTTTACTTATCATTTGTCTGGGAGAGCTGCTCCTTTTTCGATCCATTCCTTAACGTAGGCCACAAATACATCATGTGTCATCGGCGGTCTTGTTCCGTAGGTAAATCCGTTTCTCACCAGAGGATCGGTCTCAACGTGTTCAATCAGCCTTTCCAGAGTATGAAACCCCGTAAAGCTTGTATCCTTAAAGCTCAATGCCAGCTCGCGCGGGCTTTTTCCCTCAAAGACCATTTTATGCTTCATCGGAGGAAGATGCCATACCGAATTTCCCGGCGGCATGTGTTTTCCTTCCACTTTCTCGAGCTGATGGCAGTTCGAACATTTGTTTCCAAACAATCCTTTTCCATCGATTCCTCTTGTAACACCCATAGTATGCAGCGTACTCTTGTCTCCCTGCATCGGCACATCGCCTATGGGATGGCAGTTCACGCATCGAGGATGCATAAATACCTTATAAGCTTCAAGAAAAGCTTTCTTAGACTGTTCGGTGCGGATGTCCTCGGGATTGATTTTCTTTATTCCCTCAGGCAGATTTTTATGATAAGATGCCAAGTCCGATTTGTAATCGGGCATCTTCTGATACTTTTGGTCTTCGCTCTTAAATATATCGAAGGCTGAAATTGATTTAATCTCTGCAGTCGCCCCTGCCAGGCATCCAAACAACAAAAGACTGGAAGCCACAACTAAAAACCTGTTGTATTGTTTTTCTTCTTTCATAACTAGGCGTATTAATACATTAATAATCTAAGTATATAAATAATTGTAAAACTTCAGAAGCAGGCTTCTGATTGATAAAGCCGGGGCAACCTTATGTAGATCCTATTTGTAAAATTCGTCAAAAACTCTTTCTCCCATTATTTAACAAACCTCTTTTTACTTATAAATTCCTAAGATTATGCTACTGAAAGCCAGTAATCCAAAGACAATGCACCGCTTCCATTTACGACCACCAAAAACAGCAGCACCAGCAGCATAATGAAATACTCAATGCCCTCTCCCTTTTTGCTGCCTGCCCAGTTCATAGTCCACCCCTCAGAGGCATGCATGCACATGGCGCCGGTAAAGATCACAAAATTAAAGAACGCAGCGGCCCTGCCTGCAAAACCGGCCAAAAGCGCAATACTGCCCAGCGACTGCCCTAGAATAACCATCCATGCAGCTGCAGCAGGAATCCCTTTTTTTTTGAAGCTTGCCAGAGAAGCCCATATGCCCACACCGCCCCCAAAATCCGGGAACCATCCCAGAAGCTTCTGCATTCCGTAAGGAAATATGATTATCCCTGCCGTTATGCGGATCAGAAAAACAGAGTAATTGTATTGCGTATCTATCAGATCTTTGAGAAGCTGCATGATGATATCTGTATTATTTAAACGTAAGCATATCTGCATTTCCAGATTTTTCAGGAATGTATTGTACCTTTCTTATACTTCAAGGAAACCGGCTCTTCTTTTCTCATTACAGAGAGAATTTCAGCGATGATGCTCACTGCAATTTCCTGCGGAGTTTCAGCGCCAATGCTTATGCCGCAGGGGCCGTAAGCGACATCCAGGAGTTCCTCGTTATATGATTCCGCTAATTCAAAAAACTCATTAAGGAGCTGGTTTCTTCTTTTTAAGGGGCCAAGAAGCCCAAGATAGGCCGGATGCGAATTTTTTAATTCAAGAAGAAACTTCAGATCCGTTACATAACTATGAGTCATCAGGATAACGGCTGTCTGCTTATCTATAGACAGAGTGCCTATTTCCTGGGGAAGCAGATGCCTTATATGGGATGCGCCCGGAAAATTAGCCAGTGTTTTTCCTTCGTTTATTGATGCCACAACCGTAACCTCCCATCCGGTCTGATATGCAAAGTAGCAAAGCTGGACCGCATCGTGCTCGGAACCGATAATAATTAAATGAAAACGGGGCTTCATGATCTGTCTGTATCTGGAGAGTGTATTGTCAAGTGCCGCATTGGAGAAACCGAAGCTCTCTGCGCCTATATAAAATACTGATCCCATTCCATGGCGCGTGCCGACTGCTCTTGCATAAAGGGATTCTATCTCTATATGTTCTCTCCCGACTTCCGCTTCCTCCAAGGCTTCCCATAGGCTTTCATCTGGAAGAAAAGGCTCTATGAGAATGTACAGCATTCCTTCGCAGCCAAGCCTATACCTGCCGTCGTAGACCATCATCTTGGCTTTTCCTTCCTGAAGCACCGACTGGGACTGCTTAAGAATTTCTTTTTCAACGCATCCCCCGCTGACCGCGCCGCTCATATTATTGTTTTCAAATACAAGCATGCGTACGCCGGGCCTGCGGTAAGAGGATCCCTCAATTGATGTCACCGTTGCCATTACAGCCTTGATCCCTTTGCTGTTATGCATAAGGAATGCTTCTCTCAACTTTAATAATTCATGCATCATAATTTTAAATCTTTTACAATATTTTACTTTCCTGCGCCTGCCTGTCGCGGCAAAACATATACCCGATTACAACCGATACAACTTTCCGCAGCTATCTCTTATTCGAAAAATCAAATTTCTGCTGCACCTGCAGCCAGAATACCTGCGCATGAATAAAACGGTTCTGGGTAAAAGTGGAAGAATACTGATTGGACCAGGTAACAGCCACGCTCAAATTTTTGCCAAAATGAAAAGTAGGGCTTATAAGAAACCTGTTCTGATCAAACTGGTTAAAATTAATGTTTTTGCCAGCGTTCAATAACAGCTCATCACCAATCCCAAGGGACATGCGATACTCTGGGTGTTCCTTTGAAAATGCAAAAAGCGGTATGTTAAACATAATCATATACCGGAAACGCCAGTTAAACCAATTATAGGGCCTGCGGTATTCCGAGCTCATTGGCTCAAAAAATCGTTCTTCAACCCTGAAACGCTGAAAAATTCCTATCTTATGGACTTTATTCTGTATCGACAATTCCTGATAAGGCCTGTGCTCTATCTGGCTCAGATTATCATTGTCAAAAAAATAGCCCACATGTGCAAAACCGGCATGCACCGATACATTCTCACTGAGAGAATAACTTACTCCTGCTCTTATGTAATACATCTTGCCTGTTATATAATTGTCAATCCAGCGGTAGCCTCCATCAACCAATATGCTGTACTGCTCATTCATTTTCAGACTGGCCGCATATTCAATCCACTGCTGATTCTGGTGTATTACCTGTCTTTCTTGAGATGCTGCCCTGATGGAAACAGAAAGCAAAACCGCTAAGAACCAGCATCTCTTTAAAAAATGTATCTCTGCATGTGTGTCCATATTGAATTTGTTTCTTTAGGCATTTAAATATTCTTCCATCCTTAAAAATATTCTTATGATTCATCTAAGGCTTCTTATTCATTTTATAGTTCACAAACAAATTGAATTGAGCCCTCCCCTGACCTGCACTGCATCAATATCAGGGAATTTTTCAGCCAGCATCGATACTGCCTTCTGGCTTCTTATACCGGATTGGCACAATACATAAACTTTTTCCTTCCGGTTTATGAGATGGCATTTTTTCTTGAGTTCTTTCAATGGTATATTAATTGAAAGCTTCAGGCTGAAATCAGTAAATTCCTCAGCAGACCGAACATCAATTACCTGTATTTTTTCATTATTATATTTTTCCATAAAGGCCTTGGCGTCCACCCCATTTGACAGGCACGCCAATTCATACGTATCGGCAAGGCAGCCTATTGCGGGAGAACGGAATTCGAAATCCATAAAATAAAAATCATGAAACAGAGCATTGTAGATCATCAGCCTCCCTGAAAGGGGCTTTCCTATCCTGCAGATAACCTTCACCGCTTCCAGAGCTTGAATGTTCCCGATAATGCCCGGGACAACTCCCAACACTCCGTTTTCCGCGCAGTTCGGTATTTCTGAAGCTGCAGGAGGCTGGGGATATAAGCATCTGTAGGTCGGCCCTTTCTTATAGTTAAAAACCGATACATGACCTTCAAAACCGTGGAGCGCGCCATAAATAAAGGGCTTTCCTAAAAGAACACAGGCATCATTTACAAGATAGCGTGCTGAGAGATTATCGGTTGCATCAACCACCAGATCATAGCCCTCAATGATTCGCAGTGCATTTTCCGTATCCAGAAAGGCATAATACATATTTATCTTGGTTTGGGAATTCTGCTTTTTTAGAAAATTTCCAGCCGCTCCAACTTTGGGTCTCCCTAGATCATCTTCATTGTAAATCACCTGCCGTTGGAGATTGCTTAAAGACACAGTATCATTATCTATAATGCCCAGCGTTCCAATTCCCATTGCGTTAAGATATTGCATGACAGCTGTTCCAAGTCCTCCAGCACCAACGACAAGCACACTCGATCTGCGCAGCTTTCGCTGCGACTCTTCACCGAATTCTTTCAGCACAGTCTGTCTTTTATATCTTTCCTCGCGCATCATTTTAATTTTTAGCCCATAAGAACAATTTTTTCAGCCTCCAATGGATGTCATAGACTCCCATTGCGATCCCCTTTCAATGTGGCTTAACTGGGCACTGAAGCCATCTTTTGCTTTATGCGTGACTGCTTCTCTGATAAGGAGGCCCAATTCTTCACTGCTTTTTTTAACCCGCACTGCATCGCGGATATTAAGATAAGCCTCGGCATACAGACAGGTAATAACATCACCTGTTGCTGTAACCCTGATCCGGTTGCAGCTGCCGCAGAAAGTTCTGCTGAATGATGGAATCACTCCAAAAGAACCCGCATAGCCTGGAATTTTAAAATTCAGCGACGTTGAGCTTTCGGAGGAAACAAGGCTGTAGTAATTCGGATGATGTTCGGCTATGAAACTTAGAATTTCCTTATAATCCCACTTTATCCTTTCAAAGACCCTGCTCCCCCCGTTAAATGGCATTTCCTCTAAAAAACGCACCGATATTTTATTTTCTTTCGCCAGCATCAGCAGCGGCAGGATCTGATCGGTATTCTGCCCATTGAGTACCACGCAATTTATCTTTATGTTAAATCCCAGCTCTATGAGCTTCATCAGGTTGGAATACACTGTCGCAAAACAGTTCCTTCTTGTTATTGCATTGAAAACGGATTCATGAACAGCATCCATGCTTAAATTTATATTGAGAATACCAAGTTCTTTCAATTCTTCTATATGCGGGCCGATAAGCGTTCCGTTGGTGGTTATGGAGATCTGCTTGAGTTCTCTTTTACCTGCCAGATGCCGCAGCAGATCCATGATATCGTTTCGTACAAAAGGCTCCCCTCCTGTTATCCGAACCTTATCTATTCCCTCGGAAATCAGAACATCGGCAATTGTAAGAAGCTCGCTGCAGGTCAGCAGCTTTTCTGATTTTGAAAATATGGCACCTTTCTCAGGCATGCAGTAGCTGCATCTGAGGTTGCATCTGTCGGTAACCGAGAGGCGCAAATAAGTGATTTTTCTATCATGGCTGTCAATCAGCATTTTATCAGATGTTTAATTAATGATTTTACTTCAACCAGGTCAAGACTGTCTAACCCAAAAACAGAATCTTCAGCCTCCGCTCACAGGCGGTATCAATGCTATCTCATCATTGATGCTTAAAATCTGGTCTTCCTCCGCGTAGTGATTGTTAACGGCTATTCTTACCGAAGATAGATTCCCCAGTTCAGGATAGAGGTGGAACAATCTGTTTTTGAGATCTGCTACATGAACCGGATTCTCTGTCTCAAACTGTATAACTGACTTTCCTGCTATGTCTTTTGCTATTCCAAATAATAAGATATTCATAGTTCTGTAAAATTAAAATCTGCTCAGTTTCTCTGTTCTAAAGCAGGGCTTTTATTTGAATTCATATACCAAGTTAGCGACATATATCGGTTCGGAAAAATCATTCTTTGATATGTATAACAATATGTCATGAATATATATAAATTCACGCAAGCCCTGAATACAGGGGCTATTTTACAGCTGCAAAGCATTAAAAAGCAAGCTGCTATACAAAAGGATACTACCTGGACTCATAAAAATAGAATACATTTGTTTGTGTCAGTTTTAACTGATGTGCTTACTAATTCTTATTAAAGTCCAACTTCCAAAAGGACAGTGCTGAGAAGATAATGACCTGGAAATTAACATCCCATATGAATCAAACCTAAAAGCATAATTCAGATATTCCAGCCCCCAAATCGAATGTATGAATTAATTTTAGCTGTTAATTTTCGGTCTCTTTTCAGCCATATCCAATCCAATTTATTTTACAAAAATTCCGGCAATATTTGATATTCATAAATTCCGGTGTGTTTATGCTATAAAAAAAAGCCGATTCCTGCCTGAACTTTGCATCATAATAATTCAACAAAAAATAATTATCATGAAAACACAAAAAATATGGTTTATTACAGGAGCTTCAAGAGGTTTCGGTTTTGATATTACAAAAGCAGTGCTTGAAAGCGGCGATAAGGTTGTTGCAACAGTTAGAAACAATCCAGAGCAGCTTGCTGCGGTATTTGACAATAATCCGAACCTTCTTCCGGTGGTTCTTGACATCACCAACGAAGAAAATGCAAAACAGGCAGCAGAGAAAGCTGTGGCTGAATTTGGATCTATAGACGTTTTAGTAAACAACGCAGGCTATGGAATATTGGCTGGAGTTGAAGAAGCAACAGATAAAGAAGCAAGACAAAATTATGAAGTAAACGTATTTGGAACACTAAACATGATCCGTTCTGTACTGCCTCAGATGCGCAGACAGAAATCGGGCCATATTATAAATATCTCCTCAATTGGCGGCCTGTTTGGTTTTATCGGATGGGGGGTGTATGGATCAACCAAATTTGCCGTTGAGGGGATTACTGAAGCTCTTGCTCAGGAACTTGCTCCGCTTGGAATTCACGCAACAGTAGTTGCACCTGGATTTTTCAGAACAGATTTCCTTGACAAATCAAGTCTTGTAAAGACAGAAAACGAAATTGAAGACTACAGCGAAACTGTAGGTGCAATGAGACAATTTGCTGCAGGAGCCAATAAAAACCAGCCTGGGGATCCAAAAAAACTGGCTCAGGCGTTTATAAGGCTTGCGGCTTCTGAAAAACCTCCAGTACATCTTCCTCTTGGAACTGATACCTACAACCAGTTTTATGCAAAAATGAAAGCATATTCCGAAGAGATGGAACAATGGAAAGATATTGTTACAAGTACAGATCATGATGATCAGAAATAATCATCAGAAGCTGGCACTCTAAAAATGAAATCCCAGTCTGGCCAGCTAGTCTGGGATTTTTCTTTGATTAAATTTCCGTAAGGCTCTTTCTGAATTCTGTAGGGGTCAATCCAGTGTTTTTCTTGAAGAAAAAACTAAAATTCGGCTGATCGGAAAAACCAATTGAAAAGCTTATTTCCTCTAAAGTCCAGCTGGTCTGCGCCAGAAGAACTTTGCATTCTTCCAAAAGCCGTCCTTTTATATGGGTGCTTACATTCTGTCCAGTATACTTCTTAAGAACCCTGTTGAGATAATTTGGATGCAGATCCATGGCCGAAGCGAATTCTTTTGCCGTTCTGAGCTTTATAGGTTTTTCGTAATTAACATCGGATGCTTCCTCTTCCAAAAGGCTGAAAAATTTATGCACTAAGAAAAACTCCGTATTTGTGGCATTGGGCTCAGGAAAACTCGAATTGCGCAGCGCTTCTATCATCAGCAGCTGCATGTATGCCTGCATTGCCTCATAACCAAGCTCGCCGGATGTCTGCTGCTCGGTGTAAAGGCTCTCCCATAAATGATTCAACGTTTCAAGGGCCGCCCCGCCTATTCGGATGACGCTTTTTGACTTATCAGAAAACAGACTGAATCTGTCCATGGCCCCTTTGAGCATCGGGTGCTTGCTTATGAAGTCTTTTTTAAAGAGAACATAATATCCTTTGGGCTCTCCTGAAACATTCTGCCAAGATATAATCTCGTTGGGGTGAAGAAACAGTATGGTTGGCTCTTCCACCACATAGCGGTTAAGGCCAAGCGTAAAAATCCCTGTTCCGCCTGAAACCATCAGTATTTTGTAAAAATCCCTGCGGTTGGGAGATAAATAGTTTCTGCAGTCATGAATCTCTCTGTTAAAAACTTTAATGGACCAGTTCAGATAGGAATCCCTTAATACAGGAATCATATCGGGCAGATCACGAAGCGTTGCAATCACCTTATCATCCAAAGTTTCTCTCATGATATCTTCATTTTAAATTTCTCAATAAATGTAGAAAAAAAGAACAAGCTTTTATATGCCTACGGTCATATAAGGACTCTAGAGGCCAAAAAGTTTGATATTCATAAATCCAGGCATCCTATTCCTATAAGCATTTTCTCATTTTAAAAGGAACTTTGACATCTAAAAACCAGAGAATTAAGAGTCTGAAAATTTTAAAAAAATGGATCTTACACGGCAAGAAACCGCTGAAATAACCTCCCTTGCAAAAGGGAAGGCCCTAGAACTGAATGTAAATGCGAGCATAGTGGTGCTGGATTCTTCGGGCCGTATTAAAGCTTTTGAAATCAGCAGCTACCCTTCGGGTTTTGATATCCTAGACAAGGCAATAACCAAAGCCAAAGTGACCAGTCTGTTTTCCATGCACATACATGCTATGGGAGAAACTATAACTCCCATTCCATTATCCTACGGACTTGCCCAAAGCAGCGAGGGAGGCCTTGTGAGTTTTTCAGCCGGCCTGCCCATTTATCGGAACGAAAATATTATAGGCTACATATCTGCAGCAGGAGGATCAGCTTCGCAGGATTTCATAATTGCAGCTTCGGGAGCCTCGCTTTACACCCGATTCGACAATAGGCTCAATTAAATAACTAAACCGGCTAACCAAACCCAAAAACGATGACAAACAGCAAAAAAATTCTAATAACCGGTGCAGAATCACATTTAGGCCAAGGAACCGCACTGGGCCTTGCCGCATTAGGCCACAAAGTAATTGCTGGAGTGCAGGCCTCTTCCAAAACGGCAGAGCTGCGCAAAAGAGCGCAGGAACTGGGCATTACCGGAAATCTGCTGGTCGAAAAACTCGACATCATAAGCAATACAGACCTCAATTATGCAATGGAGTGGGATATAGACATTCTGGTGATCAATACCGAGGCCGCTCAAACCGCACCTGTGTTTGAAGTCCCGCTGGAATTGGTAAGGGCAAATTTTGAAATTAATGTAATTGCTCCATTAAGGCTTTCGCAAAAATTCATATCCAAATGGATAAAGCAAGGCAAAAAAGGCAAAATAATCTTCATTTCCCCGCTCTCCAGCAGGATGCTTACTTCCAAAGAAACAGGCATATATTCCTCGACCAGACATGCCGCAGAATCCATAGCCGAGGTGCTTAAAGATGAATTAAAGCCGCACGGAATAAAAATACAGACCATCAATACGGGTCTCAGCCAGACAGCCATCAATGCAAATGGTCTTGGACATGACTTTGAAAAGAAAACATTCCTTACCAATCAATCCAGAACCGATTCTGGCAGCCTGAATTCCAGCTTTTTTGATGCAAATTTTGATCCGCAGGAAATAATAGAAAACATAATAGATATTGTGCCCCAGCAGCACGGCAGATTCAGAAACATCGTGCCAGCGTATGTCAAGGATTTATTAAAAGAACACCAGATCTATGCCTGGAACGAATTCATGTAAAACAGAACAGGTCGTCCAAAAAAGCTTGAATTGCAGAAGGCTTACCGCTCTGATATAATAATTATAATTGAGAGATTACTGCTGTATGAATCAAGACAAAACTGTCAAAGCCTTTGTTTTTCAAGAAAACACTCGCAGCAGTATTATCAGCAAAGGAATTACAAGAAATATCAAAAGTAAGTTTACAATATCATTATTTCCTGTGGTTTTCATGACTGCTCTTTTTTAGTGGTTTAATACAGTCAAAGTTACGTCCGGCAGAAAAGAATTATTATAGAAATAACATGCTTTTGCTTATGAATTTCAAACATTTAAAAAATCCCCTTCAGAGAAGCAGTCCCGGAAATGCTGATCATAAAATTTGTGATGAGACTGTTATAATAAAATTTAGGACTTCTCTTACCTGTATTTTTCATTGACAGTAATGCTGTATCTATATGATGTAATGCCAATCGTATTAAAAAAGTAAAATACGGTTATAATAATGCTATTTTTAGTTAAATCGGTAATAATATCAAATTAAATTAACTAAATTTATTGTGATAATTAACTAAATATCAACACCAAAGAATCAGGGCATGTTACCATCACTGACCAATATGAGAAAAATCAAGGACATCATCCAAGCAATGGATCTGAGAGTCTTTGACTATATGGATAATGATGATTTTTCCATAGTTCGCTTTGAAGATCTGGAATTCACCTATCCTTTCCAGTCGCTTACCTGCAGACCCGATTTTTTCCAGCTCAACATAATGACTGAAGCCCACTCCTTTTATGAAGTAGGCTGTGAAACCTACCTGCTGACTTCAAACTGGATATTGCTGGTAAAACCTGATGTATATATCTCGTGCCGGCATCTGGAAAACACAAAAGGATATCACATATCATTCAATTCGTCTTTTCTTTCGAAATTCAGCCAAATCCAAATCAAGACATTCTCTGCAATCGCTAACAGCAATGCTGTAATTTTATGCCTTAACCCCAGACAGATGAGCGCAGTGGAACAGAGCTGCCTGAATATCTACAACAAAGCCGTTTCGAATTCACCCATTAAATATGAGATCATCGGAAATCTGCTGACCTTTCTTCTGATCAAACTCCAGCAGTTCAAGGATGAGAAAATTGCGGGCCTTACGGCGCTGACTCTCAATAAACAGGATGACATTATTGAAGTTTTCTTTCAAAATCTGGAAAAAAATTTCAGTGATCTCGCTTTGGGGAAAACGACACGGATTTACCGAACCAAGGATTATGCAGATCTGCAGAATCTGGACAAAAGCTATCTCTCCAAGCATATCAGCAATTCTACTGATAAGACCATTAACTGCTGGATAAAGGAAAGGACCATCGATGAAATCAAATATCTTTTGAAGCATACCCAAAAGCCTCTCAAAGAAATATCCGGCATCTATGGCTTTTATGACCAAAATTATTTTTTTTCCTATTTTAAGAAGCATACCGGAATATCACCATATAACTTTAGAAAATTATGGCATAAGCATTTTCCATTGAAGTATCCCCAAACATAGTTTGAAACCTGCAGAAAATATAAATTTTCAATTTTACAGATATGGAGCCTAAAGAAGAAACAGTAAGAACTCTGCTGGAAACAATGAATTATCTTGGTCTTCCCAAAAGCAGCTTTTTGAATGAAGATTTTGTGAGCCTGGACATTAAGGCCCTTCATCCCGACCTGCCCTACAAATCCCCTCCATTTCGGACAAACCTATACTCCATTACGCTGGTTATGGACGGAAACGGACATTATAAAAGCGACGGGGCGGCATTTGAAATATTGCCTAAAATGCTTTTTTTCAACAATCCCGGCGGGCTTCGCGAGATTGAATGGAACCGCATAAGCAAAGTGTACCACTACAGCTTCAGTGATCATTTTCTGCTGAAATATGCCGGCATCCATATTTATCAGACATTTCCATTTCTGCTTCTCGAAACTTCTCTTCCAGAGCATACTGATCCCAGTGTTTTTCAGAAACTGGCTGAAATATGCGACAGCATTGATACAGAGCATGAAATCAATTCTCCCTACAGCAGAAGCATACTTGCCAATCTGCTGATCAGGCTGCTTCTGGAAACCAAGGATGCCATCTTGGTTTCAAATGAAGCTTCAAGAGACAGGAGCACTGATGTACTGAAGAATTTTATCCAGAATCTTGAATCGCATTTCGAGCATCTGAGAACCGGTAAAACCACAACACAGCTCAAGGTAAAGGACTATGCAAGCATGCAGAAATTACATGAGAATTATTTCTCCAACATCATCAAAGGCAAATCAGGCAAAACCGCCAATCAATGGATAGCGGAAAAAACCAATTTCATAGCCGTAAGGATGATTGAAGACTCCTCGCTCTCCATTAAGGAAATAGCCTTCAGGCTGGGATTTCAGCATGCATCGCATTTCACTTCCTATTTTAAAAAATCAACAGGATTATCCCCTATTGTCTTCCGCAAAATGAATTCAAAAACACCAGTGCAGCTGAGCTATTCGGCATGATGCTACATTAAAATATTGTTGACCGGCCTTAAGGGCTCAGGGATGTCATTTTCTGCGAGCATCTCCCTTAGGTCTATTTCAATGGTACGGCTCATGGCGGTAATCGGGATATCGTTAGCTCCCCCCTCAAAAGGATTCTCGGTACTCTCCCCTACATTTTCAAGGACAAGAAACACCCATCCGGTAATCATGCTGAAAGGTATGGTGAGCCAGATTCCGTAGACTCCTAAATTATTGAACTCCGATATGATGCCAAGAGGGGTCATCAGGATAAACAAATGAATAAAAAAAGTGCTCATGCTCGCATACTGCCTTGGGTATGGGAAATTTTTTATGCGCTCGCACTGGCCCTGCTGCTCGTAAAATTCTTTTAGAACCCCGACCATTTCGACATATTTCAAAGTGTCGATCAATCCCTGGCTGTTGAGCCTGGCGATATGCTCTGACTGCATTTTTATGATATAGGTAGCTTTGTTTGAAACATTTCTCATTTTGTTTATCTCGTCTTTACTGAGCAGCTGTTCCAGATGCCCCTCCAAAGAACTTTCCCACTCCTGAACTGAATATTTTTTGGAATACTCCTTGTATTTTGCCTGAACTCTCACATTTTCCCACACTCTTGGCTCTCGCAGCTGATAGCGCAGTGCAGTGAGCCACGCAATATGACGGTAAATCAGCCCCTGCTGTATTCTTTTTCGTTCAGGAGCATTAACAGCTATAAAATCCCCGGACATGATTCCCCAGCAGCGGCTGCTGTTGACTATGGCACCCCAGATCTGGCGCGCTTCCCAAGACCTGCCGTATGTGGCATTATTTCGGAATCCCGCTATAAGCGCCGCAGCCGTTCCAATAAGGGTAACAGGCGCCCATGGAATATGAATCCAATGAAAACCTGCAAATTTGAAAAGCCATACCGGAACAGCCGAGACAATAAAAAGATAATAAATATTTCTCCTGGACCATAATAAAAACTCCTGCAATGAATAACGTCGGCCTGCGTGCATATGCTATTTTTTTAAATTATACTTTTCGATTACTGGTCAATGGAAATCCTGTTCCAGATGGCATTAAGCTCAATGGCGTCAAAAAAAGCCACTGCTTTGTGAATTTTCCCGTCTTTCATGGTCATGTACCATGAATAGGTGTTGCTGTATGGCTCCCCGTCGATTGCGACCGCCAAACCATCCCAAAGTGCAATCACCGTATCACCTTCTGCATAGATTTCCCTTACTTTTGGCCTGATCTTAATCTCAAAACGCTTATTGAGCGGTATGATGGCTTCATCCATAAACTGCTGTTTGCTGGTATATACCTTTGAAATGGCGCTGTTGCCCGTTATTGTCCAATTTACCTTCTCATCAAGAAGGTCAAAAAAGCTTGCTGTTCCTTCTTCCCATTTTTTAAAGGCTTCGGCTATTGTTTTCTTATTTTGATTTTCCATAATGCTGTATTGCTAACTCAGTAAAAAAATACTGATAATAATCAGCTAAATTATCCCTTTCCGTCTTCTTAAAGCTTTGAAAAAAGGAGATTCGCTTATGCATATCAACTATTTTCTGTTTCCCAATCCATTAGTAAATTTCTGCAGAACTCCTTTATGCCAACCTGAAAACCTGCAATGCGCTTATAGAGCTTTAAAGATAAAGTATCCTAAAGGAAACCGCTTACCTTTTGTATAGCACTGGTTTTCAAACACTTTATATCCCTATTTTTGCTGTAATAAAAATTTTACTATGAAAAATAAAATCATCTATTGGACAAGCACTTCACTTGTCTCTCTGGTTATGCTTTACAGCGCATACGGTTACATGACTAATGAACAGCTTAAGGGCGCTTTCGTCCATTTAGGGTTTCCTGATTATTTTAGGATTGAACTGGCTGCAGCCAAAATTATTGGAGTTATATTCCTTATGATTCCTGCAATCCCTGTAAAACTGAAAGAATTCGCGTATTTTGGATTTGCCATCACATTTGTTTCTGCTTTTATAGCTCATACATTCAGCGGGGATCCAGCATCAGCAAAAGCAGCGCCGATCATTTTTTCAATCTTGCTTGCTGTCTCTTATTTCTACTTCCTAAAATTAAAATCACAGAATAAACAACACACAATTCAGATTAATTAAACCATTATGTGATTCATTAAAAAACAGCTCAAGAGAGCTGTTTTTTTTTGTTTATATATCTCATCATAATCAAAATATTTTCAGACATTATAAGGTTCTTAATTACATTTTCTGATTTTTACTTAAAAAGAAAAACCCGCCTAAAAGCGGGTTTATCCAATCAAATTAACCAAAATTTAATCCAAATTCACTTTGCGGTGAATTATATTGCAATAGCGCTGATTGCCTTCTGCAGCGCATTTTGCTGAAGATCAGCCATCGCTGTTCCTTCGGCACGGATAATCGATATATCGGTAAGCCCGATAAAACCAAGAACTGCATGAAGATAAGGGCCTACAAAATCATAGCTTTTTGCAGGTCCCTCAGAATAAACTCCTCCAGTTGCCAGTGCTATGTAAACTTTTTTTCCCGAAAGAAGACCTTTTGGCCCATTTTCATCATAGCTGAAGGTATGGCCCGCACGCAAGACAGAATCGATCCAGCACTTCAGAGAAGATGGAATTCCGAAATTAAAAAGCGGAATACCAATTACAATGGCATCAGCTTCCTTAAGCTGGGAAATGGCATCATCAGATCGTTTCAATAAATCTTTCTGCTCTGGGCTCAGAAGATCTTCAGGGGTTCTCATGGCTTTAATCATAGCCTCGTCCAAGTGAGGAAATGAGTCTGTCGAAAGATTCAGTTCCGTAACGCTGCTGCCAGAGAATTTTTCCGTAAACTTCTCGACAACAGCATTTGACAATTTGACACTAAAAGATTCGCTGCCTCTCGGGCTTGAAATCACATGCAGTATATTTTTCATTTCTTTACTATTATTTCAAGCAAAATTACATATATTTGCTATCTAAAATATTGTACTATACAAAAGGAAACCACTTACCTTTTGGAAACTAAATGAGTTAGATATACTACATGAAAACAGAAACAATCCAGCAGGATCATGCTTCAGAAACAGCTTTACAGCCTGCAACTCTAGGAGATTTAAACAGGGACTACATCAAATGCTCGGCAAAACTTGGTGCAGTCGGGGATGCATTATATGTTTTAGGCGGCAAATGGAAACTGCGCATCATTATTGCTTTGTGCGACGGCCATAAACGGTTCAATGAAATACAGCGTGTTATTGAAGGGATCACTTCAAAGGTCCTGAGCAGCGAACTGAAAGAACTCGAATTGAACGGTCTGGTAAAAAGAACAGTGCTGGATGACAAGCCCGTTCTGGTTCTCTATGAGCCAACCGAGTATACCTACAGCCTTAATGAAGTGCTGCACTCTCTTGCCGTATGGGGCAGCAATCACCGCGAGAAACTTCGCAGCGAGTTATAAGACATTCTTCAATAGACTTTTACAGCTAATAAAAAGGAACCAAATGGTTCCTTTTTATTTTAGATTTTATTTTCCCATGCATTGAGCTGATGTTCTTTCAGCATATCTTCAATCACCTTAGGCACCACATTTCTGAACTTGCCCTCATCAGCCGGAACAATTTCAATCATGCGGTCAATCATTTCCTGAGGATCCATTTTGCCTTCCGGCGTTGCAAAGAAATCATCGAAACCTTTGCGAAGATCCGCTCTTTTTGTGAAATTCACCGAATCATCCAGCCAGCGGAATGGATTATCAGCCATTGTTTCATTGTATCCTGTATAGTAGGCTCCAGGGTTGACAGTCTGGATTTTTATTCCGTAGGATGCAAGTTCCTGCTGCATGGCTTCTGCAAATGCTTCCAAAGCATGCTTGGTTGAAACATAGGTCCCCCAGTTTGCAGGAGTAAAGAGCCCTCCCATCGAAGAGGTAAATACAACTTTTCCTTTTTTCCCTTCTCTCACCCATTTCTGAACCACTCCTTGTGTTAGCGTCAGCGGAAGAAATACGTTGACTTCATAATTCTTTCTGACTATATCAACTGGAATCTCCCACACAGGACCGGCTTCTCCCATCCCTGCATTGTTCCAAAGCACATCAAAATCCCATTTTATGGCTTGTTTGATATCATAAGGATCAGTCAGATCCAGTCTCTCTACTCTGATTTTGTCTGAGAGCCCTAATGCGGCCGCTTCTTCTCTCAAAGGGGTCACCTGAGATGAAACATGCGCTGTCGCAATGATGTTATGCCCATTCTTAGCCATTCCGATGGCAGCATATTTTCCGAATCCGGATCCGGCTCCGGTAATCAGAATTGTTTTTTTAGTACTCATAATAGTGTATTTTAATTGGTTTATATTATTTTTTCCATTACAGCTTGCTTCCTGCGGTCGCAATTTCAAAATCCTGATCAGGGCTGCCCCCTGAAACCCCTATGTAGCCGATGATGCTTTCCCCTGATTTTATCGGTACGCCGCCTTTAAAACCAACAAGGCCTCCGCTGGTATTCACAATACCGTATGTGCCTGCCTCTGGCTTTAAGAACTCTCCCACTTCGTGGCTTGGCATTCTAAAGAGCATTGCCGTTTTTGCCTTTCCAAATGCGATATCTATTGATCCCAAATAGGCATCATCCATTCTTGCAAAAGCTTTGATATATCCTGCGGTATCTACAATGGCTATATTGGCCGGCACTTGAATCGCATCGGCATGTGCCATCGCTTTGTCTAAAGCGGTACTGGCTTGTGAAGTTGATATTTCCATATGATAAATTCTAAAAATTAATTCGCGAAAAATAATAACATCCCTCACCGCATGCCTTTCCCCACGGGGAATGGCAGCCGTTTAAAATTTCGGTGCGTCTTAGGTATAAAATTTGGAGGCAGAAGGCCTTTTGGGCTCGCGGCCCTCTTTTAAAGAAAATTAAGTATATCCGGATCCAATAAGTGCGCCAGGCAGGAATTCTCAAATGCCTGCTTCTGAAGCATTTCAATCATTCATTCATTTTTTGATACAGAAAATCCCTCAGCTGGTCATTTTCCCAATTGCCGAAAAACTGTTCCCCATTGACAAAAAATGTCGGCGTGCCGTTAACACCGCTTCTTATGCCGCTGTAGAGATCCTGCTCCACCTTTGAAGAAGTATCGATATCCATTTCAAAGATATCTTCCTTGAACTGTTCTACATCGAGATTCATTATCCGGGCAATCTGCACTACGCTCTCAAAACTGAAATCTTCGTGATGCTCGAATAGATAGTCATGCATCTCCCAGTATTTATGCTGTCTTGCAGCCGCCTCAGATGCCAGAGCCGCCATCTTTGCCTGGGGGTGGATATGTGCGAGGGGGAAATTCCTGAACACAAATTTCAGCTGTCTGCCATAATCCCTCTGAATTTCCTTTACAATAGGATAAGCTCTCTGGCAGTGCGGGCACTGGTAATCACCATATTCCAGCAGCTCTACGACAGCCGAAGAATTGCCCTGCACATGGTCTTTTTCGTTAACAGGTACAGTTAAGGACATAATTATTGATTATTATTGTTATCCATTTTTTCCAAGGCATCCAGTATTCCATCGGCACCAGGATTGATGCCTATCGGTGAAAGATAATTCCACTGGATGATCCCTTTTTCGTCAAGCACAAAAATTGCTCTTTTACATTCTCCCAATTCTTCATCATAAACACCATACTGCATTGCGGTTCCGCCTTTAGGCTCAAAATCCGAAAGCAGTCCAAAATGAAGATTTCTGTTTTCGCTGAATGCCATATGGCACCACTTTCCGTCAACTGATATTCCAAACAGCACTGCATTATGCTTTCTGAAATACTTCAGCGTTTCATTGTAAAGCACAAGCTGGTCTCCGCAGACAGGGCTCCAGTCAGCAGGATAAAATGCAAGTATCACTTTACTGCCTTCTAATTCCTTCAGGCTGACTTTTTGGTCGGCTGTCACCGAGAGCAGAAAATCAGGGGCTTTTGTTCCAACTGCAAGCATAGTTCTATTTTTTAACAGTTAATGAATTGATTTTTAAGGCTATTGCATTTCAAAAGTATCTCTTTTTACATCTTAAGACGCTGTATAAAAACGACTTATGCTTATACAATCCAAATACGGCATTGTATTTTTTAACCGAATCTTTAAAGCTGAAAGCCTATTTTACAGTACCAAGACGCAATATCCCATATCAGGCTTGAATATTTATAATCTGAATATTTCTAGACTCCAATTCTCTGCGGATTACAAAAGAATCAGAAGCTGTTATGCTAAATGAGCTGTATCTCTGGACAAATTCAAAGAGGATGCTTGTAAAATCCTCTGCATTCTGCTGATCAAGCATCGCTTCGCTTCCATCGAAAAAAAGCAGGGAATTCCAGCGGATCTCAGCCGTAAGCTCTGCTGCCAATAAAAGCAGCAGCCTCTGTCCGGCAGTAATTTTTGAGTATACAGCTGGAAAATTATCCGGCAGGATTCTTAGAGAGCCCCATCGGCTGCGTTCAAAAAGCTGCAACACTTCGGTCCGGTCAATAAAAATCTCTAAAATTGATTTCCAATTCTCTGTTTCATCTTTTTCATAAATCTTTGCCGCTGCTTTACAGAGCCTTTCCCTTAATTCTTTTTCAGAAAGCAGGTCTGAAGAAGAATTTCTTCCAGCGTAACCGATATGCTGCACGGAGGAAGAAGGCCAGGTCTGATTTTTATCCAAACCATTATTTTCTGAAATCAGAATTATGCTTCCAAAAAGATTTTTACTGGCGGCTGCATCCAGCAGGTAATCTTTAAAAAACCTATGATAGACTGCCGGGAGCTGCTTCTTTTTTAATGTCCCCATGCATTTTAATCCGAAAACCATGTTCCCGACAGCTTCATCAAGTTCAAAATCGAAGTTCACATGATGCTGGCTATTCACTTGATCCAGGTAAGGAAAACCAAAGCCGAAAAGCTTTGAATAGCCAATTCCGCTTAAATCAAAACGGATCGTTCTAAGCAGTTTTTCGCTGTAGTTATCATACCTCAGAGCGGTATTATAAATAGGATCACCTTCAAAAAGTCCTGCTATTCTCGGAAATAGCGCAGCATCGCGTATAGCTAAGAGAACGCTCTGGTAAGAATTGGGAAGCAGCTCCCTGATATTATAATAATAGTTCTCATCGATGCCGCAGGAGCAGAAATCCTCTGCGAGCATCCAGAATTTGCCATTAAGCTCATCCCATGTCTTCTCGCAGTTTCTTCTCATAATTTTAACTATAAACTCTTTGCTGCACTGCAAAGGTGCCTGCCAGTAGAACAGCCGCATCAATGTGCGTATCGAAAAATCATTCCAGTTGTCATATACCAGAACAAAACAGGGATACTCGTCAATTTCGGTCAGGCTTTTGAAAAACGGTATTTTGTTTTCAGGAATTTCCGCCGGCCTTTCTCCAATGCTCAGTCTCGGCCTGAGTTTATGCAAGGGCAGTTCTTCAAAATAGTCCACAGCGGCAAGTTTTGATCCCGACCTGCTTAAAAGATTATTGATCAAATCTACATACTGCTGGATTTCATCTTTTGATTTTCTTACCATAGGACTGACCACTTTTTCCAAAAATGAAATATAATATTCATCTGGTCCGTCCAAAAGATTCAGGTATTCCAGAAACAGATAATTACAATCCCATTCTGAACTGAGCAACATATTCTGTTTGGTTTCCTGATAAGTATTTGAAAATTTCGGTTCTCTGGAAGGCATTTGATCAAGAGGCCATATCCAGCTTAGAAAAATGATGATCCGGTCAAAACTGCCATAGTCCCCCAAAAAATCCTCTCTGCTGCTAAGGGCTGCATAAATCCCTGATTTTGTCTCTGAATCAATAATAATCGCTTCCATTCTTTCTGTTTTATCACTATTCGGATTCTTTTAAAAGATGCTTTTCTTTGAATTCTATCTTATTCAAGCCTGTATACAAAATGGCAAAGAATAATAAAAACAGGTATTAGTACCTGAGTAAAAACCCATTAAAGTTTTTAGATTTACTTCATATTTAAACCATGCTGGTCGTTTAAATGAGACCCGATGAATCTTAATTTTTTATCTGCAGGTTATGGAAATAGGCATAATAGGTCTTGGAAGCATTACTCTGAATCTGGCCCAGCGGGCTGCACAGTCTGGATTTACAGTATTTGTAAATAATCCTTTAGGCAATAATCTGCTGAGAGAAGCAATACGGCTGGAGAAAAACATCAAGCTGGCGGAAGCCGGAGCTGTGGTGGCAGCGGCAGAAATTATTATCATTTTCCTGCCGTATGAAAACCTTGAAAAAGTATTAAGAAGCCTTCCTGATATGAGAGGAAAAATAATTGTAAACACCAACAACCCCGTATTTAATCCCCGTCATGCGGGCGCTGAAATCGCTGAAGGGCCGGCCGCTTCGATGACCGCCTCAATACTTCCCTATGCTGACATAATCAAGTTTTATAATTTTCTGCACCCTTCACGCGCGATAGCCGGCATCCAGGATACAAAACAGGCGGAGATATTTTTTTCGGGCAAAAGCCAAAATGCCAAAAACAAAATAAAAAGCTTTCTGGAAAAACTTGATTTATTAGGAATTGATCTGGAGAATCAGCCCGGAATAAATTCCAATAATTAGTTGCAGTGAATACTATATTTTGATTCTGTTCCAGATCGCATTGAGTTCAATGGCATCAAAAAATGCTGTTGCTTTAATGATCCTGCCCTCCTTGAGAGTCATATGGCAGGAATACGAATTGATATAGGGCAGTCCGTCAACGGCAGTCGCCGTTTCCTCCCACAGCACAATTACAGTATCCCCGTCAGCATAAACGTTTTTAACTTTAGGCATTAGCTTGGTTCCAAATCTTTTATTAAGGGGAATGATCGCTTCCTCTATAAACTGCCCCCGGCTGGTATACACTTTTGAAATGACGCTCCCCCCTGTAATGGTCCATTCCACATTTTCATCCAAAAGGTCAAAAAAACTTGCAGAACCGTCAGCCCATTTCTTAAAACCTTCTTCAATAATTGCTCTGTTTTCTCTTTCCATGCTTTCTGTATTTTGTCCATTGAGTTCCTGCAGTGCGCCAGATATGCAAAAGCAAGAAAAATAAGTATCTGTAATTTCATCTTTGGCATCTTTAAAGCTGTTAAAGGAGCCTGTCGGCTCCTTATTTGATCTATCCTAGATAGTGTTTTCCCATGCATTGAGCTGATGCACTTTAAGCATATCCTCGATTACTTTTGGGACCACATTTCTAAACTTGCCCTCATCTGCTGGAACAATATCAATCATTCGGTCAATCATCTCCTGAGGATCCATCTTACCTTCAGGTGTTGCAAAGAAATCATCGAAGCCTTTGCGAAGATCCGCTCTTTTTGTGAAATTCACCGAATCATCCAGCCAGCGGAAAGGATTGTCAGCCATTGTTTCATTGTATCCTGTATAGTAGGCTCCAGGATTTACCGTCTGGATTTTTATTCCGTAGGCCGAAAGCTCCTGCTGCATTGCTTCGGCAAAGGCCTCAAGAGCATGCTTGGTTGAAACATAGGTTCCCCAGTTTGCTGGAGTAAAAAGTCCTCCCATGGAAGAAGTAAATACTACTTTTCCCTTTTTACCTTCTCTTATCCATCTCTGAACTACGCCCTGGGTCAGAGTCAGCGGAAGAAATACATTCACTTCATAGTTCTTTCTGACAATATCGACAGGAATTTCCCATACAGGCCCGGCTTCTCCCATCCCTGCATTGTTCCAAAGCACATCAAAATCCCATTTTATGGCCTGTTTTATGTCATACGGATCAGTCAGATCCAGCCTCTCTACTCTGATTTTGTCTGAAAGCCCTAATGCAGCTGCTTCTTCTCTTAATGGAGTCACCTGAGATGAAACATGCGCTGTTGCAATGATGTTATGCCCATTCTTAGCCATTCCAATGGCAGCATATTTTCCGAATCCGGATCCGGCTCCGGTAATCAAAATTGTTTTTTTAGTACTCATAACTTTTTAATTTAATTGGTTTAAAATATTTATTTAATAGCGGTATTATACTTTACTGCCGGCAGTGGCAATTTCAAAATCCTGGTCAGGACTTCCGCCTGAAACACCTATATAAGCGACAATCGAATCACCCGATTTAACAGGAACGCCTCCTTTAAAACCTACCAGCCCCCCGCTGGTCTGCACAATTCCGTAAGTCCCTGCTTCGGGTTTTAAAAATTCTCCCACCTCATGGCTCGGCATTCTGAACAGCATTGCCGTCTTAGCCTTGCCATGTGCTATATCAATAGATCCCAGATAAGCATCATCCATACGGATAAAGGCTTTTTGATGCCCGGCAGTATCCAGTATGAAAATATTTGCAGACACCTTGATCTCCTCTGCCTTTGCAATTGCTTTTCTTAAAGCATCAAATGCCTGTGAAGTTGAAATTTCCATAGTTATTGTATTTAGTTAAAATTCCTTTAAGAGAATGCTGCATCATCAAAAAAAAGAATTGATTTACAGCACTTTGAATAATCCAAAATTAAATAGTAACCACAAGAAAGTATTGTATTTGCTGGGCAAAAAAAGGTAGTTTTTGGACATTTTTCAGCTCTTTGGAAAATCTTAAACCTGGCGAAGAATGCAAAGCGCATCGGACTTGTACTGAAATGGAATAGGAAATAAACAAAAAAGCCTGAATCAGACAATTCAGGCTTTTTTGCAATTATAAAAACAAATCAGAGAAAATCTCTTTTGATATCAAATTTCTTCATCTTGGAGCTCAGGGTAGATGCTGGCAGGTTCAGTAGTTCCGCAGCGCCTCCGGCCCCCCATACCTTTCCATTGCATTTGCGCAGCGCATTGACAATATGATCGCGTTCCATCTCATCAATGGATTTAAATTCGGAATCAGATTCATTGACACTCACCGTCTCTTTCCATCCTTTGTGCGGACCTACTGCCAGCTCAATTTTCTGTCCCTCTTTGCAAAGGAGCACTGCCCTTTCCACTGAGTTCTGAAGCTCTCGTATGTTTCCCGGCCAGTCATATTTAAGGGCAGTGTTCAGAGATCCCTCGGAGAGGCCTGCTGCTGATTTTCCCATCAGGACATTATACATCTTTATGAAATATTCTGCCAGCAACGGGATATCTTCCCTGCGTTCGCGCAGCGGAGGCAGAATAATAGGAAAAATATTAAGGCGATAATACAAATCAAGCCTGAATCTTCCTGCAGCCACCTCTTCTTCCAGGTTGCGGTTCGTGGCGGCAATAATGCGCACATCCACTTTGATGGACTGGCTTCCGCCGAGCCTCTCAATCTCCTTTTCCTGCAGCACTCTTAGGAGTTTTGCCTGAAGATCATGAGGCATATCCCCTATCTCATCTAGAAAAATAGTTCCTTTATCCGCCCTCTCAAATTTACCTATCCTTCTTTCAAGGGCTCCGGTAAAAGCGCCTTTTTCATGCCCGAACAGTTCCGATTCGATTAGACTGGAGGGAAATGCGGCGCAGTTTATTTTCACAAAGGGATTCTCCCTTCTTTTTGAAGCGTCATGTATTCCTTGGGCAACCTTTTCTTTTCCAGTCCCGCTTTCACCCAGTATGAGAACTGAAGTATCAACAGGAGCCACCTGCGCCATATCATCAAAAACACGCAGCAGCAAATGGCTTTTTCCAACAATGCCATCAAAGGCACCGGAGCTCATTTTTTCATCAGTCAAAATCTCCTCAGCGTTTAACTCCTCAATAACGCTGCTTCCCTTCATCTCCATATAGAGAAGATGTTCCACTGCAGCTGCCAAAGGAATTTTCAATCTCTCAATCAGCGCATTCTGCCCTTGATTGTAAGTATCAGATCTTCTGCTGTAAAATGCAAATTTAAAATAGGTCCCGTCAGGCAGAACAATTGGAATAAGACATAATGATTTAAGCTTAAAAGTATCTGCAATAAGGCCAATAAGGTCATGTCCCTTCTTTGCTGCCTCAAATCCTTCACCGCTGTAGCAGGCTTGTTTCTGTTCAAAATCTTCAACTGGCTCTTTTTTGTAAATTTCGCTCATTTTTAGATTTGTTATGACCTGAAACTCCTCCAGACCTATTCTCTGATATTCATCGTATCCTATCCTCAGGAAGCTCATCAGCTGTCCTGCAAATGATCCTTTATTGGTGCACAGGGCTAGATAATCAAAGGACAGACAGTTTTGAAGCGCCCTGACTGTAAGAAGCATCTTGTCTTTCAAATCATTGCTGCCGGCAAAAATCTCATTGAGTCGCGCACTAAAATCATCTACTTTTCTCACCGCAGTCTCCAGACCATTCTCATGCCTGTACTCTGCAATTTCCAAAGTGACTAAAAGGTCCCTCTCCCTGAAAGGCTTCACTATAAAGCCATAGGGCTGGGTTGCTTTTGCTTTCATCAGGGTCTGCTGGTTTGAATTTGCTGAAACATAGATGAATGCTATATTATTGGCCTTAAAGGATTCTGCGAGCTCAATGCCGGATAATTCTCCTGCAAGCTGTATGTCAACAAGCGCAATTTTAGGCTTTTCTTTTTCCATCAGCACTAAAGCTTCCTCAGCACTTCGTGCAATACCGCATACTGTATAGCCGGCTTTCTCCAGCATTATCTCCAGACTGTTGGCTTCAACAAACTGATCTTCGACAATAAGTACTCTCTGTGACATGATTGATAATTTATTAGTTTATTTTATTTTCCGAATTGAAGGTCTTTGTGAAGAAAATCAATTTTGATTCTTGTGCCCTGGGCATCGCTTTCTATCTCAAGGGTGCCCTGCAGATCTTTAGCCAGCCCTTTTATAAGCTTCATCCCTAAAGATTTTGTATTATCGATACTAAAATCCTGCGGCAGGCCGCTGCCGTTGTCTTTAATCTCCAGAGAATAATCTCTTCCCGATCCTCCCTTTAAAATAACGCTTACATCTCCATCATCTCTATCAGTAAATGCATATTTAAAACTGTTGGTTACAGCCTCGTTGATGATAAGCCCTATAGGAATTGCCTGGGAAACATCCATTTCAACTTCCTGTACTGAAAGATGAAATTTCACTTTTTTTTCTCCTGAGAAACTATCGGTGAGGTACTCGATCAGATCACTTATATATTCCTGCATTCGTATGGCCGAAAGATTATCAGCCATGTAAAGCTTCTGATGGATCAGTGACATAGACTGGATCCTATGCTGGCTGCTCTGAATGGCTGAAATGGCGGCTTTATCCTGCAGAAAATACGACTGGCTGTTAAGAAGGCTCATAATCATATGCAGATTATTCTTGACCCTGTGATGTATTTCTTTCAGAAGCCAGTCTTTCTCGGTAACAAGATGGCTTAGAGCCTCATTATTTTCCGCAATTTCGTCCTGCTGCTGCTGCAGGAGCCTGTTGTTCCTTTTGTTGGTCTTATGCCTGTTATAGAGCAGGGCAATAAATATTCCCAGCACCAAAACCCCTAAAACACTTAGATTTCGAATCAGGTTGGAACGCCAGAGCTTTTCTTCCTGAAGCTTGTTCTGCTTAACGAGCAGTTTGTTGTTGTTTTCCTTAGCCTTCAGATCCTTATCTTTTTTGACCACCTGGTACTGCAGGGTCAGCTCTTCAATTCTTTTTGATGCTTCTTCATTCAAAATGGAATCCTTGTACAATTGATAAAACTGGAGATTCTGTATCGCTGATTTATAATCCGACTGGATTGAATCAATAATAAAAAGCTGTTCGTAGATGGTCTGAAGGATAAACTTATTATTGGTTTTAAGAGCCCACTTCTTATTTTTTTCATAGTAAAGGCGTGAAAGAGAATACTGTTTAACTGAAAAATAATATTTCGCAAGCGGGAGATACAGCCTGCAGACAATTACATTTTCCTCAGTCCTTTTAAGTATCTCTAAGGCCTGCCGCACGTATGTATCAGCTTTAGAAAATCTCCCAAGTTCTGCATATACCAAAATACTTTTGCTGATAAACGCAACTTTTGACTCAAAATCAAGATTATAATTTTCAATTTTTTTAAGATACTCCGCTGCCTGCTTTTCCCTTTTTAAGTTCATCAGTATCTGGACAAGGTTGCTGGTGGTAATTGCCGTAAAATTGATATTGTTGTACTGATAGGAAATCTCCAAGGCTTTTTTAAGGTATTCCAGGGCCTGCTCTTTTTTATTCGTAAAACTGTAGAGTGTGCCGACATGCGAGTAGCAGCTTGCCGTAAGCTCGCTTGTGCTGTCGATCTTTTCCGATAAATGCAGGGCCTCTAAGCCATATTTAAATGATTTGTCAATATCACCCTGATAATAATATATCAGTTTGATAATTAAGTACGATCTGACCAGCTCCTCCTTTTGATATTTTGCCGCAGCAAAAAGTCTGACGCTCTCCTGTGCATATAAAAGTGCATTTTTAAAATTGCCTAGCCCCTGATAAATTTCAGCTATAACTTTAGCGCTGCAGCCTTCCTTGAAGGGATCCTTTATTTTTTTGTATAATTCTTTGGCCTTAAGGGCTGTTTGAATATGTTTTTCATCCGGGTTTTCATAATCTCTGGCTAATCTGAGATACGATTCCGCAATCCCTTTATCATATTTCAGCTTTTTAAAAATCTCCATGGCCTGCTCAGCAGACACAGTGCTTCTAGGGTCATACATCTGATAATAGTAGTCATTGTAAAGCAATAGGCTTTTCCCTTCGCCAATACCATAATGCAGCTTTTTAGACAGCTTCAAAGCTTTATCGGCATAAAAAACAATACTGTCCTTTGATTTTGGAAAAACTTTTTTCCCTGAGGCATCCAAATGCCAGAGCCCTATTTTCAAATATGATCCCACCAGTGCAGTATCCTTCTCTGCCAGCCGCACACTTTGGCGGTGCAGGCTAGAGAGTTCCTCTCTGTCCTGCCCGAAGAGCAGTACTGAATAGAAAATCAGGGCTGAAAATTGCAGAAATTTTATCATTTTATTTTAATTAGGTTATTCCATAGAGCAGCTTTTTTGAAGCAAAGCTTATTTTAATCTCAGTTCCCCGATTGCTGCTTGACAGCTCTAACTCCGATCCCAAATCTCCTGCCAGACCTTTAATTAATTTCATGCCTAAAGATTTATGTCTTAAGATATCAAAATCCGATGGCAGTCCCGCCCCGTTGTCATAAACCCTTAATGTAAAACTGTCCTCTCCGGTATTTTTAAGGGAAATTCCAATAATGCCCTCTGATTCCCCAAAAGCATATTTAAAGCTGTTGGTGGCACCCTCATTTATGATAAGCCCTATCGGCACAGCTTTAGAAACACTCATTTCAATATCGTCAAGTTCCAGTTTGAACTTTACATTTTTTTTTCCGGCAAAGCTCTCTGAAAGATATCCTGCAAGATCGCTTATATAGTCAGCCATTCTTATGGCGGCGGTATTATCGGTCAAATACAACTTTTGATGGATAAGGCTCATGGACTGTATTCTGTGCCGGCTGTTCTCTATGGCGGAAAGGGCTGCTTTGTCTTCCAAAAAATAAGACTGGCTGTTAAGCAGGCTCATTATCATATGCAGATTGTTCTTAACCCTGTGATGTATTTCTTTCAGCAGCCATTCCTTCTCAGAGACAAGACGGCTCAGGGCCTCATTGGTAAACACTATTTCTTTCTTTTGGGCCAGCAGCATATTATTGGTTCGCTTATTGTTCTTATAGCGGCTGTAGAGCAGGCATAAAATGACAACTGTAATTCCCGAGCCTGCTATTGCCGTATTGCGTACAAGATTAGACGTGGAAAGTTTGGCAGCCTGAAGCTGGTTTCTCTCTGACAGCTCATTATTACTCCTATGCTGCGCCAGAATATCCCTTTCCTTTGCCATAACATCATATTGAATCTTAAGCTCTTCTATGCGCTTTTGGGAATCTGCACTAAAGATTGAATCTTTATATGACTGTGTGAGTTTGAGGTTCTTCATCGCAGATTTAAAAGAGGCTTCTGAAGAATCAATTTTAAAAAGATAAGTGTGAATAAACTGCATCGCGCTCTTGGACTTGTATTTTTCATCCATAGCTTTATACTCTTCCAGATAATGTCTGGAGAGCTTATATTGCCCTGTCATGTAATAATATTTCGCAACCGAACCATATAATCCCGTCAATACATATGCCTTATTCGGGTTATCTAATATCTCAAGAGCTGGCCCGATGTATTTCTCTGCCTCTTTATATTTTTTTAGATCGGTGTATACCATAATGCACCGCCCATAAAGATTAATCTTGGCATCTTTATCAAGACTATCGATCTTTTCAATTTTTTTGAGATAAAATAAAGCTTCTTCATTTCTCTTCAGACCTATCAGAACCTGGGCAAGATTTCCGCAGATTCTTATGTAGGCCCCCTCATCAGAACTATCAGTATTTTGGAAAGCTTTTCGAAGATAATTATAAGTATTCTCTTTATCTCCTTTATAATAATACACTTTTGCAAGCCAGTTATAACATTCAGCTGCCACTTGAGGATCAGCTTTATATTTTTCCAGCTGGCTCACAGCTTGGAGGGAATATGCAAAGGCCTGCTCAATATTTCCCGAACGCTGCCAAAGATCAGATAAAAACAGAAGTGTCCAATAATATTCCGGCCCCTTAAAGCCGATAGAATTAAACGCATTGAGGCTTTCTTTCAAATCCTCCAAAGCGCTTTTCATATCGCCCACCCTGTTGTGCCTTCCGGCCAAAACATAAAGAGCAAAACCTTCCTGCACTTTATCGCCGCTGTTCCTGTAAATTTCAACTGCCTGGTTAAGTTTGCCGATAATGCCGTTTTCAATGATCTCCGACTGAACATCGTAGGTAAGGCCAAGACGGACAGCGGCCTGAGCCGTCCCCTTTTCATTATTTATTATTTTGAAGGCCTGGGCGGCACTCACAGCATATCTGCGTGAAGTATCATTATCATAAATATTGTAATAATATTTACTTAGAAACAGATAAGCCTCTGCTTCTTTATTCTTAAGATCGTTCTTCTTTGAAAAATTTACTGCTCTATTTGCGTAATACAGTGTGCTGTCCTTGGATTTTGGAAAATTCTTTTTATCAGCCATCTCAAGATGCCATCCTGCTATTTTTAGCAGACAGCTAACCGAAGTAGTATCGCTGTTCTGCTTTCTGCTGTATTCTTTATGGAGAGCAGAAAGTCTTTCCGCTCCTTTATCCTGGGCAGAGAGTTGTATGGCAAATAAAAACAGGCTCCAAATTACGATATGCCTCATATGGCTAACTTTATGCATGAATTATACAAAAACTTATTGGGGCAGTACTGCAAATATGCAACCATTAGAAAAGTCTGCGAAAATTCTTCTTTTAAGAAGTATTTTACAGTGGCTGATTCAAACCGGTTTACGATATTCAGAGGTTTTTAGAAAATAAATTTACGAAAATTCGATGATTTAACAACAACCGCTAATTTTTTCTCATTAATTGCTGGCGTCAGTTTCAGGCATTCATTTTGTTTGGCTATCGAAAATCCTGCATCAAAATGAGAAATGAAAATCCCAAAACGATAATTTTTATTACCGGCGCATTTGTAAGCCACAGTGTCTGGGACGACTATCAGGCCTATTTTAAGAAAAGAGGCTTTAATACCTATGCGCCTTCATGGCCGTATAAAGACGCACCGCCCGAAGTGCTTATCAAAAGACAGCCCGATCCTGAACTGGCGGGACTTCGCCTAGAGCATCTTGTAGATTACTTCGAAAGCTATACAAACCGTTTCCCTGAAAGCCCCTATCTCATAGCAGAGGGACTGGGAGGCATTGTGGTGGAGATACTGCTGCGCAAACATATTTTTAAAGGCTGCATTCTGATAAATCCTTGGCCTGCATACGGCTTCTGCCCCTTTCGGCTAAAACCCTTATATCTGCTTGCCTCAATATTTGCCTCTCTGCAGTTTCAAAAAACATATCTGATGCCCGACAGCCTGTGGCAGAGGTTTTTCGCCTATGGCCGCACCAATAAAAACACAAAACATTACAGCTACAGGGTTCCAGAATCTAAAATGCTGATTTGGGATATCGCAAAACGGAAATTCAGCTCCAGAAAAAAAACTACTGTCCCATGCCTGATAGTCGCCACCCAAAATGCTCTGGTTCCCGCCAGTGTCCAGTTCAGTGATTTTACAAAACACTATACGCCTTCAAAGGAATTCAAAGCATTTGAAAAATGCAAGCCGCCGGCTCTTGGCTATCCGCCCGATCAGGAAATGCTGGATTTCATTTACGGGTGGATACAGAAGACGATTCCAGAGTGATCCTGTCTGTGAATCCCACAAAATTTCGCGGTGCATTTGCGAAATTAAGAAAATACCATAATCCTTGAAACATAAAAAGCCTTATAAACATTGGGGTTATATAACAGGTACAAGTCTTGCATAAGACTGTTTCGTTCCACGACATCAAAATTTCCAAAACATGAAAACGAAAAATTTTAAGGATATCCTGCAATTCGCAATCCAATCCACAGAATCCGGAAATCAATTGTATTTTCAAAAAAAGCCTACCTTCAATCTGGTGCTTGTACTGGAAGGAAAAGGAACCCAGCATCTGCATCGCAATGACCAGATGTATAGAAAAGGAGACATCTTTATCACCTCACCCCATGAAGAGCGCCATTTCCTTATTGCCGATAAAGCCACCAGGCTGTTTGTGGTAAGCTTCAGCAGTCTTTTTATTGCCGGGGAAAGAACCGACAGCGAGGCCAAAAAAAACCTGATCCAGCTGCTTCAGTATGCCAATCAGGCACCTGATTATATAACAAAGCTCAGAGAGAATGCGTTATTGATCCAGCAGCTTTTCAATGCAATGATTGCAGAAGTTGAAAAGCAGGAGCCTCTTCACGGCCTTGAATACATCAGTTCTATATTGTATACCATCCTTGTCATATTAGGGGAAAACATAAAGGCATGCTTTCCCCAGCATATCGACAGGCATAATGACCAGAAGACCGTTGAAATGCTGCACTACATACATCAGAACATATTTGAACCTGAAAAACTGACCACACAGGAATTGAGCCGCAGGTTTTTCATCTCTCAGGCCTATTTGGGAAAATATTTCAAAAACAACACCAGCTATAATCTTCACCAGTACATCTTAAGATACAAGATAAAGCTCATTGAAAACAGGCTTATAAACAGCAGTATGAGGATCAATGAGATTGCTGATGAATTTGGGTTCTCCGACAAAAGCTATCTCAACAAAATATTTGTACGCTTCAACGGTGTATCTCCTCTTGCCTACCGCAAAAACTACAAGAACACCTTTGTGAAATTTGAGCAGAATGCCGCATGTGCCTGAAGGATCCAAGCCTTTATTACATCCTTTACAGCCGTGACCACTAAATCTTTCCGCACTATCACAAAGCCTTAAGTTTCATAAAGGTAAGTACTTACAAAAAGTATAGCAGTCAAAAACAAGCTCCCTTATTGGCTAATTTTGCAGCATTGAGACTCCAGTGCTCTGATAATAACGAAAAGAGCAGGCCTGCCTGCAAAACCCAATTAGACATGAAAAATAAATTTGAATTCGGCTTTTATACATTCGGCAATATTATTCCAGATCCCATTACCGGCGAAAAAACCAGCCAGCACCAAAGGGTAAAGGAAATCATAGAGGCTGCAAAACTTGCAGATCAGGCGGGTTTTGACGTTATCGGCATCGGCGAGCACCATACCAGCGACTTTGTACTCTCTGCGCCTATCGTCCTGCTCTCCGCCATTGCACAGGCGACAAAGAACATAAAATTAAGCACGGCAGTTGCCGTTTTAAGCACGCACGACCCCGTAAGGCTTTATGAGGAATTTGCAACTCTGGACCTGGTCTCGGACGGAAGAGCCGAAATACTTGTAGGAAGAGGATCCACTACGGAATCCTTTCCCCTGTTCGGCTATAATCTTACCGACTATGATGCATTGTTTTCTGAAAAACTCGAACTGCTGAAAATACTCAACCAGAACGAGGTTGTAAACTGGAAAGGAAAATTCAGAAGTGCGCTGGTTAATGCCGAGATTGAGCCAAGGCCGTTAGCGGAGCTTCCTATCTGGGTCGGTGTCGGGGGAACCATTGCAAGCGCCGCCAGAGCAGGTGCTGCCGGGGCGAATCTAAATCTTGCCATTCTGGGCGGAGCGCCCGAGCGCTTCAAACATCTGGTTGACATCTACAGGGAGGCGGCCGAGAAATCCGGGCATGATGCAGAAAAGCTTAAAGTTGCTGTTTCCAGCCACAGTTATGTTGCCGAAAACGGCGTTCAGGCCCGCAATGAAATCTATCCCACCTTCTCCCATACCATGAAATACCTGATTAAAAAGCTCAGAGGCCAGGATTATAATATTTCAAGAAATGATTTTGAGTTGATGACGGGTTCAGATACGGCCCTTACCATAGGAAGCCCTCAGGAAATGATTGACAAGATTATGCACCAGTATGAACTGTTTCATCATGACAGATATATCCTGCAGCTTGATATGAACGGCCTGCCGTTCAACCAGCTGTCAAAAGCAATCGAGCTTGTTGCTGACAGGGTCGCTCCTGTGGTCAGAAAAGAAATAGAGGGAAAATAACGATATTAAGGCCATAAAATCCCAATTACCTCTATTGGTTAAGCTTTACAGGGAAATTATGCAGATTAAACTGTGCTGATCAGACAATTCTTTAAATAATAAGCCCTAATCCGAATACTTATTTTTTGTAAGTTTGAAAGAGAATCTCTGGTGAAAAATTCTTTAAAGATGCTGAAAGATAAAAACTGGCATGAGCATATTTTTTTTCTGTATCAAACAATAATTTGAAACTGAAAACTTTGATTATTTCATCCCTGTAAGCTTAATTATATCTAACAATAAAAAAGAAATGGATAACGGTCACACCTCTGAAAACAGCCTTGATTCAAATAAAAATGATTTAGCCGCTGCATTAGCTAAAGCAAGCTTAGGAACCATTCCGTATGCAGGAGGATTTCTTGCAGAAATAGTCGGAAACGTTATACCTAACCAGAGAGTTGACCGCATAGCTAAATTTTGCATCGAACTGGATCAGAAGATAAAAGAACTGCCTTCGGAGCGAACAAATTCATTGTTGAAAAATGAAGAATTTATTGATTTTTTAGAAGAAAGCTTTATTCAGGTTTCACGGGCGTTTACCAATGAAAGAAAAGATTACATATTGAACATCATCATTAACGGCATTAAAGATGATACATTGAAAATTATAGAATCAAAACACCTGCTTAAACTTTTAAATGAGCTGAATGACATTGAAATCATATGGCTTAGATATACCCTTGATCCTACTATTACAGGTGATACCGAGTTCAGGGAAAAACACTCATCAATTTTAACCAAAGTATATACTCATGTAAACTGTGATGAGCAAACCTTGGTCAAAGCTTCAATGCAGCAAAGCTATTCCGAACATCTTTCCAGACTTGGACTCACTGAGGAAAGAATTAAACTGAGCAGGGAAACAGGACAGCCCACCTACAACAAAACTACCGGAAAAGTGGAAGCACGCCAGCCAATCACCACTAATCTTGGAAAACTATTGCTGAAGCATATAGGCCTTATTGACAGCTTAGTAAATGAAAGAATTTAGAAAGGCTGATCATCTGGACCCAGCCTATTTAGAAACTACTCTGCTTTTTATTCTGCAGAAATTACTTCCTCTTAACTTTAAAATTAAACTAATTTTTAGGATGCTGTAAAATCTGAATAAAGTTTTTAATAGAAATTCTTTGAATCTATTATAATACAAGGTTTTTATATTTTTGTTATTATTTATAACATATCATAAATTATAAATTGTTATTATCTGTACTAATTTTGATCTGTATAAAATGAACAGACCATGAGCAGGGCAGTTGTACATATCGATATGAATACGTTTTTCGTTTCCTGCGAAAGACTGACTAATTCTGAACTTGAAGGGATTCCCCTTATTATAGGAGGCGGCGAACGCGGGGTTGTGGCTTCCTGTTCTTATGAGGCGCGAAGGTTCGGCGTGCGTTCGGCCATGCCGATTCAGATGGCACTGCGCCTCTGTCCGCAGGCCAAAGTAATGAAAGGCGACATGGAGCTGTATTCAAAACTTTCACATGACATTACCGAGATCATACAGGAAAAAGCTCCTGTTGTGGAGAAAGCCAGCATAGATGAATTCTATCTGGACATTACCGGCATGGATAAATTTTATGGCAGCTACAAATGGACCGATGAGCTTGCGCAGCGCATCACAAAGGAAACCGGGCTGCCGCTGACCTTTGCCCTTTCCATCAATAAGACTGTATCAAAAATCGGCACAGGCGAAGGAAAGCAGAAACAGAATCTGGATATCCCCGAGCATCTAGTGCAGTCTTTTCTAAACCCACTTTCGATCCAAAAAATACCCATGGTCGGAGAGAAAACCTTCCAGCTGCTCTCCCGCATCGGGATCCGCACAATTAGAACCTTGTCTGAAATGCCGGTTGAAGCCCTGCAGCAAATGATCGGCAAGAACGGCATTGAACTCTGGAAAAAAGCCAACGGTATTGACAATGCACCGGTAGAGCCTTACACCGAAAGAAAATCCATTTCCACAGAACACACTTTTTCCCAAGACACCATTGATATTCCCAGATTAAACAGGATACTGCTGGGCATGGTGGAGAAACTCTCCTACCAGCTGCGATCTGAACAATGGCTCACCTCAACGGTAACGGTAAAGATCAGATATGCCAATTTTGACACTGAAACCAAACAGTGCAGGGTTCAGTATACCTCAGCGGATCATATCCTCACCAAAACCGTTCAGGAGCTTTTCGATAAACTCTACCAGCGCCGAATGAGACTCCGTCTTGTCGGTGTGAGGTTCAGCGGACTGGTCAGAGGAACCTACCAAATAGATCTTTTCAATGACACTGAAGAAATGCTTGCCCTTTACCAGGCCATGGACCGTATGAAAACCCGATACGGCTTTGATGCCGTAATGCGCTGCGCCGGCGCTTCTTTTAAGCCCAATACCAAAAATGAAATATTAAAACGCAAACCCTGAGCTGATGTATCTGAACTGCCATTCTTTCCACTCCCTGCGCTACGGCACCATTCCTGTATCGGAGCTGGTGCAGCTGGCTGTTTCTTTTGGCGTTAAAGCTATGGCTCTTACTGATATCAATACCGTGACGGGGATTTATGAATTCATAAAAGAATGCCAGACTGCAGGGATAAAACCTATGGTCGGTATGGAGTTTCGCTGCGGACACGCACTTCGTTATATCGGGATAGCTAAGAGTGCAAAAGGGCTTGCAGAGATGAACCGTTTTCTGACCTCCCATAATTTCGATGGTACTCCCCTGCCTTTGGCTGCCCCCGATCTACATGATGTATTTTTTATTTATCCTATGGAGAATGCTCCTGATGCATTAAAAGAAAAGGAATTTATCGGCATTCGCTATGAGGAGCTTCCAAAGCTTATACTCGCCAAAAGCAGCGATAGGGTATCAAAAATGGTTATACTGCATCCGGTTGTATTTCGTACCCGTACTGAGTACAACCTGCATCGGATACTATGCGCAGTGGACCGCAATATCATCTTATCAAAACTTACTTCCAAAGACCACTGTCTTGAAACCGAAATAATGGTATCTCCTGAGGCGCTTACGGAAAAATACAGGGATTATCCCCAGATCATATCCAATACTAAAATGGTAATAGAACAATGTAATTTTCAATTTGATTTTGCATCCCCTAAAAATAAAAAATATTACACCCACAGCCGCCAGAGCGACATAGAACTGCTGACCATACTTGCCCAGCAGGGGCTTGAATGGCGTTACGGAAAAGATACGATTGAGGCAAAAACCAGAATGATAAAAGAACTCCAAATTATTGACCAGCTGGAATTCAGCGGGTATTTCCTTATTACCTGGGATATTATACGCTACAGCAACAGCAGAGGATTTATGCATATCGGACGCGGCAGCGGCGCCAACAGCATCATAGCCTACTGTCTGGGCATTACAGACATATGCCCTTTGGAACTGGATCTTTATTTTGAACGCTTTTTGAATTTGAACCGCAAGAGTCCTCCCGATTTTGATATTGACTGGTCATGGAAAGAGCGTGATACGATCCTTGAATATATATTCTCTCGTTATGGGGCTGACCATGTAGCATTCTGCGGCACTAATGTCGAATTCAAATACCGCTCGATATTTCGTGAAGTTGGAAAAGTCTTCGGGCTTCCTAAAGAAGAACTCGATGCGCTGGCCAAAAACCCGATGGAGCTTCATCCGACCAATAAAGTAGTCAGACAGGTACAGCAGTATGGCATGCTGTTGGAAAAATATCCCAACCAGCGCAGCATGCACTCCTGCGGTATTCTAATTTCTGAAGAACCCATTACCAATTACACGCCATTGGAAATGCCTCCCAAAGGTTTTCCTATTGTCCTTTTTGATATGCATACTGCTGAAGATATAGGTCTTGAAAAATTTGATATCCTATCCCAGCGGGGTATTGGCCATATTGACGAGAGCGTGAAAATTATTGAAAAGAACCGAGGTATCCGCGTGAATATCCGTGATACTTCAATGTCAAAGGATGAAGCTCTTTGCAATGAATATCTTTCCAAAGGAAAAACCATTGGCTGTTTTTATATTGAAAGCCCTGCCATGCGAGGTTTGCTCCGACGTCTAAAATGCGGTGATTATAAGACCCTAGTGGCCGCTTCTTCGATTATACGTCCCGGTGTGGCACAGTCTGGAATGATGAAGGAATACATATTCCGTCATAACCATCCTGACAAATTTGAATATTTCCATCCTGTTTTCAAAGAACAGCTCGGGGAAACCTATGGGATTATGGTATATCAGGAAGACGTGATCAAAATCGCGCTGCATTACGGCGGACTTCCTGCCGCGGATGGAGACATCCTTAGACGGGCCATGTCCGGCAAAGGACGCTCTAAAGCCGCCCTTCAGAAAGTAAAGGATAATTTCTTTGAATGCTGCGCCCGTCAGGGGCACCCGCTGAAACTGAGCGAGGAAATCTACCGCCAGATTGAATCCTTTGCCGGTTATTCATTCTGCAAGGCCCATTCTGCTTCTTACGCCGTGGAAAGCTACCAGAGCCTGTATTTGAAAGTTCATTATCCTATTGAATTCATGACGGCTGTAATCAACAATCAGGGGGGATTCTACAGGACTGAGGTCTATGTACATGAAGCCAGAATGTCTGGAGCTGCTATCCATAATCCGTGCGTTAATAGAAGCATTTATGAAGCCACCCTTTATGAGCGTGATATTTATCTGGGTTTCATGCACCTGCAGGGATTAGAATATAAAATAGCCATGCTTATTGAAACAGAGCGAACTGCCAATGGGAATTACAAATCACTGGAAGATTTCATAAACCGCGTGCCTATAGGCATCGAGGGGATACAGATCCTGATATTCATCGGGGCATTCCGTTTTACGCAGAAATCCAAGAATGAGCTTCTGATCTCAGCGCGACTGCTGCTTGTAAATTTCAAGCCCGGAGACCGAAACCTCAAACTCATACAGGAGCCTGCCAAAGAGTTTAAGCTCCCAATGCTTGAGCGCTCCTCATTTGAGGATGCTTTTGATGAAATTGAGTTTATAGGCTTTCCTGTCTCCTGCTCCCCTTTTAATCTGCTGCAGACCAGTTTCCGGGGTGATGTGATGGCAAAGGATCTTTTGAGCCACCATAAAAAACAGGTACGCATGCTGGCTTACCTGATTTCGCGCAAACACGTGCCTACCAAAATGGGGGCCATGTATTTCGGGACCTGGATTGATGCAGAGGGAGATCTCTTTGATACGACTCACTTTACAGGAAGCCTTAAAGAATATCCTTTTCAGGGAGGAGGCTGCTACCTGCTGCTTGGAAATGTGGAAGTGGATTACCACTTCCCTACCATTACCGTTACAAAAATGGCCAAGATGCCATTTATCCCAGATCCACGATATGCCCATGAGAACAACTGGAAATATAAAATGCAGCAGAAACTTCGCGAGGATGTCAGCATGACCCATCGCGCCCCATATCCACAGGAGCATGAGATTAATATTCCAAGGCAAAAAATGGGCTCTTAATTTTTTTCAAAATTTAAATAAATTAATATAATCCATCATTGCTAATTTATATATAACCTTCGAATATTGTTTACTCTACGGTTTTATTATAATATTTGATACTCTGTTGTTAGATTTTGGGTTCGCTTGTTCAAATTCCTCAATTGTAGCATAGAGACCTTTTCTGTTTCTAGCACCAAAATATCCTATTAGATTTAAAATAACATCCCTTAAAATATGATCAAGTTTTAAATAATTCTTCCGCATTTCTTCGTCGCTGTTTCCAATATTCCCCTCATGAACTGCTAAGTTCCTTTCTTTCTTGACTAATTTTTTAACACTTGCGCTAATTGGAATTTTTGCAAAAATTAAAAAATCCAATAAATTTTTAGATGAACTGTTGTTCTTGTTTAAATTTGAAAGGATAGAATTCATTCGATTCCATGCATCTTTATCAATCTCCTTTACGGGAAGAATTGAATCTAAAAGTTTAACTTTAATATGTTTCTCAAAGAATTCATTATCTATAAAATTACCCGGCTGCTGATTTATACTCTCAGAATACTTTTTGGCAATTTTTTCCAATGCTGTGATGAGTATAAAATATCTTTCTTTTAAACCTATTGTCTGAGTTGATACATTCAGCGAAAAAATTAGTGAGCTGAAATCCAGCATCTCATTAAAATGCCTGAATCTGTTAAAGCAATTACTGAAAATCTCCCAGAAAATCCTGTCTGAGTAAGAATGGTGATAATTTATCTGCAGATAATCATTATAACTGTCATCGTGTTTATCTAAAAATGAGTAATTTATTTCTGCCTGTGAAAAGTAGCCTGCATTACTTTGTCCATAAAATTCTCCTATATATTCCTTTCTAATTTTTACAGCTGCACCATTCATAAAAGATAACAAAGAAATAAGATCTTTCTTAATACTAAGATAATCATCATAATACAATCTACAACGTCCTTCACTGTCTGTAAAATCCAGCAGTAAATTTTGAGAGTTTATCTTTTGAATGATCCTGACTTTAAAATAATTGCCATTATCTTTCAAATTATCAATTACCAAAGTAGTTTCAGTATGATCCGCAATAGTATTGGTGAAAAAATCGTCGACATCACTAAACCCCCTCCTCCTTGTAATCTGAGTGAAATTTGCAAATGATGTCTTAAAGTTTTCCAGTTCAACAAACCATATCCTCTCTCTGAAATCCTCTTCGTCATTGGGAAGCTTTTTAGAATTGGGTTTGACAAGTTTAACATCCCCATACAGTCTAAACTCAATTTTGTTATTATAACTATTGTGTTTGGTCAACAACAAACCGGTACATTCGATTTCATATTTTTTCTCTGTTATGCCAACTAATTTGTAATAATAAGCAAACTCATATTTCTTATGCAAGGAATGATCTTCAAGATTTATTTCAAGCCTGTAAACTCCGTCTTCCAAAAACACTAAAGCAAAAGGAATATTTACTTTCTCATCCTGGCATTCCAAATATCCTGATGTAATTGTATAAACTAGACTCATAATTCATTTTGATTTTATTGGCTGTAAATATTTAGATTCTTCTTAGCTTTCTCAAATCCAATATTTTCAAAATATTGCCAAGCTGGATCATTTTTTTTTATACTAAATTTGATTCTTTTAAGCACTTACTGCTGACTACGATTCAAAATTACATTTCTTGTGCGCAGTAATTCTGCGCAGTTTGAAAATGAAAAACATAACTCCCAAAATCCGATTACTCAAGCATTCCAGTTGTCAATTCCAATTTTTTGAAGTAAATATTTCTCTTCAATAATTTTCTGTTTGCTTTTTCCTTCCTCATAAATTTTATCAGGTAACGCTAGTATTCTAGATTTTGTTTCAGCATTTAAATATTTGTCTTGATTTACTAATTTTTTAACCAGCAAATAGGTGTAAAAAAACCTGAAAGAATCAATCATTTCCACCATTGCATCTAAACCAATTACGCCAGCTGATTCCATAATTTCCAAAGCCTGCAAATCTGGAGACAAGGCAGGATAAAGCTGATAAAAAATATATTCCTTATCAAAATACTCAAAAATGTCCTCCTTATGACTTAATTGGAGAGCCTCAATATTATCGGCAATAATTTTTGTAAAATCATCTAATTTCTCCCTGTTTTCATAAGCCATTTTTATATTAGCCATAATCTCACAAGTCCCATTTATGTATATAGTGCTGCTTGAGATATTGTATATCACTAAATAGAGCAAATAATCCAGATCATTAGTTTTTAAACATATTTTTCTCCATAATAAATAATTTTCTGACCTGCTCCCCCATATATTCTTACCAACAAAATCTTCAATGCAAAGCTTAAAAAACGGCTCTAATTGGTAGAATAAAATATAATTTATATTTTTTCTCCAAAAATCATTCAATATATACGGGCGAAGAAGTCCCAGTTCATATGGGTTACCATATATAATTTTCAGGCTGTCATGAATTAATTCCAAAGAAAGCAGATTGAAAATTTCATTTGGTTTCAGCGATTCTAAATTCCGGCCCTGGGTTATAATTAACAGTAAAGATTCTGGGATATCATAAACAGCAAACAAAAAGGCATGTATCCATCCGATATCCTTCCTGTCGCTCTTTACAAGCTGGATTATAATTTCTTTTTCTTCAAAATGAAGTTTTTCATAACTGGGCAGAACATTTTTAAGGCTGTACAACAAAAACAAAGAGTTTTTATGTGTGAATATCCTGCTGAATAGCTCTTTACGGGAATGGTGATTCTGTTTTGTAAATGAAATAAGCTCATCAACAATTCCCATCTCATAATCAGAAAGCTGAGCCCCATTTTCGATTTTGTAATCGATTCTATCATACCATGCGTTAAAGACATTAATCCCGTTATCATGGTTTAAAAATTTTGTGGCCGTAGTCATGGTATCCCCAAACCTCCCTGCATTGATATAAACTGCTGCCGGGAGGTTTTTTGAAAAAACTGGAAAAATCTCACCCCAAACGTTCCATAATTCAATTTTTTCTTCATATGAAAATGATTCCCAATCGATGCATTCACCAGAATAATCAATAGAGAAATTCAATAACAAATCTTTTGAACGGATTGCAATTTCCTGGCGTGCAAACAATTTTTTGAAAAATTTAAAGAGATAATCCTTTATTTCTTTATCCTGCTTGTTCCAAAACAAAAATGCACCCCAAATACCAGAAAAAACAACAGTAGGATGACTATCATTTAAAATTTTATCAATCAAAAATACTTCGCCTTTGTCAATTTTAGCACAAAAGAAGATTTTTGCCACTTGTTTTCTTATAAATACTTCATCATAAGCCAGCAGAGAATTTATAACTGCGCTTTCAATTTTAAAAATCTGGCGGCTAAAAGACTTCCATTTGTAAAAATTCACATAATCCCATGCTTCTTTTGTCTTTAAGTACTCTCCCTTAAAAAAAATTCCACTTATTTCATCAATAATTTTAGGTTCCGGAATATTTTTCAGTTCTGATAAAAAAACGCCTTCTTTACTTATATAAGGCACTTCATTGTTATACCATTTGATAGAACTGCTGCTGGTACTGCCCCTATCAATAATCTCTATAACTTTTTCTTTGTCTTCGTCTTTTTCAAAATCTTCCAAAACATTTATCAAATTTACAGAAGCATAGTCTTCAACAGAAGGATATATCGAACGGTTTGCCAAAAGCATAAATTCCCTTATTGTTTCTTTCAGGCCAGCATCTATTTTTTTATAAACCGGATAAAGGCTTTTACAGGCAAATAAAGACGTAACAGGGCTAATGCTGACAATCGCTTTTTTTAGATACTTCAAATTTTTCGTCTGCTCTTCATTATTCCTTCTAAAAAATAGAAGCCTTCCTGCTTCAAAATAATTAGGATGTGAAAAAATAATCATATTATCAGCTAGGCGAATAAACCCTCGCTCCTCAAAATAAGCCAGATAAACCTTTATCTTTTTTGGGATTTTTTCCTGCTCAACATATTTTGGGTATTTGGTTTTCCCCCTGAATATCGAAGTCCGGATATCTGCCGAAAACACAGTATATTCATTTTTATCTTTGGATAAAATAAAACCCAGATCAATTTTATTTACAGGTATTACATTACTGCAGCAAATAGACAGAATTCCCAAAACATTAGCTTTTTCGCGATTTTCACGAGCCAGATCTTCAGCTACATCCTTTGAATTATGCCTCGCAATACTGATAAGCTCTTCCAATGATTTTCCTTTGAGAGCCTGCATGTTATATCTAGCGAGATATTCAAGCTGTCCTATCTGAAGCTTATCGTTTTTCTCTTCTTTTATATAATCACACAGCAAGCGATCAACTTCCTTGTCTACATTAAGTTTGGCTGAAAAGCTATTCCAAAAATTAATAATCTCCAAAGAATCGTTTTCAGTAATATCAACTGTTGGAAAGTCGTCAAAAAAAGATGAGGAAAAAATTTCATTAATAATTTCGACACGGCTTGTAACTATAATTTTATGATGCAACGGCAGGCTTTTTGATAAATCCAGGATTGCTTTTTTTAATTCTGCAGTTTCATTATTTGGCTTGATGTGTCCGAAAGGGTCTTCCAAGATTGCAATTTTACTTTCTGAAGTGTTTTGATTAAGAAAATTTTCAATCGATAGTACACTGGATGAACGTATTTTGTTAAACCCTTTATCGATATATTTATTGGCTATTTTCTTTGCAAGCTGCGTCTTACCGCATTGCGAGACACCTGTAAGTACAATTAAGTTACTATTTTCAAGCAGCTCTTCTATTTTACCCTCCTGGCTTCTTTCGATATAAAATTCATTAAGCGGGTATTTATTTACCTGCAGACTGCTTATGGACGACTTGAATGCAGGTAAAAGATCTTTTTTTGTATCCCTTCCCTCTTCAACAATTTTCAGCAATTGCAGATACAACATACCGCATTGTGATTCAGCTACTGAAAATCTCTTGTTCAGAACTCGGATTACCTCTTCATCAAGTTTATCATCATTGAATTGTTCCCATATACTAGTGTTATTTATTAAATATATGATTTCCTTATTGGTAATCTTGCTACTGATTTTATCGGCCTGCAGCTTTCTTTTGTTACCTAATTCCGTTTCCTTGAAAGAGATCGCCGAAATAGCAGTCCGTATTTTTTTTAGTAATTCTCGAGACGGCTTTGATTTTATTGCTTTAATTTCAGGATAATCACTCAAAAAAATCCGTGTATCATCAGTACAGCGCGATCTTGTGATAAACAGGCAACTGCTATGGCCTGATATAATTCTTGTCAACAAACAGTCTGAATCATCGTATTCTTTAAAATGAAAAAGCCACTCAACAAGCAAAGACAGATCTAGATCATTTTTCTCCATTTTAGTTTGGATCTCAATAATACTGCTTTCGGGATTAATAAAAGTAATATCCTCGCTTCCTGCCATTTCCGCAAACAACTTTTCATCTTTCGAAAGATTTTGCAATAAACCAAAAAGGACGGTCAGCCTGTACTGATAATCATATCCTTTTACACCATGTGTCGTTACGCTCATAAATTTCTTTCTATTAGAATGAGTTGTTTAGTTTAAGCCAATTTATTAAATATATCGATACTGGCAAAACAGCTAAGGTTTTAACATTAGCAAGACATAAAAATTAGGTATAAATACTCTTCCTGTTTTGTACTTAAGACCATATTTTCGCATTGCAACAATAAAGGACATGAAACAAGAATTTATCGACAGATATTTAGAGATGGTCAAACTTGACGGCCTTGCCAAAATTTCTCCTCAGCACAAACAGCAAAGAGGCCGAGATTTCGAGGACTTAATTAATGAAGTTTTTGAGGATGAAAAAATCATGCTCAGCAAAGGGTATCATACTTCTGATAACAGCTCGGAGCAGATTGATGGTGCAGTTGAATTTGACAATAGAATATTTCTTGTGGAAATCAAATGGGTGGAATCCAACCTTGCGGCTTCTGAATTATATGCATTTATAGGCAAAATTGAGAACAAGTTTTTCGGGACGCTGGGAATTTTTATTTCCAAAGCTCCCCTTTCCGACAATTTTATTAATTCGCTAAACAAAGGGAGAAGACAATCTGTTATTGTTATACACGGAGATGACATCACTCATATTTTCTCTAATCATGATTCTACTTTCAAAGAATATTTTTCATATGTTCTAAGAGTGGTTTCATATGATAACAAAACACATTTATCTTTTAAAGATTTTTTAAATTCAAAAAAAACAGCTGTTTCAACCGATCAAGGAATCAATAAATCTCCCGATTTCATCAAATCAAGACTAATTGGGAGTGCTTTATCCGAAGCTCTTCTGATAGTAGAGCTGGAAGACCTTGCAACGGAAGAAAAAGATGCAGTTTATAAATTTATCATTACAAATTATGCCCGATTCTGGAAAATTGGAATGGGCAATTTAAATTTTACGATTGTTAGAAACTTTGATCTTTACCTAAAAAATTACCAAGCCACTGACAAGACTAAAACAGAACTGGCATCAACTTTCTATTCTAACCTTTTGCTAAATGATGTTTCGATTTATCACGAAGAAAAATTCATACATGTTTTTTCTAATCAATATGTTTCCCTTAGCGATGAAGAAAAAGATAAATTTGAAGATGGCATTACAAAACTATTCGCAGAATATAACCAAAATTCCAACTGGACGGGAGAGAATTATATCACTGAAGCCATAGCACCAATTTGGTTTATGCTAAAGGCTTCTACAAGAGAAGAGCTCAAAGGAATTTATCTGAGTATATATATCCGTCACACATTAGATAAGTTTCCTCAGAAAAAATTTGCCAACATGCTTGTTGAAAAATCAGCAATTGACAAAGAGTTTGCAGAGTCATGGCTGGACAAAGAAATCAGCAACTTTATTTCCGATAACGGCAAAGAAGAAGCTATTGAAAACAGTACATTCTTAGCCCGCACTTATTATAAATTATTAAGCATCATTGCGCCCAAGGAAAAATGGGTTGAATATATTGATAAAAAAATTAAAGCTTAATAAAACTTAAGCTTCTCTACTAGACTTATAGATGCAGCGTCCTTTAGAAGTCTGGTTAATCAACATTTTTTTAATATTTTTTTAATAAAAAAGAAAGGCGCTAAAAAGCGCCTTCATCTGCAAATGAATAATAGGTTTCAGGGGTAATGATAAGATGATCCAGCAGCTTCACATCCAGTATGCTGCCGGCTTCCCTTACTTTTCGGGTTATCTGTTTATCTGCCTCAGAAGGCTTGGTCTGTCCTGATGGATGGTTATGAACCATTATCAGCGATACGGCATTGGCTTTAAGCGCTGCTGCAAATATCAACCTTAGGTCAACCACGGTGCCGGAGATGCCGCCTGAGGATATCTCATAGATGCCCAGTACCTTATTGGATTGGTTGAGCAGCAGGATCTTGAACTGCTCGAAGAATTCGATCGTATCGGGATTCCAGCACCCTAGTGCCAGCTGATAGACTGTTCTGGAAGAGTTTATAAAAGGTCTCTCGGATGCTTTTACTTTCGTTTTGTAGATCAGTTCGATTTCTGATACCTGATTCCAGTGTTGATTTGCTGTTGAAGTTTCCATGATTTCTAAAGTTTTAAGATTAATTATGGAACTCCGCACGGGAATGGGAAAGCGAGCCAAAAAAGCAACGCAATAAAGCAGGCGCAGTGCTGCATTTATGGGGGAATTTTTTTGGGCGAACCGCAGAACGTTCCCGAACTTTGTTTCGGAATTAAGCCTGAACCCCTAAGGCAATAACCTGCCTTGAAGTGTCTGCGCGCCGGAATTTCAAAAAAAACCGGAGATTATTCTCCGGCCTGCTTGCTTGTTTTTTTTCTTCTCATGCGTTTCTTAATCTGATACAGATTGTCCTTTAAAAGCCTCAGCACTTCCTTGTGATGCACAGAAGCCTTATTGCCCTCTCCCCTGCACTGTCTGACATCTAGGGAGGGAAGCGCCACCTCAATGGTTTCTACAGGCTTGTTTTCAAACTTAGCCGAGAGCATCAGGGAGCTTTTCTTTTTATAATATTCATTGGTAAAGATGCAGTGGCGGAGCAGATCGCCCTCATCAAGAAAGTCACGCACGCTTTCCATCACGCTGATGCGCAGATTCCCGTGGGAGAACTCCAGACCGAAGAACTGTTTTTTATCCTCTTCATAGACAGCCTGCGCCTGCTCTATCTCCTCGCGGAGCTGTTTTATCTTTTGGCGTCTTACAATCCTGCGTTTGCGCTCCATGAGCCTGTCATGCAGTTCGAGCAAATTTTCAGGACAGACATTATGCGGAACGTTCAAATCCATCTTAAAGAATTTCAAAAGGTCGATGTAATCCTCCCAAATCGTAAAATCAGCCACTTTATAACCATGTTTGATGCAGGTCTTCACTGCCTGCCAATTCTCACGGATACTTTGGGAAGGGGAAAGCAGATAATGTTTCAGAAAATCGGTCTGTTTTGTTTTAAGCAGTGTCTCGGCGTAGGAATCTTTCAAAAGAGCCGTGAAAAGCGCCTGCGGTGCCATACCGTAGAAACTGCCTTTGAAGCCGTTTCTTTTCAGCACAGCAAGCACCTTTGATGCAGAATAGACCCTGTAGGGATTGATGCGGTATTTGGGCGTAGCCACAAAACTCTTTGGGCGGATTTCCAAAGGGGAATAGTATTTCCATGCATCATAAGCATTGGAAAAAACATTGGTGCTTAAAGAAAGTGTGCGCACCTCCCCTTTGGAATTAATCCAATGCTGCATGACCTCCTTATGAAAATAGGTCGGCAGAAAATTCTTTTTCATGTGCTTGTGGGAGCAGATGATGCGCACTACCTGAAAATCAGCGCATACATTCAATACCGCCCAATACTCGATTTCCTTGAAATGCACCTGATTGTACTGCATCATTTTGAGCTTTCCTCTGCATGCCGTGCAGTTGATGTACTTCTGACAGCATTGTTTTTGGGCATCGGGTTTCCATGAATGGGCGCATTGCAAACAGTGGAATTTTCCACGTGAGAGCACCGCCCATTTGAGAAAAATGTTTTTCTCCGCCCATAGGTGCATCCTTTGCGTTACAGGTCTGAGCGTGGCGCTCAAATCCGTCAGCTGTTTCTCGATGATGGTCTTGGGTATCATAGGTCAAAGAGCGTTAAGGTTTTCGATTCGGCCACGGGAGTCTTAACTGCTGTTTTTACGGCAGGGATATGCTCGGCAGTACTGAACAAATCATCCTGCAGAGGCTTGGATACTTCAACTCGGCACTGCACGGGCGGGGTCTGCCAGATGCTGTCATCGGTGTAGTATTTCGCAGCCATGTCAAAAATTTCCTGATTCTCAAAAGCACAGCACCCTGTCTTTCTGACCTCGGCAAATATGTAATTGTAACAGCTCTCCAAGTTCTTGGATGCTTTGGCAAAATGTTCTGCAAAGACTGTGTCGCCCTGGGCTGTCTCTTTGAGATACTTTTCTATAACGGCTTTAAAATTGTCGGTGGCTTTCATAACTCATTTCTTTAGGCTTATACACTTTGTTTCAATTTCAAAAAGGCAGGTCGTCAGGCTCTTCCTTTTTATTCTTTTTGGCAGGAACAGGCTGTGTCTTTACAGGCTGTGCATCCGATACAAAAAGCAGTATCTTTATGTTGCTGGTATGAAAGGTCAGACTTGCTACCGCCTTTCCCTCTCCATTGAGATAAGCGTTCACCCCAATACGCCCAAAGAGTTCCACCATCGTCCCTTTTTTGAGCGGCGGAATACATCAAATATCTTTTCAAAACAGTAAGAAAGTTTTTCGGCGAAGCCATAGTGGTAACCCAGGAAGTAGAAGACATCATCTCTTCTCCAGTAGTAAAGCAGGCGATCATCAATAACAGTGACTGCAAAATCCTGCTGGATCAGAGCAAATACCAGAACAAATTTGACCAGATACAGGAACTGCTCGGGCTTACCGAAAAAGAAAAGGCGCTTGTGCTCTCGGTCAACAAAGCAAACGATCCTCATCGGAAATATAAGGAAGTCTTTATATCACTGGGCGGAATGTCCTCAAAAGTCTACAGAACTGAAGTGTCTTTAGAGGAATACCTTGCCTACACCACTGAGGAAAGCGAAAAAGTAAAAATGAATGCCTATGCTTCAAAGTTTGGCGGCGACATCCAAAAAGGCATTGCGGCAATGGCACAGGACATCAGAAACGGAATTTAAACCGAAAAAAAAATGAAAAAGAAATTAATTGCCATTATGGTCTGCCTGCTGCTTGCCAGCACTCCGGCAATACCGGCAGAAAAAACGGCAGCGCTGCCGATTTTGGAGATTGTTAAAGCGGTAACAAAAAAAGTAATCAAAGCCATTGACCTGAGGATTCAGAAACTGCAGAACAAAACCATCTGGCTTCAGAATGCACAGAAACAGGTAGAGAATGTACTTTCCAAACTAAAGCTTGATGAAATTTCAGACTGGACAAAGAAACAGAAAGACCTTTACAAAGGCTATTATGAAGAACTGGCGAAAGTAAAATCTATCATTACCTATTACCAGAGGATAAAAGACATTACGCAAAAGCAGAGCAGGCTGGTTGAAGAATATGAAAGAGCATGGAATTTGTTTAAGCAGGACACTCATTTCACAGACAGCGAAATCCAGTACATGGAGCGGGTATATTCAGGAATCCTTGAAGAGAGCCTCAAAAATATTGATCAGATCTTTTTGATACTGGATTCCTTTAAAACCCAGATGAGTGATCTGAAAAGGCTTGAAATAATAAATAATGCTGCTGACCAGATAGACGCCAACTATGACGACCTCACCCTCTTTAACAAGCAGAATGTTATACTGAGCCTTCAGAGAGCCAAAACGGAGGCAGATATAAATCAGATAAAACAATTTTACGGAATTCCATAATTCAGAGAAAAAATGAAAAAATTTGTTTTAGTACTCGCGCTGCTGCTGGTTTTCCAGCAGTCAGTTCATGCACAGGCCAAACAGCGAAAAGAGCTGCTGCTTCAGATTGCAGCGCTTCAGGTTTATATGGATTATGCTAAAAAAGGCTACTCGGCAGTATCCAAAGGCCTTAATTTCATCGGCGATGCCAAGAGAGGTGAAGTTAATCTGCATGCCGACTATTTTACTTCTCTGCTGAAAATCAATCCAAAAGTCAGGAATTATTACAAGGCAGCAGAAATTGTTGCGCTGCAGTTCAAAATAATTAAAATCTGTAAGAAGACTTACGCCGATCTTAAAGGCAGTGACTTGTTTCACGGAAACGAACTGGATTATATCGAGCGGTCATTTGAGAGGCTGCTTGAGAGCTGCAGTGATACATTGGACCAGCTACTAGTAATCACAACCGATTCAAAACTGGAGCTTAAAGACGACCAGAGAATCGAGCGCATTGATGAACTGCACAAAGCTATGCTTGAAGACTATAAGTTCTGCGTCTCTTTCAGCAATGATGCAAAACTGCTTTCCCTTTCCAAGGCTGCAGATAAAAAAGAATCCAAAGATATTAATTCCCTATACGGACTTTAAATTTAAACATGATGAAAAAGATATTGATTTTAGGGATGGCCGCCTGGCTATTAATGGCTCCTCAAAAAGCAGAAGCCCAGTCAGCAGAAATACAGCAGCTGATCCTGAATATTGAAAAACTCTCCCAGTTCAAAAAGATCTTAAGTGATATGAAAAAAGGATACGAGCTGCTCTCGGGAGGATACAAGACTGTCAAGGAAATGTCTGAAGGCAACTTCAGCCTGCATAAAACTTTTCTGAATGCCCTTATGCAGGTGAGTCCAGCTGTAAAAAATTACAAAAGAGTCGGCGATATCATCAATTCGCAGATACTGCTGGTCAGGGAAAGCAGAAAAGGGCTAAACCGTTTTGTAAAAAGTGACAGCTTCAGCGGTGAGGAAATAGGATATTTTGAAAAGGTTTACGGAAATCTGCTGATCCAGAGCCTAAGAAATCTGGACGAACTCACTATGGTAATTACTGCCAACAAACTCCGAATGTCAGATGACGAGCGGCTGGAGGCAGTGGACAACATCTATCTGGAAATGCAGGATAAGCTATTGTTTGTAAGAAGTTTTAATGCTTCATCAAACATACTGGCACTCCAGAGGGAAAAAGAGAAAAACGATGTATATGCTTCCAGAGAACTGCGTGAACTTAAAGACTAAAAAGATGAAAGTGCGGTTAATCAAAAAGGCTTTTTTTACAGTTATGCTTCTGATGCCTCTATTAATATCAGCCCAGGGATTAGGAGATAACATGCAGAGCCTGCATTCAGTTTTGGACCATCTTTATGATGAGATGATGCCGCTTTGCAGCAACCTTTTGGCCGTTGGACAAGGCATTGCTGGATTCGGGACAATCTGGTACATCGCTTCCAGGGTATGGAGGCATATAGCAAGTGCCGAACCAATCGATTTCTACCCATTGTTCCGCCCGTTTGTAATTGGCTTCTGCATCATGATTTTTCCCTCGGTTCTCGCTCTTATAAATGGAGTTATGAAGCCTACAGTTACTGCTACCGCAGCTATGGTAGCCGGGTCGAATAATGCCGTGGCGGTTCTTCTGAAAGAGAAAGAAAAGGCAATTAAAATAAGCGATCCATGGAAAATGTATGTAGGGGAAACAGGAGCCGGCGACCGTGATAAGTGGTATAGATATACGCATGACGAGGACCCATCGGAAGAAAACATGCTGGCAGGCATCGGCAATGATGTAAAATTTGCAATGGAAAAGGCATCGTACAATTTCAGGAATTCTGTCAAAGAATGGATGAGCGATGTGCTGCGAGTTTTGTTTGAAGCCGCATCGCTCTGCATCGATACACTGCGCACCTTTCAATTGGTTGTACTCTCTATCCTCGGACCGCTTGTATTTGGAATAGCAGTTTTTGATGGATTCCAGCATACACTCACTGTATGGCTGGCAAGGTATATCAATATTTACCTCTGGCTTCCCGTTGCCAATATATTCGGCAGCATTATCGGCAAGATCCAGGAACTGATGCTCAAACTCGATCTTACTCAGGTACAGACTACAGGAGATACCTTTTTCAGCAGAACAGATATGGCTTATCTCATTTTCATGATCATCGGCATTATTGGATACTTTACTGTGCCGTCAGTGGCTAATTACATCGTTCATGCAGGCGGCGGCGGAGCACTCGCACAGAAAGCTACCAGCCTTTTCAGCAGTTCTGCAAGTTCTATAGCGTCAAAGGCCTCTCAAGGCACTGCAATGGTTATGGATTCTATGGGAAATGCTGCAGGCAGAATGTCACAGGGAATGTCCTCATCCGCTGCTTCCGCACCTTACTTTGAAGATAAAGGAAACTACATGAGCGATAAGCTCAAGGGAAATTCAAAATAAATGATGCTCATGTTTACCAAAATGAAAAATATCGATACGGCCTTTAAATATGTCAGAAGCTTTACAATGCTGGTAATAGCAGGATGTGTGGTTATCTGCTGCTATACCATTTACAAAACTTTTCAGACCGTCAGCAGCATGCAGGACAAGGTTTATATTCTTGCTGCAGGAAAAGCATTGGAAGCATATGCATCGGAGAGAAAAGATAACGTGCCGGTAGAAGCAAAAGACCATGTACAAACCTTCCATAAGTTTTTCTTTACACTGGATCCTGATGATAAGGTAATCAAAACCAACGTAACCAAAGCTTTGTATCTGGCTGATGACAGCGCAAAACGGATCTATGATGATTTAAAGGAAAATGGGTTTTATTCCGGAATAATATCAGGCAACATAAGCCAGACTATCCAGATTGACAGTGTGGCGGTGGATATCAATGACTATCCTTATCGCTTTAAATGTTTTGCAAAGCAGAACATAATACGAACTACAAGTATCTTAAGAAGAAATCTTATTACAGAAGGAAGCCTTCGCAACGTATCCAGAAGCGACAATAATCCTCATGGCTTTTTAATTGCACGTTTCAATACCATTGAGAATAAAGACCTGGCAATAGAAAACCGAAAGTAAAGACTATGAAAGCACTGCTAAAAAAACAGGAAGCGCCATTTATCTACAGTAAGCACTACTTAATGGCACAGAAAGAATGGGCTGAAAGAATGAGTATCATCTCACAAGGCTTTTCCAAAAAAAAACTCGTTTTTCTGCTGGTATTGTTTACAGTTTTATCAGCAGGATATTTTCTCTATAACATTTATACTGCTTTGTCAGGCAATGCCTCTTCAATTGAAATAAATGCCGGCACCTCTAAAATTAAAGCAATCCATTAAAAAATAAAGACATGGAAACAAAAACTATATCGCTGAAAGAATCTAAAAAACGAAAAATGCTGCTGATTCTTCCCATTATAACACTGCCCTTCATAACTATTCTCTTCTATAGTTTAGGCGGCGGCAGAATGGAAGCATCTCAAACTGCAAATGAAACAAAAAAGGGATTCAATTTTGATCTTCCTCTTCCCAGTTTCAAAGAGGATTCTTCTCTGGATAAGATGAGCTACTACGACCAGGCGTCTACAGATTCCCTAAAACTGCAGGAGCAGATCAAAAAAGACCCCAATTATTCTAATGTATTGTCTTCGAAGGAATTTGGTGATGAATTTATACAGGACGATTTTGAAAGACAGATTTTTATAAAACGAAAATCAGCTTTGAATTCCACTGCGCTGCAGAACAGAAATGAACAGAAAATCTATGAAAAACTGCATGCCCTGCAAAAAGCAATCAGCCAGCCGGCTGCAAACAATTACGGTCAGGATATGAGCGAGTTTGAAAACTACAACTCATCAAATGAAACCTCCAAGGAAATAAAAAACTTGGAGCAAATGATGTCTTCAATGGGTGCTTCACAGGAACCTGATCCGGAACTGCGGCAGCTTGGAGGAATGCTTGAGAATATACTTGATATCCAGCACCCAGCCCGTGTGCAGGAAAGACTGCAGCAGTCCGCAGACAGCAAAAAAGGGAAAATATTAAGTGTCGACCTTAAAAAAGAAAGTGATAATACGACTTCCCTTCAGCAGAACACTGACCTTTCAGCTGCCTATAAAGGAAATTCATTCTATACGGAAGATGAGAGCATAAAGTCGGATGATCAGCCCAATTCAATCCAAGCAGTAATCCACGAAACACAGACCATTGTAAACGGATCTGTCATAAAGATGAGACTCCGCAGCGATGTCATGCTTCAGGGCACCATCATCCCTAAAAACACATTTTTATATGGAACGGCATCTTTAAAAGGGGAAAGGCTGGAAGTCAAAGTGAACAATATCCAGTATAGAAACTCAATTTTTCCGGTGGAATTAACGGTATATGATATCGACGGAATTGGCGGGATTTATATCCCTGGAGCCATCAGCAGGGATGTGGCTAAAGCTTCGGCCGACCGTTCCATTCAAACATTGGGGCTGACGGGAGTAACGGATTCTTGGGGTGCACAGGCTGCAGGCATGGGAATTGAAGCAGCAAAAAGCCTGATGAGCAAGAAGGTAAAACTTGTAAAGGTCCAAGTTAAAGCAGGCTATAATGTCCTGCTGTATGATGAGAAACAAAAAAATTTAAAATAACTAAAAGGCTATAAAATGAAAAACAAAAGTTTAATCTGTCTGCTGTGTCTTTTTATGACAGCCTTATCAGGCTTTGCGCAGTTTATCAATAAAGTTACGAGCTATAATGCCGACCATCTCACAAATCTGCAGATTGGCTATTCAAAAACAACAAGCATTGTTTTTCCATATCCGATTAAGAGCATGGATAAAGGAAGCGCTGATGTCCTGATGCAGAAAGCAAAAGGCGTTGAAAATATTTTACTCCTTAAAGCAGGGAAGCAGAATTTCACCCAGACTAATATTACTGTAGTTACGGCTGACAGCAGACTTTATGTATTTGTGCTGAACTATAATGATGAGTGTCCTGATCTAAGCATTAATGCTGAAAATGCAGACGCAACAAGCAGGGATCTGCTTTTTTCTTTAGAAAACGAAAATCAGAAAATAATTGAAAAGTGTGCTTCGCTCGCTTTATCCAAAAAGAAAAAGATTAGCGGATTAAAAAAATCCAAGCATCAGATCAAAGTGGAGGTAAACGGCATCTTTATACATCAGGATGTTTTGTATCTGCGTGTTGTTTTTGAAAACAAATCAAAGATTAACTACGATATTGACCAGCTTCGCTTTTTTATCAGAGACCAGAAGAAGTCAAAACGTACCGCATCGCAGGAAATAGAACTGCAGCCCTTATACACAACTTCATCTTCTGCAGTAATACCGTATAAATCTGAAATAATTAAAGTCTATGCGCTGGAGAAATTTACCATTCCTGAGAGTAAATATCTAACGCTTCAGATGATTGAAAAAAACGGCGGAAGACATTTGGAAGCAGATATAAATAATAATCTGACCGATAAGGTATTTCAGATTGCAGAATTCAATATAGACACTTTTTAATTTTAAAAATAGATTATGATCATCAATCTGACTGACACTGAAATGATGCTGTCCTACATTGAAGAAATGGTTTACTATGGATATAATTACGTGGCTTTTAATACAGAAGAGATAACTGAAATCAATAAAATTAAGTTTTTCAGATACCAATTGGATGCAAAGGAATACTGTCTGGCGAAAATTAATGATGCTGAATATTTTCAACATGTACCGATTGGAGAAATCATATCCGACTTAAAAGCAGTTTTAAAGAGTGAGTTAGAAAATTCCAAAAATGAAGCAATAAAAGTTACCGGATTTTCCAAAAGGGAACGGGATGGGAAAGAATTTTTAGAAAATAACTTAAACACAAACACAATGAATCAGAAAAATTTAGATTACCTAAAAGACCAGCTGAAATATACTGGGTTTGGAGAAACGTTCGATACTGAACTTAAAGAACACATGCTCAAAGGAGACAAAGAATTTAAAATTGCCCACAACGGCGTTTACGGCAAAGATACCATGTCTGTAGAATTAAATTTCAAAAAATCCGATCAGAGTGACATGTACTTTTTTAATTCCTATCATGTGAATTTAAAAAAAGAAGAATCAAAAGAAGGACTTGAGCAGACTTTCTACATAAATAATGACAGCACCAGCATTACACTCAAAGAGGCCTATAATTTAATGGAGGGGCGTTCTGTAAACAAAGACCTCAAAACTAAAGAAGGAGAAGCTTACAACGCCTGGATCAAGATCGACTTCAAAAATACGGACAGTAATGGAGCCTTCAAACTGAACCAGTTTCATCAGAATTACGGCTATGATCTTGAAGCCAGCCTTGCCAAACATTCCATTAAGGAGCTTGAAACTCCTAAATACAAAGAAGACCTTATCAACTCCCTTAAAAAGGGAAATCTGCAGTCGGTGACTTTCACAGTCAAAGGAACAGAGAGCAAAATGTTTGTAGAGGCGAATCCCCAGTTTAAGACTCTGAATGTCTATGACGGCAGCTTACAGAGAATCAATCACAGGGAGAGCAAAGAAGAGAAAAAATCTCAAAACGAAGAAACCTCTGAAAAACAGTCTGACAAGAAACAGAATGAAACAGTTGAGAACAACGATGAAACCCCGACTGCAAATAAAAAAAAAAGAAAACAGCAGTCTAATTCGGTTTAGAAATTTTAAAATAATTAAAAAATTAGATCATGAACCCGCAGTTTCCCGCAAATAGAGTAGAAATGGAACTCAGCCAATGGAAAGCAAGAGAGGAACGCTTCAATATGCTTTTTTCAATTACTCCGGCGGAAAACAAATCTTTGTTGGCTGAGAAACTGCGGCTGTTCGAGAAAATCAGAACGAAATACAAATCCTCAAAAAATATTGAGGAGCAGCATACGCTTCGAATCCTTAAAATGGAAATCCATAGGATGTCAAAACAATTGCATCCAAGTCTCATTTCACGCATCCTAAGGAAAATAACCACTACTGCACAAAATCAGCTTTCACTTCGCAGTGACGCAAAAAAACACGAGATAAACTTCAATTCGATTAACGAGAAAGTACAGCGTATCGGCTTTCCCGATTTATCCGAAAAAATTAAAAATCTTATCGACAAAGAACAGGAAAATTTCAGTGTGCCTCTATCCTACTACATTAATGAAAAAGAAAAGATCAATCATACTCTCTGCTTTTCAAAAAATACTGAAGGCCATTTTGAACTCGATGGATTTAAAAGTAGCCTGCAAAATAATTCTGCACCAGAAGACAGCAGGGAATACTACTTTAAAAATGGGCTGGAAAACAATTTTAAGCTGAATCAAGTTTATAATTTATTGTCAGGCCGTTCTGTAGAGCATAACCAATCATGGTTTCAGCTCGACTTTAATGATAAAGACGCTTCGGGCAATTATCACTTAAAAGAATTTCGAAATGAATATGCTTATGATTTGGAAAAGACTTTGAAGGCCTTCCCTTTAAAAGAGATATCCAGTCAATATGAAATCGAGAAACTAAAAAATACTTTAAGGCAGGGCGACAGAGCATCTGCCGTGCTGATTAAAAATGGACGAGAAAATCAGGTTTATATAGAAGCCAATCCGCAGTTTAAATCTTTGAATATATTTAACCATGAATTTCGAAAAGTACAGATCACTTCATCTGAAAAAGAAATAAAATCAAACTCGCGAATTCAGAGCTGTAAACCAAGTATAAAAAATCAATCTTTCAAAGAGGCATCTAAATCTAAATTACGACAGTAATGGAACAACTAAATCCTTTGACGGAATTCTTTAGATCAATAGAAAAAGACCAGCGAATCAGCATTACCCATATTGGAATTTTTGCGGCACTTCTTCAATTCAGAGCAAATGAAGGCAATATCAATCCTATCAAAGCCTATAGGCATGAAATTATGAAAATAGCCAAAATAACCGGTCCTGTCACATATCACAGGTGCATAAAAGATTTAAATGAATACGGCTACATAAACTACGTCCCTAAAAAAAATAGAAATCAAAAAAGCGTCATTTATTTTCTTGTTTGAAAATGGAGCTGCTATTTTTTGGGCTGCAAAATTAGATTAGTTTTTTATAAATATTCTGTAATCTCAGTTTCTCGGTAGAATCGCGGCCGCAAAATAATTTTTAAAACTAAAAGCCATCCAAAAATCACACTTTACAAAACCATATTCAAAATGCATTAGTTTTGTCAGCACCTTTTGAAATTATTATTGAAAAACTGGGAACCGAAACATAAAATGGATTCAACTTTTTAGCCCAGCTAGCAGTGAAAATCCTTTTGTGCCGGTGTTTGACACAAAATATTGGAACGTATAGCGGGAAAAGCTCCCAAAAAAACTAACCCCTTATTGATTATTGTGAATCGCATTGGTCTGCGATCTATCCTTCTGCTAAAACAAAAAAACCGCCGTAAGGCATTAATAAATCGACTGACTAGCCCTTTCAGCCGTTTTACTATTCTTTTTTACCGCATAGATTTGCCAAATCCAAATAATCGCTTAATTTAGTACTGCACAGCCTTTAACATAAGCGTGGCGTTATAATGCAAAGCTCTAATCCAAAACAACCATTACATTAAAATGAACCGAAATATCAAATTCACTCTGCTGCTCCTATTATCATTAGCGGCGGGCGGCTGCAACAGCTCAACCAAAGAAAAAGAACTGGAACTCAAGGAGAAGGAACTCCTGCTAAAAGAGAAAGAGCTCTCCCTAAAGGAAAAGCAGGCGGGCAGGCCAAAAATTACAACAAATGACGCCGTAAGGCTAGCTGAAAAGCAGTTCAGAAAATACCTCCCTAAAATCTTAGCCTCTCATGATGCGGCGCTTGACATTCAGCAGTCTTACACCGGGGATTTTACCGGGGACGGCATTGAAGATATTGCGGTATATTTCTGCCTTGTCCCAAAAGACGGAGGAAATGCAATTGTAGCACAGGGTTTGACGCTGTATCAGAACAGCGGCTTTGATGTCAAGGTCATTGCCGGTTATGAACCTGATACCCTGTTTCAGTTTGACAAGATCACAGGCGGCCAAATTCATGTCGAATTGTTGGAATATGCCGAAAATGACGGGCACTGCTGCCCCTCCATAAGGACTCCACACATCCTGACCATTTCAGGAAGCAGGGCCTACTGATTGAACACTAGAATTTCTTCTCAATGTCACTTCACCTAACTAATCAAACAAATCAATAATAAAACTCGACTGATTTTTTTCAAATATTCAAATGTAATTTAATCTGCGATAAATAATTATCACAGTTAAATGAGGCATCAACATATTATATGATGGAAACTGTATCGGAAATATTCTCCGCATCGATAAACGACGCAATATACTGCTGCGACTCGCAGCGCTGCTCGGGCGAAGTCTCAAAAGTATTGATGTGGAATTCCTCATCCTGATCTAGGATGTGGATGATTTCCGTATAGCCTTTTGAAATCAGGCTTCCCTTTAACTTGATGACGGTGAGCTGCTGGCGCGGGTCCAAATCTTTTCTTACCTGTATCTGTATTGCCTTCTGCATTATCAAGACCTGTCTGTTAGCTGCAAATAAATTTATTTTCAAATATAAAAATTTTAAACTTCGAGAAATACTGCATCAGCAATATTAACACAATCTTGAGATACGCAAAAATCGAGCTGATAGATTTGAATGTCTTTTGTTTTTAACTTACTTTTTTGGAACGGCTCACTTTTTTAAATCATAAAGCTGGTAAAGCGGGCATTTTTTGCCCATATTAACTTCGAAACCAGTTAAGTATATCAATATCTATTTTTTTCAACACGATAAGTTCGTCTATCTCATCAGAATACCATCTATAAAGCATTTTAACCTCCAACTCGTATATTCTTAACAAGATATTAAACAGGGCCTCCCTCTTTTCCTCTAAAAAGATTATTTTGGAATCTGCCTTTATCTGCAGGAAATAAACATACAGGCTGGAAACACTCTTGAGGTACTGCAGGATTAAATTTGATTTCTCTGAGCTGTAAAACTCCCTGCTTGGATTTAGAAATTCGAAATGTCCTGCTTCATGTTCAGCCATTAACCGCAATGAATCACGATCTTCAGTTCGTATTTCCTCATTCTGTTCCAATAATTTAAGTTCGTGTCCCTGCATGATCCTTTCAATTCTTCTTTGCTTGGATTTATATTCGTTGTTGAAGTCGGATACTTTCAGCTCGATTTTTCTAATATTTTCAGTCTGCTGCTTTGTCGCTTGCACATTGCTGAACATTTGGTTAATATACTCTGCAGTCGTTCCATGTATTAAATCTTCCAATCTTTTTTCTTCGTCTCGAAGCTCCATAGCACGTTTATATTTTTGTGCCAGAACAAGATCATGCTTTTCTTTGTTCAGCAGTCTGATTTTGGCTATCAAGGCCAGATGTCCATCTGCCATGGGAATATATAGATTGCCTAATCTTATTTTTAAAAAATTGGAGCCATTCTCAGGCTTTTCAGCTTCAGATCCCTTCAATTTGAAAATAAACGACCCTCCTTCGTGTCCGACACGATTTAATGCCCCGCACATAGGGGTTTGTATACGATCACTATTGAAACTCATAAGAAGATTGCTTGATAGGACGCTAAAGGGCATTTCCGGCTGAACATTTACACTTAGAAGCTTTATCAGATTTTCTGCAAATGGACTATTCCTTCCCTTGGCGCCATCACTTACATTTTCAATGCCTCCTGATGTCAAAGCTAATCGTGATTTTCTCTTTTCAAAAGCCTCCATGCCTCCTCCTCTATGCGGATTTTCAAATATAGCCCCGGAGAAACAAGAATCAGAAATTATCGCTATGTGAAATGCTTCCGAAGCGTTAATAAAAGTCAAAATCTCGCTAATATTAATCCAAGTTGAAACATCAGCAGGGTCGCAGTCTGAGGGCTGCCAATAAGATGTTTTCAATATGTCGCTATATTGTCCGTGGCCGGCATAGATTAGAAGAATATTTTCATCCTCGAGCGCCTGCGCAAAAATTTGGTTGAGTTTATTGAAAATTGATTTTCGCGTGGTATCAGTTTTCTCATAAAGAAAATCTACATCCTCAAAAACATATTTCTCACTTAAAATTGAAATCATCGCCGACACATCACTTTTTGCATTTTGAATTTTATTCAGTTCCACATCATCATACTCATTTACTGCAATTGCAATTATTCGGTTTATTTTCATCTTGAATGTTATTTTAAAATCTCTTTCTTTTATAGCGGCAAACACTGTTGGAACTAAATTAATTTAAATTTTGTATTTGCCAAAGTAGCCCAATAAAATATAAAATCATTCTTAAATATAAAGTTTGATTTTTGAAGTTTATAAGCTGCTTATCATGAAAATTGCAGCCGATTTAAAACATCATTAAGCAAATAATCAACTTTGTGGCAAAAACGTGGCCCTTGCAATCTTAGGAAATAAGAAATGTGGCAAAATCAAGGCTTGATACCTTTAGATTCAAAACTGTATACCCTTTTCTTTTTATACAGATCATCACTTCCAGAAAATATTTAATTAACCATAAAACATAAGAATATGATTGCCTTAATTACTATTACTCATCTTATTTCCTCATTACATATCTAATCAAATAATTAATCAATTTGCACCATATTAAATAATTTCGTACATTTGCATAATCAAACAAGGTACTCAAGGCAGTATGGTTGATAAAAAGCGCAGGTTCTTATTTTTTCTGTTTTTACTGGTTTCAGTGTGTGTACATACACACGAATGTTTTGAAGTTGGCCGTGAAATATTCGGTATCCACAATGCTATGCCGCATTTAGGCAATAATAATGATAATGACGATGATAACTCTAAAATAACTTTAACTATGGAAAAAACAACAAACGATTACAAAAATGACGCATTTGAAGAAGTGCAAACTACAGAAGATAAGAACCCGTCAATTAGCCTGCTAACTAAAATATAAAAAGCTTCCAATTTCGGAAGCTTTTACTTTTTATATCAATTGATGTTTTAATTTTCAGTTTTGGTTGCGGTTTGACACTAAACTAACCTCAACATATCTTTTCTCACCCTCTGTCGAATGAATAGTTTGTCTCAGTCTTAAGAAAAAAACGATTGATGAAATATATCTGAGTTACTTCTCAAAAAATGGCTTAATTTTATTTTTCTTTAGATAATCTATCATTTTGTTACTATTTTTTTAATGTTATAATGGAGTGACTTAAGTATTCTTGCTGTCTATTATCCATCTATTTATTACGATTATATTTCAATACTTCTGATTCGATTTCCTGTATTGTTTTCTTTTTCCCTTTAGAAATCCATTCTAAAAGCTCTTCTTCAAAAAAATAAAGTTTTTTACCATACTTATAACACGGGATTTTTCTCTGCCTTACAAGAGTGTAAATTGTGGGCTTTGCTTTCCCTATCAGCCGGCTTGCTTCTTCAATTCCGATAGGATTGCTTTTAGATTTAGATTCATATACCTGTACATTCTGAATCATAGACTTAATTTCTGCAATTTCTTTCGCTATGTATGCAACTGCCTTGGGCAGATTTTCAAAAGAGATATCATTTATGTCCATAACTACCGTTTTTAATTGTTATGGTACAAATAAAAAAAGTGTTTTTGCTGTGTCCTGTTTCACAACAAGAACACTTGAAAAACACAGTGTTTTAAAGATGAGTAAAATCTTCTATTATCTTTATAATGCCTTTCCGTTCATCATCTTTCATATGCGTTTTAATGCTGTTTTCTTCAACATCTTTTAAAGCATAGGCAAAAGTTAATTTTAGAAATTGCGCGGCTCTGTCCTGTCTGCTGACTTTAAAATAATTCCAGATATTCCAGCCAAAATGATACAAATCCAGATTGGACAGATCTTTTACTTTTACCGGCTTAATATTTTCGAAATTTATTTCTTCGGCATATATTATTATATTCTTACTCAATTGTTTCAAATCATCATCCGCTGCATACAGCGCGAACTCGTGATGAGCATAACGGATGGCAATATCAATTCTGGCCTGTTTTTGATTTTTGATCACATTTTGCTGCTCTTCCCTTATCTGTTCAATATCTCCTGCTGAATTTTTATTTTCAGGCAATTCGGGTTTAGTTTTTAAAGCATCCTGCAGTTCCTCGTCAATTTTTAGAAGGTCTTCATTTGGAATGCGGCTTTCAGGCGGTCCATTTTTTTTAGCTTTCAAAAAACGATTCAGCAAGCCGGCTACCAATTCGTTTAGAAATAAACTTAGAATTGCAAACATTAAAACTCCAAATCCAGTGCTGATCCAAAAGAAAACGCCGGCAGTATATTCATCAGCGCCTTTTTCCAGAAGCACCATTCTTCCTATTATGCCGACAAAGACACACACCAAAAATACAGACAGGTAAACTGCAATATATTCGAAGTACTTTGTTTTCATTACTCTTTTTTCTTTAAAGATACCAATTGTATTGCTTCTGATGCTTTATTTTTCTTCTCATCTACCACTTTTGCATAGATCTGAGTAGTTTTTACGTTGGTATGTCCCAGCATTTTACTTACCGTATAAATGTCTGTACCGCTGGATAACTGCAGTGTTGCAAATGTATGTCGGAAACAGTGGAAGGTAATATTTTTTTTAATGCCTGCCGATACAACCCATTTTTTCAAAGGGCGAGAAATCCAGGACGGGTCAGGCAGATCCTCAAAAACAAGCTGCCCGGAGAGCCTTGGTTCTCCGCAGAGCTGGAAAGCCTGCCGAGAAATAGGCATATATTCGACACCCCTTGTCTTTTTCTGCGTGAAATGCAGTTTGACCATGCCATCTTCCAGGCTTATCTCTTTCCAGCGGAGTTTCTGAATGTCGGAATGCCTCAGACCTGTAAGGGCTGAGAAAAGTGCGGCTCTTTTAAGGACATCTTTTTCACAGGGTGTTTCAGCCAATGCATTCAATTCTTTAATGGTCATATATTCACGTCTTGACTCCTGATCCGGAATGCCTTTTATTTTTGAAGATAAATCAACTGTTAGATATCCGTCGATAAAGGCCTGTTTTAAAGCCGCTTTAAAAATGGAAAAATACCTTGCCGCAGTGTTGTGGGATAGTATTCCTTTTTTGCCTCCTCCGAGCGGGGCACCCAGAAGAAACAGTTTAAAATCTTCCGCCATTCTGTTGTCAATCTGGGAAAACATCAGAGTACCTTTAGAATAGTTTTTTAAAAATTCTCCGGCACGCTCCCAAGTAAACTGAATGGATTTTGAACTTCGTACATGCCTTTTAGCAGCCACTGCAGAAAGGTATTTGATAAAATCCTCTTTTCCTTTCTCTTTCTGTTCGGCCATAAGGTTCTCCGCGTCACTGTACAGATTAATATTATCGTAATCTTTCTGCCGAATTTTACGCACTCCGTCGGCATACAGCATGATCTCACGGTCGCTTTCGCTTCTGCAGATTATAATTCCGTTATCATTCCGTTTGGGTTTATAGGACTTTGATCCAGCCGCATCTGTCCGAGCAGTTCTTTTCTTGTCCCACTCCACAGTTGTTATGGATCTGTTTAGATATTCACGGATTCTCTGGGGAGTTTTCTTTCCGGAAATCTCAACAGGATAGCTTTCTATGTAAACATACCATTCATTTCGATCTTCTGCTTTGCGAAGACGCACCGTCACCTTGGTTTTTGCTAATTGCTTCATATAAAATCATTTCCGTTATACAAGTTGTCAATTTCGCTTTTTGGCGCATATACATGTTTTCCGATCTGTCTGGTCGGGATTGAATATTTCCTGATATGGCTGTAGACAGAACCTTCAGATATTTGAAACCTCTGAGCTATTTCGCCGATGGAATAGCAGTCCTCTTTTTCAAGGCTGTATAATTTTTTCTTGAGTCCGCTTTCAGCCTGCGGCAGATTACGTGCAGGGCCGAACATCTCTTCCGTAACTCTGCGGTCTATTCTTATAAGGCGGGTTCCCAGATTAACTGAAGGAATTTTTCCCTGGCCTACAAGGCGGTAAAGCGACTTATTGGTAATGCCAAAAAGCATGCCAGCTTCAGGAATAGAAATAAATGCCCTATTCTCGGGTATTTTATCTGTAAGCGCTTTGAGCTCCTCTTCAATTTTAAACCGTTTCATCTTCTGTTTGTATGCTTTTTTGCTGCATACATGCGAGCAGTAAACAGAAGTCACAGTTTTAGGGAGAAATTCCTCCCCGCAGTTAAGACATTGTTTATTCGTTCTCTTCATCATCTTTGTCTCCCTATTAAGACCCCATAAGGGTACATAAGTCCCACTTTGTCCCCTTTTAAGAGACAGGTACAAATATGGTACAAATATATGATAAAAAACGATTAAAAAACAGCAGAATCGAAAAAGGACTAAAAAGAAAAAGCGCTGTAGACATAATGTTTACAGCGCTTTAGCACTTATTGTTAACTGATGTTAATCAGTACTTATTTGACTTCTTCAAATTCAACGTCTTCAACATTGTCTCCAGATTGCTCTTGTTGTGGAGCAGCTTGTTGACCTGCTTGGTCACCACCTTGAGCGTACATTGCTTCTGTAGCTGTTTTCCAAGCTGCATTTACATTGTCTAATCCTTTTTGGATTGCGTCAAGATCTTGAGATTGGTGAGCCATTCTCAATTCAGTTAAAGCGTATTCAATAGCTGTTTTTTGATCGTCTGTCAATTTATCTCCCAATTCTTTCAATTGACTTTCAGTTTGGAAAATAGTACTATCAGCTTCGTTCAATTTCTCAGCTCTTTCTTTTGCAATTCTATCTGCATCAGCATTAGCTTCAGCATCTTTTTTCATTCTTTCGATTTCTTCAGCTGTTAATCCAGAAGAAGCCTCGATACGGATATCGTGAGATTTTCCTGTTCCTTTATCAGTTGCAGAAACTTTGATAATACCGTTAGCATCGATATCGAAAGTTACTTCGATTTGAGGAACTCCTCTTGGTGCTGGTGGAATACCATCTAAGTGGAAACGACCGATAGTTTTGTTATCAGCTGCCATAGCTCTTTCTCCTTGCAATACGTGGATTTCAACAGATGGTTGAGAATCAGCAGCAGTAGAGAATACTTGAGATTTTTTAGTTGGGATAGTTGTGTTAGCCTCAATTAATTTAGTTAATACACCACCCATAGTTTCGATACCTAAAGAAAGAGGAGTTACATCAAGTAACAATACATCTTTTACATCTCCAGATAAAACTCCACCTTGAATAGCAGCTCCAATAGCCACAACCTCATCAGGGTTAACACCTTTAGAAGCTTTTTTACCAAAGAATTTTTCAACTTCGTCAGCGATTCTAGGCATACGAGTAGAACCTCCTACAAGGATTACTTCGTCGATATCAGATGTAGATAAACCTGCATCTTTTAATGCTTTAGCAACTGGCTCCATAGAACGTTTTACTAATGCATCTGATAATTGCTCAAATTTAGCTCTAGTTAATTTTTTTACTAAGTGTTTTGGTCCAGAAGCAGTAGCTGTTACGTAAGGTAAGTTTACCTCAGTCTCAGCAGAAGAAGATAATTCAATTTTAGCTTTCTCAGCAGCTTCTTTTAAACGCTGTAATGACATTGGATCTAAACGTAAGTCAATACCTTCTTCAGATTTGAATTCGTCAGCTAACCAGTCAATAATAACTTGGTCAAAGTCATCACCACCTAAGTGAGTATCACCGTTTGTAGATAATACTTCAAATACACCGTCTCCTAATTCAAGAACAGAGATATCAAAAGTACCTCCACCTAAATCGTAAACAGCAATTTTTTGATCAGTTCCTTTTTTATCTAATCCGTAAGCAAGTGCAGCAGCAGTTGGCTCGTTGATGATACGCATAACTTTAAGACCAGCGATTTCACCAGCTTCTTTTGTAGCTTGACGCTGAGCATCGTTAAAGTAAGCAGGAACAGTAATAACTGCTTCAGAAACTGTTTGACCTAAATAGTCTTCAGCAGTTTTTTTCATTTTTTGAAGTGTCATTGCAGACAATTCTTGTGGAGTATATAAACGACCGTCAATATCCACACGTGGAGTATTGTTGTCACCTTTTACCACTTTGTAAGGAACTCTTTTTGCTTCACCTTCAGTTTCTGCAAAAGTGTGTCCCATAAAACGTTTAATAGAAGCAATCGTTTTTGTAGGATTCGTTACTGCTTGTCTTTTTGCAGGATCACCTACTTTAATTTCGCCACCTTCAACAAAAGCGATGATAGATGGTGTAGTTCTTTTTCCTTCTGCGTTAGGGATAACAACTGCTTCGTTACCTTCCATTACAGAAACACAAGAGTTCGTCGTACCTAAGTCAATTCCGATTATTTTACCCATTTTTTATATATTTAATTTTTGATTTTATTTTAATAACTCAGGTGGCATAAGTCAATCTTTGTGCCAATATAAAAAACCAAATAAAATTGTCAGTTTTACTGTCGAGACTAAAAAATCGTCTGACAACATGACATTTTTCAAACCTGACAATCATGGCATAAACTATTTTTTCATGCCACTTCTGAAGTCATTATTGAATAGACATCTGTTTTTATAAGAGCTTTGTTGTATGATAAAATGAATACGAATGGGATAATCTTGAAAGTATCTAAAAATAACGTAATTTTATGACTGCGCATTTTTGTTTAATTTAAAACGATCAAAAAATGACTTCAGAAATTCTATCCACAACACCTGATTCAGAAGTGGTGACAACACGAATTCTGAATTTCCCTCAAGAACTTGTTTTCAAGGCATGGAGCGATCCTGAACATTTAAAAAACTGGTGGGGACCAAAAGGCTTTACAAACACTTTTCATGAATTTAATTTTTGCGAAGGCGGCAAATGGAGCTTCATCATGCATGGCCCTGAAGTTGGAAATTATGCCAACGAATGCGAATTTATAAAAATTGACAAACCGAATCTTATTGCTTGGAAACGTCATTCAAAACCGCTTTTTCAAATTCTAACCACATTTGAAACTATTTCTGAAAATGAAACAAAAGTAGTTTTTAAAATGCTTTTTGAAACCGAAGAAGAATGCCAAAAACTGAAACCTTACGTAGTTGATAAAAACGAAGAAAACTTCGACAAACTTGAAGTTGAATTAGCTACAATGACATTATAAATATTTTGATCAAGAAACATAGCAAGATTTGGATTTTTTTGCTTCCTAACAAATATGATTTTTGCTTAAAAAATTATGGAAACAAATTTTAAAATCAAGTCTTTAAATCATACAGAGTTTTTAGGCTACTTTGAATTAACAGATCTAGAACTAGAAAAAATCGGCGCAATCAGAATGGCTGTCGATAAATTTCCGGGATTTCCTTGTAGAGTAAGTCTAGAAGATGCTCAAATTGGCGAAGAAGTAATTCTTTTGCCCTACAGCCATCATAAAACAACCTCACCTTATCAAGCAAGCGGACCAATTTTTATACGAAAAAAAGCCACTACAGCTACATTCGAAACCAACCAAATTCCGCACATGCTGAATCACAGATTACTTTCGTTGCGCGGTTATGACAAAAATGGCATGATGAAAGAAGCGTCTGTGGTTGAAGGAAATACCCTCAAAGAAAGCATTATCAAGACTTTTGAAAACGAAAAAATAGAGTACATCCACATTCATAATGCAAGACCAGGATGCTATAACTGTCTAGTCGAAAGAGCATAATTGAAAGTATTTACAACATGCTGCAAATTCAAAAACAATAAAAAAATATGCATGCATAGTAATTTTATGATATTCGTTTGTTTTTTATTTGTAATTTCGATTTCTCATTAAAATTACAATTATAAAATGGCTTCATTTGTAAAAGAAATATCTTTCCGCTGGTCAGATTTAGACCCAAATTTTCACGTTCGTCATAGTGCTTATTACGATTTTGGCGCACAACATCGTATCGAAATCCTTGAAGAACTGGGATTAACTCTAAAAGTAATGCAGACACAAGGTTTTGGACCTGTTTTATTTAGAGAAGAATGCGTTTTCAGAAAAGAATTAAAACTTTCAGACAAAATATTCATTCATACTAAAACTTCAAAAATGAAAGCCGATGCTTCACGTTGGTCTATCATTCACGAATTTAGAAGAGAAGATGATACGCTTTGCGCAACGATTACAGTAGACGGAGCTTGGATGGATACCAAACTTAGAAAATTGGCTTCTCCAACCCCAGAAATAGCGATTGAAGCTTTGAGTATTTTCCCTAAAAGCGACGATTTTGTTGGATTATAAACCGACGATGTAATAAACTTATAAAAAATCCCAAAGACAATTGCTGACATTGCCTTTGGGATTTTTTTCTCAACAAACTTTTATTTTTAATCTCGTTATTCAAACTTTAATCCGAAGTTTACTCTTTCAAAAGTAGTACTGCAGGAAAAGGCAAATCGTCCGACATTGACAGTTCCGAAAATCCCACCAACTGAATGCCCAGAATAAAATCCTCCAGCAGAAAATCGGCGAACCTGATATTTTAAAGCAATGTCATTTACTCTCGAACTCAATTGTCCAAAAGCAATCACATTTGGGATAATTTCATAACTTCCAAAAACTTTGGGAACGAGTTTTTTATAGTAATCAAAACTCTCATCGGTATCATAATCAATTATTGATGAATGCAAATTTTCTAAATTTCCTCCAATATAGGTATTTTCAGAAAAATGCCATGAGATGCTAAAACCCGTAAAAGTCCCCTCATAACCGCTTCTAGAATCGACATATCCTATGCCAATTGTAGCTCTAAATTTATCGCAAATTTTACCGATATAACCTACATAAGTACGATCGATTTCAGACTTGTCAATTCCAGCACCAAAAATAATATCGTCCTCACACATCGTAAGAGCATACTGAAAATAAGCTGAATATTGATCTTGATTTGCCGCAACAACGCTACGGCCTTTATCAAGGTCTATATTTGCAGAAATTAAGGTTGAGTTTATAACGGCGAAATCAAAAGTATTGAGTTCTTGGGCAAATGTGGGGACTGTTAGCAGGAGCAAAAGTATTGTCTTTTTCATAATACTAATATTTAAGGCTTACAACATTCTGACACTAAATTACATCCATTTTTCCTATTAATAAAAGAAGTCCTTTGAAGTGCTACATTACTCGTCAAAATGCATTATTTTCATAATCATCATCATTTAATCGATAAAATTTCAATAAATCATCGATTATTGACATCAAAAACAACGAAACCATTTTAAAAGCTTTTTTTCTGATAACTTTAAGATTTTGAGCTTTGTTTTAAAACTGGTTCGGTTTAACTTTATAAATCATTAAAAAAATTGCCTCTCAAATGAAAATCCTGAAACTATTATTCATACTCATTCCTTGCTTAAGTTTTGGCCAACAGGGAAATATAAAAGCATTAGATATTAATTTAACGAATTACGAATATCCTTTTCCTGTTCATTTTATTGAACTGAGCAACCAACACCAGTACTTGAAAATGAGCTATATGGATATTATACCAGAAAACTATAATCAAAAAAACATTGTTTTACTGCACGGAAAAAATTTCAATGGTGCCTATTGGGAAACTACAATTAAAGCGTTGACAAAAGAAGGGTATCGTGTGATTGTTCCAGACCAAATTGGTTTTGGAAAATCTACAAAACCAGACCATTTTCAATACACTTTTCAGCAATTGGCCGAAAACACCAAAAGACTTTTAGATCATTTAGGAATTCAAAAAACCACGATTTTAGGTCATTCTATGGGCGGAATGTTGGCAACGCGTTTTGCATTGATGTATCCTGAAACTACAGAAAAACTGGTTTTAGAAAATCCGATTGGTTTAGAAGATTGGAAATTAGTCGTGCCATACCAACCTGTTGATTGGTGGTACGAATCGGAATTAAAACAGAATTACGAAAGCATTAAGCAATACCAAATGGCAAATTATTATGACGGAAAATGGAATGCCAATTATCAAAAATGGGCTGAACTTGGCGCAGGCTGGACAACTGCACCAAATTATGACATTGTGGCTTGGAACTCGGCTCTTTTGTATGATATGATTTTTACACAGCCTGTTTTGTATGAATTTAAAAACATCAAATGCCCAACATTATTGATTATCGGAACGAGAGATAAAACAGCTTTAGGAAAACCGCTGGTTTCTGAAGAAGTGAGAAAAACAATGGGAAATTATGCTGAATTGGGCAAGAAAACTCAAAAAGCAATTCCGAATGCAAAACTGGTGGAGATTCCAAATACGGGACATTTGCCACATATTGAATCTTTTGATTCGTTTATAAAATCATTAATCGTATTTTTGAAATGATATTTTTTTTCCGCCACGAATTTCACGAATTGACACAAATTAATTTTTCGAAATTTTTAAATAAAAAGTTAGTGTAATTTGTGGCGAAATCTAAAATCTAAAATCAACAATCTAAAATTAAAATTATGTTTACAATAGATCAAATAAAAGAAGCACACTCTAAAGTTAAAACTGGTGCAGATTTTCCAAATTACATTCAAGATTTAATAATCCTTGGCGTTAAAGGGTATGACACTTTTGTACACGACGGAAGCGTTGTTTACTACGGATTAAACAATTACACAGCCGCAGCTGAAGAAAAATATCCTGAAATTAAAGTTGCTGACTATCCTAATAAAGAACTTTTTATAGAACATCTGGTAAAGCATCAGCACGGAGAAACCGATTATATGACATTCTGCAATCATTGCGCGCAATGCGGTATTGCGAAATGGCGTGTTGATATTGTGGAAATGACTTGCACTTATTTTGATAAATCGGAACATGAAATTTTAATCGAAAAAATCCCAGTTTAATTATTCCAACATTCATGACTATTTTTAACCAAAACCACCAAACCTTTTTTAAAAGAAGCATTTTAGTTTTTCTTTTAACGTTTTCTCTGTTTGGCTTTTCGCAAAAGAAAAAAGAGAATCCAAAATTTAAAGTCATTGCTTTTTATACCGCAAAAAATGATCAAGCGCATATCAGTTTTGTGCATGAAGCCAATAAATACTTTCCAAAATTAGCAGAAGAGAACCATTTTGAATATGATTCTACCAGCAATTGGGACAATTTAAACGCTAAGTTTTTGGCAAAATATCAGATTGTTTTATTTCTAGACACACGTCCTGAAAAAAAAGAACAACGCGAAGCTTTCCAGAAATACATGGAAAATGGTGGCGGTTTTATCGGATTTCATTTCTCGGCATTTGCATTAAACAATTCAAGTTACAATCAAGATTGGAATTGGTATCACAATACTTTTTTAGGTTCTGGCGAATATGGAAGCAATACTTGGAGACCAACTTCGGCAGTTTTGAGAGTAGAAAATCAGCATCCTGTGACCAAAAATCTACCTAAAACTTTCTCTTCTGCTCCAAACGAATGGTACAGATGGTCTAACGATTTAACCAAAAATCCGGACATCGAGATTTTATTAGCGATAGATGAATCGAGTTTCCCTTTAGGAACTGGTCCAAAAGCGCATGAAATTTGGCACAGCGGTTATTATCCTGTCGTTTGGACCAATAAAAAATACAAAATGCTGTACGTAAACATGGGACATAATGATATCGATTATGAAGGCGGAACAAACAAAACTCTATCGTATACTTTTGAAAACAAAACACAAAGTCAATTAATTTTGAATGCTTTGCTTTGGCTTGGCAATTCTAAGAAAAAATAAAAATGTCTACTACTCTTTCTCCATTAATTACAGCTGAAGAATTAATTGCCAATCCTAAAATCATTCTAATTGATGCTCGAACTGGCGCAAGCACTTTTGAAACTTATCAAAAAGAACATTTAAAAGGTGCACGTTTTGTCGATTTAAATCGTGATTTGGCTGCAGTTCCTGAAAATCCAGCAAATGGCGGAAGACATCCGCTGCCATCTTCACAAGATTTTGCAAAAACTCTCTCTTCATTAGGAATTTCACCTTCAGATCATGTTGTGGTTTATGATGATAAAAATGGATCCAATTTCGCAGCTCGATTCTGGTGGATGATGCGTGCGATTGGGCATGAAAAAATTCAAGTTTTAAACGGTGCTTATCCAGCAGCAATTCAAGCAGGATTTCCGACTAATTCTGGAATTGAGACTTTTGAAAAAACAATATATCCTTCGCAGGAATGGAAATTGCCTTTAGCCGATATTGAAGAAGTCGAAAAAGCCCGAAAAAACGATCAGAACATTGTAATTGATGTTCGTGATAAAAACAGATTTGACGGTCTGGTAGAACCATTGGATTTAATTGCAGGACATATTCCTGGAGCCGTTAATGTTCCGCTAACGGAAAATCTGGATGAAAACGGATTCTTTAAGCCAGCTGATGAATTGGCTGAAAAGTATAAAGCTGTTTTGAAAGATATAAAACCAGAAAACACAATCGTTCACTGCGGTTCTGGCGTTACAGCCTGCCATACGTTATTGGCGATGGATTACGCTGGACTTCCAATTCCGAAATTATACGCTGGTTCTTGGAGCGAATGGTCAAGAAATGACCGCGAAATGGCTTTAAACGAAAACAAATAATACTTTACAAAAAATATAATGCAACACTGGGATATACTTTTATCAAATCAGGTAAATAAAAAAAAATTAATCGAAAATATATTAAATGGCGAAGCAACTGGAGAATTAGCCATTTTTAATAATCAAAAAGGAATATTGTTTTCTGATATTGCGATCGAAAAATTCATCGAAAAAGAATTTCAATATGACAGCGTTGAAGCTTCTCCAGATTCTCACAGACAGCTTCGAACTTTTTCCTCTGGCGAACGTAAAAAAGAGTTTTTAAAATACTGCATCAATCAAAAACCAGATTACATTATTTTTGATAATCCTTTTGATCATTTAGACCAAGCTTCACGAGTAGTTTTAGCCGATTCGTTAAAAGATTTAACAAATGATATTGCGATTATTCAGCTTTTAAACCGTACTGTTGATGTTCTTGAATTTGTGCCCAATAAAGCTCAAATAAAAGACAATACATTCGAATTGCATCCATTTAAAAAAGCCGAAAATCATTTCAAAACATTAAATACAACAGCAATTCCAAAAGCAACAGAAACTCACATTTTTCCCGAAAATGAATTAATCAGATTGGAAAATGTTTCGGTAAGTTATGAAGAAAGAAAAATCCTGAACAACATTTCTTGGACCATCAAACAAGGAGAATTCTGGCAGTTAGTCGGTCCAAATGGATCTGGAAAAAGCACTATTTTATCATTAATTACAGGAGACAATCCAAAAGGTTTTGGGCAGAATTTATTCTTATTTGGAAGAAAAAAAGGAACCGGAGAAAGTGTTTGGGACATCAAAAAACAAATCGGAATTTACGCCACTTCAATGATGGATTTATTTCAAAAAGGACACACACTGGAACAAATGATTCTCTCGGGATTCTTTGACCAAATCGGATTGTATACAGAGCCCACAACACATCAAAAAAACATCGTGACGCAATGGCTTGAGGTGATCGAAATGACACACTTGAGAAAAAAGCGTTTTATAGACCTTTCTATCGGGCAGCAGCGCGTTGCATTAATTGTTCGCGCCGTTTTAAAACATCCGCCTTTATTGATTTTAGATGAACCTGTAGAAGGTTTAGATGACGAAAATGTAGATTTGGTAATTCAGCTTATCAACACCATAAAACAAGAAACCAACGTTTCTATACTATATGTTTCTCACCGAATCGAACAAGGCCTTGCTCCTACTTCTGTTTTCGAACTTTTGCCTTCAGAAACAGGTTCAATCGGAAAAATAAAATATCATTCAGAATTAAATTAAATGAAAACAAAATTTGCAGTATTTCTCCTTTTACAATTCATCTTGATTTCGTGTTCTAGCACTATTTCAACAGTAAAAAAAGAATATACTTTAAACAATTCAAAAGAGCTAAAATCAGATTGGGCGATTAATTCTAAAGAATGGATTCTAAAAAATGATACTCTTACAGGAAAAGGTTCTCTTTCACCGTGGGGCGTTTTAGTTTCAAAAAAACAGCTCCCAGAGAATTATGAAATCGATTTGAAAGCCAATATGACCAACGAATCTTTATTTGAAATTATGCTCAATTTGGATAAAGGAAATACATTAGAACCTATTTGTATCAAATTGATCAAAATATTGTAATTGGTGATGGAGTTTATGTTAAAAAAGACGATTCGTATAGCAAACGAGGCGGAAAAACCTTATTTAGAAAGCCAATGCAATTAGAAAACAATAAATGGTATGCTGTAAAAATTAAAGTCATGAACAACCAATTATCATTTTCTGTCGACGGTAAAACGAGTTTAGAATGTTCTTTAGAAAAAAGCAATCTAAACCAAAAAGGAAAATTAGGCTTTATAACCAACGGAGAAGTCAAAATAACTGATTTAAACATTAGAACACTTTAAAGCATAAGTTTAACCATTAAGATATTAAGTTAATTAAGTACTGCGCTTAATTTTCTTTGCTAAGAAAACATTAAGCTATTAGGCATATCTTAATTAACTTAATAGCTTAATGGTAAAAAAGAAAAAGCTCCTGATGGAGCTTTTTTTAATATATTCTATGTTAAAGAATTTAATTCTCTTCTTCAGTATTATGCGACTTCACATAATTACGCCATTTCTCAATACAATCCTGAAAATCCTGAGGCAATTCTGTATCAAAACGCATTAATTCTCCCGTATTCGGATGAACAAATCCAAGCGTTTTAGCATGCAACGCCTGACGTGGTAAGGCTTTAAAACAATTCTCGATAAACTGTTTGTATTTTGTAAAAGTCGTTCCTTTCAAAATCAAATGACCGCCGTAACGCTCGTCATTAAACAACGGATGACCAATATGCTTCATATGCGCACGAATCTGGTGCGTTCTTCCTGTTTCTAGTCTACAAGAAATAAGAGTTACATAACCAAAACGTTCCAAAACTTTATAATGCGTAATAGCAGGTTTCCCAATTTCTGGATCATCAAAAACCGCCATTTGCATACGGTCTTTCAAATGTCTCGCTAAGTTTCCTTCAATTGTACCGCTATCTGCCACAACATTTCCCCAAACTAGAGCAATATACTCACGTTCGGTAGTTTTAGCTTCGAATTGCTTTGCTAAATGCGTCATAGCAGCCTCTGTTTTTGCCACAACCAAAAGACCAGAAGTATCTTTATCAATTCGGTGAACCAAACCTGGGCGTTCGCTGCTGTTCATTGGCAGATTTTCAAAATGAAATGCCAAAGCGTTTACCAAAGTTCCAGTATAATTCCCGTGACCTGGGTGTACAACCAATCCGGGTGGTTTATTGATAAGCAATAACGCATCATCCTCATAAACAATATCCAACGGAATATCTTCTGGATCTACCCTATTTTCAAACGGAGGATGTGACAACATTACCGTTATCACATCAAAAGGTTTTACTTTGTAATTTGATTTTACCGGAATATCATTCACAAAAATATTACCGTTAGTTGCCGCATTCTGAATTTTATTTCGTGTGGCATTCGGAATCAAATACATTAAATATTTGTCAATACGTAAAAACGCTTGACCTTTTGGGACTTCAAATCTGTAGTGCTCAAATAATTCGTCTTCCAGATCTAAATTTTCTTCAATATTATTGTTCATCACTTGGGGTTTCTGCAGGCACCGCAGTACTATCTGTTGCCTGACTTTCATCTACATAACTTGCTTTTCCATCTCCTAAAACTAAATCAATTTTAGAAGCTTTAAGCACTCTATCTCCAACTTTTAAGTTTCTTCCTTTTAAACGCATTTCCAATACCATATCTTTTCCAAGATTCGGAATATACGTAATCGTTCCCGGCTCAAGACCTAACGCTTTTAAGGTTGGCACAGCCTCACGATATGTTTTTTCGATTAAATCTGGAATTTTCACAGAAGAAAAACCAGAAGCATTAATCTTGATATAAATTTTTCTACCCACTTTTACCATTGTTCCAGGAAGCGGATCTTGCTCAACAACACTATATTTTGGGTATTCACTTCTGTAATCAACGCTATCCAATAAAACATAGTCCAAATCCAGTTCATCCAATTTCTCTTCTACTTGTTCCTCAGTCAATTTAGACAAATTCGGCACCGCAATTTCGTGTCCGTGATCTGTTGTAAAAGTTAACCAATGCATAAATAAATAACCAATAACAGCGATTATAGCTGCGGCCGCAAGCAATTGCAAGAAAAAAACTCGGCTTGTTAAATACTGACGTAAACTCATAAATTTATTTTTAATAGCGACAAAGATAAAGTATTTCGTTTCAAAAAAAATGATAATTTTGTTTAAAACAAGAAAGTCCCGAGATTGTCATCCTGAGCGAAGTCGAAGGATAATTTTTTAGGAGCTAATCCCGCTTTCGCCTATATCTTTTTGTCTGCAGAAAAAGCAGCCAAAAAGGATACCGGCTCTATCGGGGCTAGGGCACTCGGTTTCATAAAAACGATCTTTAACAGAAATTAGTACAGTTTTATTCTCGAAAGAACTATAAATATAAAGTTTGTCTTCCTAAGCAAAGCCGAAGGATTTACACAAAGTAAATAGACAATCTTTGTAGAGCTACTTGCGAAGATTTCTCCTCCGTCGAAATGACAATATTGAGGAAAAATCTTTTTAATTAGTGCAATCAGTGGCAAAAAACTTGAAACATTAAACTTGAAACAATTAAAAAATAAAAACATACAATGAAAAACATTGCCATCATCATGGGCGGCTATTCCAGCGAATACAAAATATCTTTAATTAGCGGAAATGTCGTGTATCAATATCTTGACAAAACAAAATACAACGGATTCCGCATTCACATTTTCAAAGAAAAATGGGTTTATGTAGACGAAAATGAAGCCGAATTTCCAATTGATAAAAATGATTTTTCAGTTACAGTAAACGGTCAGAAAATCACTTTTGACTGTGTTTTCAACGCTATTCACGGAACTCCAGGAGAAGACGGATTAATGCAGGCGTATTTCGAATTAATCGGAATGCCACAATCTTCTTGCGATTATTACCAATCGGCTTTAACATTTAACAAAAGAGATTTATTATCTGTTTTAAAACCATACGGAATCAAAACAGCAATTTCTTATTATCTGAATAAAGGAGACGAAATCAATACAGCAGAAATCGTTAAAAAAGTAGGATTGCCATGTTTCGTAAAACCAAACAAAGCAGGTTCTAGTTTCGGAATCTCAAAAGTAAAAACAGAAGCTGAATTGCCAATCGCGATTGAAGTAGCATATAAAGAAGATAACGAAATCATCATTGAAAGTTTCCTTGACGGAACTGAAGTTTCTGTAGGAGTTATCAATTACAAAGGCGAAATTATCGTTTTACCAATTACAGAAATTGTATCAGACAATGATTTCTTTGACTACGAAGCCAAATATGAAGGGAAATCGCAAGAAATTACGCCAGCTAGAATCTCTGACGAATTGACTAAAAAAGTCTCAGAAACTGCGAAACGTGCATACGAAGTTTTAAAAATGAGAGGTTTTTCAAGAAGCGAATTCATTATTGTAAACGGCGAACCACACATGCTTGAAATGAACACCATTCCAGGTTTAACAACAGAAAGTTTGATTCCGCAACAAGCAAAAGCAGCCGGAATTTCTCTAGAAGACTTATTTACAAATGCAATTGAGTTAGCTCTTTCTTAAATATGCTAAGATACTAAGGTTCTGAGATTCTAAGATTTTTCAGAACCTTATTTTTTTAATACAATTGCCAGAATAAGCAATCTCGAAGTTTCGGCAAAAAATCCTTCACAAGAAAAGTTAGTATCATAGTAACTTAGAACCTAAAAAAATGAAAGAAATCTTTGAATGGAATAGATTATTTTACAACAATCTCCCAGAAATCTTTATTCTGGAAGTGATATTCCGTTCAACGGTAATGTTTACGATTTTACTCCTTACTTTAAAGTTAGCTGGAAAAAGAGGCGTTAAACAATTATCTGTATTTGAAACCGTAATAATTATTGCATTAGGTTCGGCAGCGGGAGATCCAATGTTCTATGAAGATGTCGGAATCATTCCGGCAGCAATGGTATTTTCAGTTATTATAATTTTATATCGATCTGTTACTTGGCTTACTGGAAAAAGCAAAAAATTTGAAGAATTCATAGAAGGAAAAACCGAATGCTTAATCAATGACGGAAAGTTTTCCTTATCAAGTTTTAAAAAAGAAAGTCTGGCACAAGACGAATTTTTCTCTGAACTTCGTGTAAAATCTATTGAGCATTTAGGACAAGTAAAACATGCCTTTATCGAACCAAGTGGAGAAATAAGCGTGTTTTTTTATCCAGACGATGAGGTAAAATACGGACTACCTATTTTGCCATCGCTGTTCAATGAAAAAAATAAAAACATCACAAAAGATGGAATTCACGCTTGCACCTTCTGCGGACACACTCAAAAGCTGACAAAAGGAACTGCAAACTGTGAAATCTGCCATAAAGATGAATGGGTGACAGCAGTAAATACAAAAAGAATCACTTAGAATAAATTTTAAAAATTCCAAATAGTAAATTCCAAATAGTAAATTCCAAATAGTAAATTTCAAATTCCAATAAAAGAATTTAAGATTAAGTATAATAACTCAGTAACGTAGCATCTCAGAACCTTAGCACCTTAAAATAAAATGCGAAAAGCCATATTCCCAGGATCATTTGACCCAATAACATTAGGACACGAAGACATTATCAAAAGAGGAATTCCTTTATTTGACGAAATTGTAATTGCCATTGGTGTCAATGCCGAAAAAAAATACATGTTTTCATTAGAAGAAAGAAAACGCTTTATAGAAGAAACTTTCAAAGACGAGCCAAAAGTTACGGTTATCACTTACGAAGGCTTAACAATTGATTTAGCAAAAAAAGAAAAAGCCAATTTCATTCTAAGAGGTCTTCGCAACCCAGCCGATTTCGAGTTTGAAAAAGCGATTGCGCATACTAATAGAAAACTTTCGAAAATAGAAACTGTTTTCTTGCTGACAGCTGCAAGTACCTCATTTATCAGTTCGAGCATTGTACGCGATGTATTGCGTCATGGAGGCGAATATGAGATGCTGGTTCCAGATGCGGTTAGGGTTAAGAAGTAAAACAATAAACAATAAACAATAAACAATAAACAATAAACAATAAACCTGAAACTTGCCAGCGAAGCAAATTATAAGTAATTTCGCATTTTTAAAACAAACACCAAACAATGAGTATCGAGAGAGAATTAAGCAAACGAAGCGGATCAAAATGTGAACTTTGCGGAAATGAAGAAAATTTAAAAGTTTATCAGGTTCTTCCAACTAAAAAAGGAGGTCTTGATGAAGCAATATTAGCCTGCAACACCTGTATTGACCAAATAGAAAATCCAGACAATGTCGATTTAAACCACTGGAGATGCCTTAACGACAGTATGTGGAACGAAAATATTCCTGTTCAAGTTGTAGCTTGGAGAATGCTTAGCCGTATGCGCGCTGCAGGATGGCCACAAGAATTGCTGGACATGATGTACCTAGACGACGAAACGCTAGAATGGGCAAAAGCAACAGGAGAAGGCGAAGATGAAGAAAATAAATTAGTTCACAAAGATAGTAATGGAGTGATTTTACAGCACGGAGATTCTGTAGTTTTAATCAAAGATCTAAAAGTAAAAGGATCAAGCATGGTTGCCAAACAAGGCACTGCTGTGAGAAACATTCGTTTAGATCACGAAAATGCTGAATATATTGAAGGAAAAGTTGATGGTCAGCAGATTGTGATTATTACACAGTATGTGAAAAAGATATAAAAAGTTGCTAAGATTCTAAGATTTTAGTTTAACCGCAAAGCACACAAAGGAAAAACGCAAAGTTCGCAAAGTTTTATACACAAAGCTTTGCGAACTTTGCGCTTTTTAAGCCTCATAAATAAAAAAACTTGCTTCCGATAGCTATCGGGATTGCGGTAAAACTATACATAAAGTATATAAAAACCTGAAACATAAAAAAAGCCCGTTCATAAAACAGAACAGGCTCCTTAATATTTATTTCTTGTAGAAAAGAAAATTACTTTTGGAATAATTTATTGATTTGGTCTTTTACGAAAGGCTCAGAAACGTTGTTTGTATCAGCATCTCTTTCTTTGCTAGAAACCATAAATTGTACAGTTGCTTTGTCTGGAACTACGTTTCCTGTGTAGTGCAACCAAATGTAGTTATTTGGCAATTCTAATTTGATGTCATACAAAGGTGTTGCAGTAAATCCTCCAACAATAATGTTATAAAGATTGTTGTAGGCATTATCGATGTTTTTGAATGAAAACTTTCTTAAGTTAGAAGAATCCTCATCGTTTTGGATAATAGTGTAATACACCGTGTACTCATCTCCAATTTTTTGGATGTAATTGTTATTTACTTTTCCTAATTTCTCAACAGGAACTGTCTCTAGGACTTTAACTTGACCAAAAGATACAAAGCTAACGAACAGAATAGCAAGGGTAATAATGTTTTTCATACTGAATTTGGGGTTTACAATTTTACTGTAGCAAAAAAACATAGAATTATTGAAAAAACACCTATCAAATCATTATTTTTTTAACATAAAATTGTAAAACTTAGTTACACAATTCTAAACTATTGAAATACAACAAAATAAATATTAAAAATTCAAACACTAAATTCCAATTTCTTAATATTGCATCTTGCTTCTTGCATCTTTTACCTAACTATCCAAAATCAGTACTTTCCTCTCTTCTCATCTTCCACTTTCTTGATGACATTGCGGGCAACTTCGATTTTAAACTTCTTGCCTTTCATTTTTTCATCTTTAATATTTTTCAGAAGATCCTTTACTTTATTGTATTTTACAGCTGCAAACGAAACAAAATCTTTCACTTCAATCAGACCCAAATCGTCTTTTTCCAGTTTTCCTTTTTGCGAAAAGAATCCAACAATATCAAATTTGTTCAGTTTTGTTTTCTTTCCGCCACTAATGTAAATAGTTTGAAATTGAGGCGGTTTTGGAAGCGAAACTTTTCCTTCCACATCAAAAACCTCCATTTCATAGTCTAAGTAGTCTAATTGTTTTTCACTTTCGTGAATAATTACATACGCCGTTCCCGTTGCCTGCATACGCGCTGTACGGCCATTACGATGGGTAAACTCATCTTCTTTTAACGGAAGATGATAATGAATAACGTGTTTCATTTCAGGAATATCCAAACCTCTCGCGGCCAAATCGGTTGTAACTAGATAGGTCACGCTTCCGTTTCTGAACTGAATTAAAGCCCTCTCCCGCTCTTCCTGATCCATTCCCCCATGATAGTACACTGAATAGATTCCTTTTTCGTTTAAAGTGTCGCTAATACGTTCTGCAGCATCACGATGGTTACAGAAAATAATAGCCGATTCTGATTGCAGTGAGCAGATTAAATTGAATAAACTCTGCAGTTTATCTTTGGCTGGCGAAATCACCATTTTCATCGAAAGATTCGCCTTTTCTTCTTCATCTGGAATAAAATCTAAAACCGTCGGATTTACCACTCTAGTGTATTTCGGAATCTCAATATCTGAAGTTGCTGAAACCAAAACTCTTTTATTCACTTTTGGCAATCTGCCAATGATAAAAGACATTTGTTCATGAAACCCTAATTGAAGCGATTTATCAAACTCATCTAAAATTAAAGTCTGGATTTTATCTGTTCTAAAAGATTCTCTGTCAATATGATCGGCAATTCTTCCAGGCGTTCCAATTAAAACCGCTGGCGGATTGCTCAAGTTTTTCATTTCCGTTTCAATCGAATGTCCGCCGTAGCAAATATTTACTTTGTACTGCGTTCCCATTTTCTTCCAAACCTGTTCGATCTGAAGCCCTAATTCGCGTGACGGAACTAAAATCAAACATTGAACCGATAAGATTTCTGGCTGCAATAATTCTAAAACAGGAAGCAAAAACGCTAATGTTTTTCCAGATCCTGTTGGAGAAAGCAATAAGACATTATTATCGTTCAGAATAACGTCATGAGCAGTTTCCTGCATTTCGTTGAGATTCTGAATCCCTAAATTCGAAAGTATATCGTTGGAATGGTGTTTTTTCATGCTGCAAAAGTAGTTAAAAGGTTTCAAGTTTCAGGTTTTCTTTGTTTCAAGTTGTTTAACCGCAAAGCACGCTAAGTTTTTTTATTTTTGATTGAGTCTAGCAAATGCAAAGAACGCAAAGCTTTGTTAGTAAAACTTTGCGTTCTTTGCGCAAACCATTGCGTCTTTGCGGTAGAAAAACTATAGACAAAGCATATCAAACATGAAACCTGAAACTTGAAACAAAAAACTTATATTTGATTCTTAGTTAAAACCAAAACCATGAAACTTTTTACATTTCTCTTTTTACTTTTCACCATCACCATTTCTGCACAAAACAATAAAAAATACGACACCTTTTTTGAAAAAGGAAACGGAAATCAATCGGCATCTTATCAGGAAACTATCGCTTATTGGAAAATGCTGGCAAACGATTTTCCAACCATTCAAATGAAAGAAATGGGATTGACAGATTCTGGTGAACCTTTACACATGATTACTTTTAATCCTGACAAGGAATTTGATTTTGATAAAATTCAGAAAACCAAAGCTGTTTTGTTTGTAAATAACGGAATCCATGCGGGAGAACCAGACGGAATCGATGCCACAATGCAATTCTACAGAGATTTAGCTACAGGAAAAATGAAAGCGCCAAAAAATACCGTTCTGGTTACCATTCCTGTTTATAATATTGGCGGTGCTTTAAACCGAAATTCGACAACGCGCGCCAACCAAGACGGACCAGAGATTTATGGTTTTAGAGGAAATGCAAGAAACTACGATTTGAACCGTGATTTAATGAAATCGGATACTCGAAATACGAAAAGTTTTGTAGAGATTTTCCAGAAAATAAACGCCGATGTTTTTATCGATAATCACGTAAGCAATGGTTCTGATTATCAATACAAACTAACGTACATTATGACTCAGCACAACAAACTGGGAACGGTTTTGGGCGATTTTATGAATAACGAAATGATGCCGGCTTTGGTAAAAAATCTTCAGAAAAAGAAAATCGAAACTACGCCTTATGTTGATTCGTTTAAAGATACGCCAGACAAAGGTTTCGGGCAATTTGTAGATAGTCCGCGATATACTACGGGTTATACTTCGCTGTTTAATACGATTGGTTTTGTGGTCGAAACGCACATGCTAAAAAAATATGCCCAACGCGTAAAAATGACCTACGAATACATGAAATCGACTTTAGATTTTACTGATGCCAATTATCAAAAAATAAAAGATTTACGAGTAAAAAATTTAGAGCAATATCAGCCTAAAAAATCATACACTTTAAAATGGGAATTGGACAGCACAAAAGCAACCACTTTTTCGTTTTTAGGTTATGAAGCAGACTACAAAAAAAGCGATGCCACAACCGGAACTCGTTTGTATTACGACCGAAGCAAACCGTACAAAAAAGACGTTCCGTATATCAAAGAATTTAAATCGGTTAAAGAAGTTGTGATTCCTACTGCTTATATTGTTCCGAGAGGATATTGGAATATTATTGACCTGCTTAAAAACAATAATATCTCGTTTAAGCAAATTAAAAACGATACGATTATAGAAGTCGAAAGCTATAGAATTGCCGATTTTAAAACCGTTCCGTCAGCTTACGAAGGACATTATTTACATAGAAATACAACGGTAACTTCTAAAATCGTTAAAATGGCTTTCGTCAAAGGAGATTACATCGTGCCGACAAACCAAAAAGGTGTAAAATATCTTGTAGAAGCTTTTGAACCAGAAGGCGTTGATTCGTTCTTTAACTGGAATTTCTTCGATCCTATTTTACAGCAAAAAGAACATTACTCAGAATATATTTTTGAAGATACTGCTGGACAACTATTAAAAGAAAATCCGACGCTAAAAGCTGAATTAGAATCTAAAAAACAAAACGATCGCGAATTTGCAAAAAGTTCCGAAGCGCAATTGGATTGGATTTATAAGCATTCTGTTTATTATGAAAAGGCGCATATGCAGTATCCTGTCTATCGCGTTTTGTAGATTTTTATTGCCTTTTTTTAACGCAAAGAGCGCAAAGTTTTTTTGATTTTGATTGGGTTTGGTTTGCGATAAGAACGCAAAGCTTTATATATAGAACTCTGGCAAAGTTTCAATTAGTTTTTACAAATATAAAGAAATGGCTTATTTTGATATTTAAATGTCTTTTCGAGTAGTTAGATAGGTGACAGAAACAGTAGTTTTAACAAACTATTAACTTCTAAATTATTTAATTATGAAAAAATTAAGGAAATCAATAATGTTTTTTCTGCTTTTCGGCACTATTATCATAACTGCAAGTTGCAGCAATGAAGAAATTGACACAGGTCAATTAACAAGTCAAGACACCAAAATTGGTAAGGCTAAAGATTGGTTTGATAGCTACAAATCAAATTCTACAACCAATAAGTCAGAAGAGGGAGAAATTAATAAAGCATTTAGAAATCTTGACTATTATTGGGAGAATGCCAAAGTAATCAAATTAGACAATAACGCTACGGGAATCAGTGTACCCGTTAAGGACAATCCCGAAAATCCTGAATACAAAGGACAGAAAATGTTATATTTGTATGAATCAGATTCAAAATATCAAGCTTTATTGCAGGAGATATTTCCAGAATCGAAGGATAAAATTGATGATGATCAAAAAAAACTAGGCTTTGGCGATCTAACTCTTTTTAGCGGTTACATTCTTAATTGGGATTTAAAGAAAGGCTTCTTAAAAGGAGCTAAATTAAAAGACGGTCTTGTTATTGGCGATGTACGAAATATAATAACGCTATATGACCAAGATGTAAAAAGTGACATGACATCAAAGATGATAGAAATGTTTGATGAGAGTGCCAATTATGGTGGAGAACGTGATGACACATTACAGAAAGGCGGCACTGCAGCAATTCCATTAAATAATGTTATTGTAGTGCAGAAATCTCCTGCTCCTGCTCCAAGAGATTTTAGTATTGCTGGTGCATTTAGTGATGGAGGCTCGGGAGGAAATTCTGGAACACCTACAGGTGGTGGAAGTGGGTCTGTAAATGGTTTGAGTATGCCTCCTCCTCCAAAATTACCCATAAGTGATATTAAAAAATTTTTAAGTTGCTTAAATACAGCTGCAAGTGCAAATTTAACCGTTTATGCAGAAAAAAGTAAGTTATCTAATCTAAATGTAGGTCATGCATTTATATCTATTTCGCAAGGTAATAATGTTATGACTTATGGATTTTATCCAGAAAACGGATATGACAAATCATTTTCTGGACCAGGAATAATGGGAGAAAATGGAGGTCATATTTATGATGTATCCGCAAATATAGGACAAATTTCTCCGCAGCAATTGCAGCAAATTATTTCTTTGTCGGTAAAATATCAAAATAGTTGGTATGATATCGATGCTAATAATTGTTCTGATTTTGCAGCTGATGTATTGAATATTGTAGGAGTTGCGAGTAATAATTCATTCGAGACTCCTACTAAAGTTGCAAACACATTACAAAAGGTACCAAATCACACTTCTAATCCAAATTATGCACCAAAAACGAAAAGAACATGTACTTAATAAAAACTCTAAAAATTGTAGCGATAATTTCACTTTTAATGCTACCAGGTCTTAGTGAAAATGGAATTCCATTTTTTGCTTTTTTATTCTATTGTTTACGACTATTTATTACAGATCTATTTTGTAGTTCAGACTCGATATTTTGGCAAGGACTTTTTGTTATACCTATATTGGCTACTTTAGTTGTTTTTTTTATTAGTAAAAACTATAAAATTTTGCTTTTTTGCTTTTTAGGTTTATTAATAACACAGATACCTAGTTTAATAACTTATTATAAAAGTATCGATTTTTTGTTTTTATTTCTTTTTTTGACTTTTATAATATCGTCGATAGGTGTAATTGTGGTAATAAAAAAGGAACAGAGTTGAAATCTTCGTTTTTATGATTATTGAAAAGCATGTAAATTGCTTCTTAGATATTTCAAACAACTTTGGCAAAGTTTACTTTTAAACCTGCTCATTAAATTGAACAGGTTTTTTATACATTTTCTATTGCACTCTAAATTTCTCGCGATATTTTGTAAAAAACTTTTCTAAAAGCCCCGCTAGCGCGAGCGTACCGCTCGTGAACACAATCTAAATCAATACGTAAAAAGGCACGAGCGAGACGCTCGCGCCAGCGACATAAACTGAATAAAAAAAGCCTAATAAAACATCAGATTTTATTAGGTTTTTCTATATTCAAAAAGAACAAAAAACTTATTTATCCTTCAATATTTTCTCTAAAAACTCCACTTTATCTTTTTCAGCTTGAACCAAACGTTCATAAAGCTTTTTATTTTCTTCGTAAGCTTCAAACAATTTATCTAATGGATTGAAAGTGCAATTATTTGTACCAAAATTAAACGCACCTGTATTATTTGTGTCATTAAATGTATTGAAATAATTGAATACACTTTCTTCTGAAAAATTCTTTATAGCTTCTACAGTTACTCCCAAAGCTTTTGCTACATCAATAAGTCTTTCGTCATCAACATTTTCACTGTTCTCTATATTAGAAACTGCCTGCTGGCTTATTCCTAAAGCCTGAGCCAAAGCTTCTTGCTTCATATCACGAAGTTCACGAATTCGGCTAATTTTTCGCCCAATATGGCTTGGTTTTGTAAATGTGCTCATAATTCAAATATTGCTTATTAAACAAAAGTACGATTTTTGAGACATGAAATTAAATAAGTTTTAAGTTTTTAGGTTTCTGAAATTCTAAAATGCTAAGCTTTGACAAAGTTAAACCAGATTTAAAAATGAAAGAAATGTCTTATTTTATTATTTAAATGTCTTTTTAGGGAGTTTAATGGAAAACATAAGGATTAGTTTTAACAAACTATTAACTTCTAAATTATTTAATTATGAAAAAATTAAGGAAATCAATAATGTTTTTTCTGCTTTTCGGCACTATTATCATAACTGCAAGTTGCAGCAATGAAGAAATTGACACAGGTCAATTAACAAGTCAAGACACCAAAATTGGTAAGGCTAAGGATTGGTTTGATAGCTACAAATCAAATTCTACAACCAATAAGTCATAAGAGGGAGAAATTAATAAAGCATTTAGAAATCTTGACTATTATTGGGAGAATGCTCAAGTAATCAAATTGGGCAATAACGCTACAGGGATAACTGTACCCATTAAGGACAATCCCGAAGATCCTGAGTACAAAGGGCAGAAAATGTTATATTTGTATGAATCAGATTCAAAATATCAAGCTCTATTACAGGAGATACTTCCAGAGTCGAGAGATAAAATTGATGACGACCAAAAAAAGCTAGGTTTTGAGGACTTAACTTTATTTAGCGGTTATATCATCACTTGGGATTTAAAAAAAGGCTTTTTAAAAGGAGCCAAATTAAAAGATGGAATCGTTATTGGCGATGTACGAAATATAATAACGCTATATGACCAAGATGTAAAAAGTGACATGACATCAAAGATGATAGAAATGTTTGATGATAGTTCCAATTATGGCGGAGAACGTGATGATACATTACAAAGAGGTGGAACTGCAGCAATTCCGTTAAATAATGTTATCGTCGTACAGAAATCTCCTGCTCCAACTCCTAAAGATTTTAGCATTGCTGGTGCTTTTGGCGGAGATGGAGGTTCAAATGGAAGTTCAGGCACTCCTACAGGTGGTGGAGGAAGTGGCAGCAATGGAGATTCACCGAAATCTACAATAATAATTACAGATTTGTCTTTTTTAAATAATTCTTGTCTTTCTTCTGTTTACGCTCAATTAGGAGGCTCGCCAATTTTTCAAAATTATTTGAAAAATTTTGATGGAAACTTTTCAGTAGCAAACTTAAGATTGTCTGCAAGTAATACTATATCAAATGGTGTTAATGCAGAAACAAGTCCTCCATCAAACTATCTTATTGAGATTTCTTTTAATTCAAATAACTTAAATAGACCTGGAATTGATATAGCCAGAACATTTATGCACGAAATGATTCACGCTGAAATGTTTAGAAAATTATTAAGTCTATCTTCTACTAAAGGAGAAATTGATGTTACAAAATTAAATCAGATGCTAACACAACATAATTTCCCAGGTCTTTATGATTATTATACGAGATACGGCATAAACGGTATGCAACATGAACAAATGGCGGCACATTATCAAAATACAATGATTTCTTTTTTGAAAAATTATGATTCAAAATTAACCGCAGCACAATATGAAGCTATTGCATGGGCAGGTTTAAAAGGAACTTCATCTTGGAATGCTTTGACACAAGCCAAAAAAACAAGTCTAATTAATATTTATAATTCTTGGCTAGCATCAGCAAATAAACAATGTCAATAAAAAATAAAAAAATGAAAAAGATCTATATCATTATTATAATGGCAATAAGCTTACAGGCCTTTTCTCAAAATCATCAAAATTTCGTTTTTGATTTTGACAAAAAAACTGATGAAATCGTTTTTAGAAAAAACACTAAAAAACAAGAAATATCGGGTTTTAAGATTTTGACAAACAATAGAAAAGTGTTTTTTAGTTCGAACTCAATTAACGACAATTCAAAATTAGAGATAAATACTACTAGAGAACAGCTAAATGCAATTTTGCAAAATGACAATGCAAATCAGGCGTATCATTTTTTTGTTTATTTAAAAGACAAAAATAAATACTATTCTGTTGACCATATTGTTCGAAAAATTAGTTGCGAATAAGATTCGTGGATGTGATTATAAATTTCAATATTACTTTCAAAATCAATAATTTAAAATCACACTGACAATAGCCCTAGAATACCATGGGGCTATTTATTGAATAAATTTGTAAATAAGGAAGTTTACAATAATTTTTTAAGCACAATAAATAACGCATCAAAAACCAAAAAATCATGTCAATAAATTTACGAGTTGCAAAACTTATTGCAGTGCTGTCTCTTTTATTAACTAGTGGCGTTCAAGAGAATGGAGTACCAAATTTTATTCTTTTAATTATATATTTCTGCCAGTTTTTGTACGACCTTTTTAATAACACGTCGTCAATACTTTGGCAAGGATTAATAGCCATTCCTACATCTGGTCTGCTTATTTTATTTTTAAGAAGCAGAAATTATAAAATTTTGCTGAGCTGTTTTCTAATTTTATTGTTTATAATGCTTTACATTACAGGGCTGCTATACAATTACCACAGAATAAATGAGACATTTACAATTCCATTAGCCATATTCCTAATATCCTCCGTTTATGCCATAATATTAGCAAAAAAAGCAGTGGCTTGATATCATAGCGTACTAAAAGAATCTTTTAAAATAGAAATTTAAAATAATTATGGATGTACTTATAAAAGACTACGATTATTCTCTAATGGCTTGGCAAATTTTCTGTGTGCTTTTTGCTTTATTTTTTTGGATCACGATACTTTATTTATTGTACAAAATCTATAAAAAAGTTAAATAGGTTTAGCCAATATTTAAAACAAAAGACAATGTTCAATATTTCACCTTTCTACAACATATGGTATCTAAAATTTTAAAAAAAATTGCTTATTTATATTACCCAAAAAATATTTGTCCTTGGACTCAAAAGGAACTGTACTTTGAAACGATCGAATACAAAAGACTAAAATCATTAATAAAATATTTTGATTCGAATGGCAATGAAGAAATCAGAAAAAGCATTAAAGAAGAATTCAATAAGGACTCTGTTTTAAAAGATTTTGAAGATTTTTCTAGGCTAGATTGGGAAGATCGTTGCTATACTTTTTTTTTGAATGTTATTGAAGGAGGAGAATTATGCTCTATTACTTTGTATCTAAGCTTTTTAGTTCCATACTATATAATTGATACCATGATTCATAAAAACCAAATGATTATTCCAAAATCTAGAATTGAAGAATTGGAAAAAGAAAATTTGGATCCGAGAAAAATTAAAGATTTAGTTTTAGAAGTAGAAAATATTGTTGAAAAGAAGTTGTTATATTCAAAATTTCCAAGAGAGATATTAAACAATAAATTTGATGATATAAGTTTTCAAGATTCATATATAGGTGAATTTAAAATGTTTAATGCTTTTTTTAATAATCAAATTATTCGCAGTTAATGTAAACACTGTGCTCTTGATCTCAATCAAAATTAAGGAATCTAAAAAAATCACGAACGAGACGCTCGCGTCAGCACGAGTTAAGAAATCAAACAAAACTTAATACTAATCCTACTTTTAATTTGTATTTTCTTCTTTAATTAACTTCTAACCATAATTTTATGTCATTTCAAGGATACCTAAAAACGATTAAAGAAAAAACAGGAAATGATCCAGCTGAGTTTAGAACTTTGGCAGAACAAAAAGGTTTTACTGCAAACGGAGAACTAAAACCAGAAGTAAAAGCTGGAGATATTGTAAACTGGCTAAAAAATGATTTTAGCTTAGGTCAAGGTCATGCAATGGCAATTTATGCTTTGCTTAAAGGCATTAAACAAGAGGATAGCGAATAAAACGTTTAAACTAAAAACAGAACGAACTTTTTAAACCGATTGCCCGCGTGAGGGATAGAAGCAAGCTACCGAAGTAGCGCGGATAGCCCGACAGCAATAAAAAAAAGACCCAATGAACGCAAAGTTGATTGGGTCTTTTTTTTATTGGTGGCACGCCCAAATGAATTATTAATCTTCAAATTTTAAATTCCAAGTTCCAATTTAAAACTTTACAATTATTTGGAGTCTGGACCTGAGCGATATGCAATTGGCGCAGCCATTTTTTCTATTGTTTTTTTTTCTTCTTCGAATAACAATTTGATGTTTTCGTAGGAGTTTTTAAGTGCTTCTTTGATTTGTTCTGGGTTTAACCACGCTACTTTTTCTATTCCTTCTTCGATTTGTCCGTGTGGTGTTCCTTCAAAATCGGAGAACATTTCGAACCAATGCGTAATTTTAAGTTTGTATTTTCCGTTGCGTTTAAAGATGTGATAGGTTTTTTGAAGTTTATTCGTAATACGAAGCTGGTTTACTCCTGTCTCCTCCTCTACCTCACGCATAGCCGTCGCTTCAATGTCTTCCCCTTTCTCGATTCCGCCTTTTGGCAAATCCCATTTTCCGTTTCTAAAGATAAACAAGACTTCGCCTTTCTTATTGTAGACAAAGCCTCCGCCTGCTTTATTCACGGGAATCTTGGCTTTAAGGGTTTTCATTATCTCACTTTCGTCGGGATGATATAGAATGGCTTTTTGAATTTTATTTTGAAAAATTTTTATAATAAGCTGTTCTATATCAATACTCTCCAACAAGAACAATTGGAAATCTGTTTCCTTCGAGATTTCATTTGTCAAAAAAAGTGGTTTGTCGTTTACAAAAACTTTATACATTTGTACTATGATTTTTAATAAAGATACTGCCGAAAAAACAGCCGAATTGCTTTTGCAAATAAATGCAATTAAATTGAATCCCGAAAATCCTTTTACATGGGCTTCTGGTTGGAAATCTCCTATTTACTGTGATAATAGGTTAATTCTTTCATTTCCGAGCATTAGAAACTATGTTCGTGATGAGTTTGCTAAAAACATCGAAAAACAATTTGGAAAGCCTGATGTGATTGCTGGTGTTGCTACTGGAGCCATTGGAGTTGGAATTTTGGTTGCCGAAAGTTTAGGGCTTCCATTCGTATACGTGCGTCCAGAACCTAAAAAACACGGTAGACAAAACCAAGTGGAAGGTTTTTTACAAAAAGGACAAAATGTTGTGGTTGTAGAAGACTTAATCAGTACTGGAAAAAGCAGTTTACTGGCTGTTGAAGCTTTAAGAAACGAAGGCGCTAATGTTAAAGGTATGACGGCTGTGTTTACTTATGGTTTTGGCGTTGCCGAAGAAAACTTCAAAGAGGCTAATGTTGATTTATTCACATTGAGCAACTACGAAAACCTATTAGATCTAGCAGTTCAAAAACAATATATCACAGAAGATCAGCAATCGACTCTTCAAGAATGGAGCGTAAGCCCATCAACTTGGGGACAGGAGTAAGATTTTAGATTTTAGATTTTAGATTTTAGATTTTAGATTTTAAAGTCGCTTTGCTCCTTTTGGAATTTGTCCCGATAGCTATCGGGATTAAAAAATTGGAATTTTATTTAAAGTTTCAGCTTTGCGAACTTAAATAAAGTCAAGCAACATAAAAAACCTTGCGCAATTTGCGGTAAAAAACAAAACAAACAAAAAACAATATGAACTTAGAAAGTCCAAAAGTTACTGTTCAGAAATCAGCTCAGGATTTGTTTGATCAACTGACTGATGTAAAGAATTTCGAAAAATTAATGCCAGACAATATCGCTAAATTTGAAGTGACTGGCGAAGACGCTTTTATTTTTGGATTGAAAGGGATGCCGGAAATCAAATTAAAAATGAAAGATAAAGTAGCTCCAAATAAAATTGTTTTGGGTGCTGCAAGTGATAAACTTCCGTTTACACTAACTTCAAATATTGACACTGTTTCTGATTCAGAAAGTGCGGTTCAATTGTTCTTTGAAGGAGAATTCAATGCTATGATGGCAATGATGGTCAAAGGCCCAATCAGCAAGTTTATTGAAACTTTAGCAAACAATATGCACAAGCTTTAATAATGGTGAATTATTAATTGTGAATTACAAATGAAAGCCTGATTTAATGAAATCGGGCTTTTTTTTTGAATGCCACGAAGACGCTAAGGCAAGTTTTTTTTTCTTCTAAAATAATATACTGGACACACTTCAGTGCGTCTCTACAGAAAACCTTCACTTTGCCTCTCTGTTACTTTGCAACTCTCAATAAAGCATTTTAACCTCTTTAATCTCAAACTCCGCAACAGAATCATCTTCTAGCAAAACCTGCAATTTTCCTATTGGAGAAACGCCCTGAATGATTCCCATAAAGTCTTGGTTATTATTATCTCTAAATGCAGTTGGAATTCCCTTTTTAAATAAAAAATTAAAATAATCATCCCAAAAAGTCTGCGATGAGTTATTCCATAACTGGATTTTCTCTTTTAGTTTTTCGACGATTAAAACTGCCAATTCTTCTTTATCAAAAGATTTACCAGCAACAGCCGCCATAGAAGAAGCAGTTGGCAATTCAGCAAAATCAGTTTGATTGACATTGATTCCAATTCCGGCAACTGACACGATTCTGCCATCGCTTTTTAGGGTATTTTCGATTAATATGCCAACTAGTTTCTTATTGTATGACAGAATGTCGTTTGGCCATTTAATACAAATATCAGGAATATTTAATATTTTTAAAACCTCTGCAACCGATAAAGAGACAACGAGACTTAAATTGAAAACTTCGTCGTTATTAAAGAGAAAATCTTTAATCAAAACGCTCATAGTTAAGTTTTTACCAGCTTGAGTCTTCCACACGCCGCCTACTTGCCCCTTTCCTTTTGTCTGATTTTCAGCTGTTACCGTTGTAAAATTCTCTAGTTCATCTTGACTTGCCAAAGCCTTTAGAAAGTCATTTGTAGAATCTATGGCATCGAGTTTGATTAGTTTCATTAAATAATTTAAATATCTTAATTTAATATTTTGTTAAGGTTCAAAAATAATCACAAAATTTGGTAACTTTACAAATTCATATAAAATAATTCATGGCGAAAAAGACTATTAATAATGATGTTCTACTGGCGAACATAATCAAAGGGATTGAGGAAGTAAAAGGAAATGATATCGATATTCTTGACTTAAGAGAGATAGATACTGCTGTATGCGACTATTTTGTTATTTGCAACGGTAGCTCAAACACCCAAGTTAACGCCATCGTAAACTCAATTCAAAAAACAGTATCAAAAGACTTAAAAGATAAACCTTGGCACGTAGAAGGAACAGATAACGCAGAATGGGTTCTAATGGATTATGTACACATTGTAGTACACGTTTTCCAGAAACATATTCGCGAATATTATAACATCGAGAGCCTTTGGGGCGATGCCAAAATAACTTCAATCGAGAACAAATACTAAAGAAACTTTCATTAAATGGCTAAAGATAATAATCCAAATCCGAATAAATTTAAAATAAGTCCTTGGTTAATATACACCGCAATACTTTTAGTTTTTTTATTCATAAGTTTTGCCACAGGAGGATCAAGCTTAAGCGAACCTGCTCAATTAACTTCTTCTAAATTCAACACGCTTTTAGAAAAAGGCCAGATTGAAAAAGTAATTGTTTACAATAAAGCAGAAGCTGAGGTATATTTGAATGCTGCGGCTCTTAAAGACCCAGCAAACAAAAAAGTTGCTGAAGATATTTTCAAACAGCCAAACAAAGGCCCACATTACACTTTGGAAATTGGTAATGATCAAATCTTTCAGACTAAACTGGAAAAAGCAGTTAGCGAAGGAAAGCTGAAAGATTTCAACTTTCTTCAAAAAAATAACTGGAGCGATATTTTAATCAGCTTACTTCCTATCATCATCATTGTTGGTGTATGGATTTTCATTATGCGTAAAATGTCTGGCGGAGGCGCTGGAGGTGGCGGACAGATTTTCAATATCGGAAAATCTAAAGCGAAACTGTTTGATGAAAAAACAGACATTAAAACTACATTTAAAGATGTTGCTGGTTTAGAAGGCGCTAAAGAAGAAATTCAAGAGATTGTTGAATTCCTTAAAAATCCAGAAAAGTATACTAATCTTGGAGGTAAAATTCCGAAAGGAGCTTTATTGGTAGGACCTCCGGGAACTGGTAAAACTTTATTGGCAAAAGCTGTTGCTGGTGAAGCGCAAGTGCCTTTCTTCTCGCTATCAGGTTCTGACTTCGTAGAAATGTTTGTGGGAGTTGGTGCTTCACGTGTACGTGACTTATTCAAACAAGCTAAAGAAAAATCTCCTGCTATCATTTTCATCGACGAGATTGATGCGGTTGGTAGAGCAAGAGGAAAAAGCAATATGTCTGGCGGAAACGACGAAAGAGAAAACACTTTAAACCAATTATTGACAGAAATGGATGGTTTTGGAACAAACTCTAACGTAATCGTTTTGGCCGCAACCAACAGAGCTGATGTTCTTGATAAAGCTTTAATGCGTGCTGGACGTTTTGACAGACAAATTTTTGTTGATTTACCAGACATTCGCGAAAGAGCAGAAATCTTTAAAGTACACTTAGCTCCTATTAAAAAAGTTGAAGGTCTTGATTTAGATTTCTTAGCAAAACAAACTCCAGGATTCTCAGGTGCTGATATTGCCAATGTTTGTAACGAAGCCGCTCTTATTGCTGCCCGTAACAACAAAGCTGCTGTTGACAGACAAGATTTCCTTGACGCTGTTGATAGAATCATTGGCGGTCTTGAAAAGAAAAACAAAATCATTACTCCAGAAGAAAAAAGAGCAATTGCAATTCACGAAGCTGGTCACGCTACTGTAAGCTGGATGCTAGAACACGCTGCACCTCTTATTAAAGTAACTATTGTTCCTCGTGGACAAAGTTTAGGTGCTGCTTGGTACTTGCCAGAAGAAAGACAAATCGTAAGAACAGATCAAATGTTAGACGAAATGTGTGCTACAATGGGTGGTAGAGCTGCTGAAAAAGTAACTTTTGACAGAATTTCTACTGGTGCATTAAGCGACTTAGAAAAAGTAACGCGTCAGGCTCGTGCAATGGTAACCATCTACGGATTGAACGATAAAATTGGAAACGTGACGTATTACGATTCAACTGGACAAAGCGAATATAATTTCTCTAAACCATATTCTGATGAAACAGCAAAAATTATTGACAAAGAAATTTCAGATTTAATCGAAGGTCAATACCAAAGAGCAATTCAGATTCTAGAGGAAAACAAAGATAAGTTAAATCAACTTGCTGATATTCTGATTGAAAAAGAGGTAATCTTTAAAGATGACTTAGAAAACATCTTCGGAAAACGCACTTTCGACAAAAATTTAGAAGAGGTAGTTTCATAACGAATTACCAAATACATAATAATATTTTTCAAAATCTTAATTCAAAAGTCCCTTTTGAATTAAGATTTTTTTATCTTTGAACGTTTTCAATTAACATGTAAAGCATTTCATATAAAAAATGAATTTTTTCAAAAAAATATTTGGCTCTAGTGAGGCCGCTTCTGATGAAGTGAACGAAAGCGAATATGCAGGAACTTCTGCGCAGAACAGTCATTTATCCTTAGATGAACAATTTATTTTCAATTTCAAAAAAAATGGAGGTAAATTCTTGTACTGCGAAAACATGGGAGAGGTTTCTGAACAATTTGAAAATATCTTAGAAGAAAATGATTGGTTTGAACAAGAAGTTTTATGTTACGAACCTGCTTTATTTGGTCTATTAGACGAAAACAAATTATTTTACATTGCCCCTACTAAACCAAAATTCTTATTGGCAAGCTGCGAGAACCTTATTGCTGATGAAGGTTCTATTTTATTTTCATCAAAACAAATCAGACAGAACAAACCAAACGAATTACCTGCAAATATTGTTATTATAGCCACTACCAGCCAAATCCTACCAATGAAAAGCGACGGATTGAGCGCTATAAAACGCAAATACGAAAGAGACATACCTACTAATATCACTACAATAAAATATTTCGAAAAAGCGAAAGACGAAGATTTTACTCAATACGGAAGTGTTGCAAAAAACCTTTATTTACTGCTTTTAGAAGATCTTTAAGATGAACGAAACACTGAAGAGAACCATTTCTGGTGCTGTTTATATCGCTTTATTACTAACTTCGATATTGTTTTCTACAGAAAGCTTCATTACCCTTTTTGGTGTTTTCCTGATTATTACGATATACGAATTTTCTAATATCGTAAACCTGAATAAAATATTTTCTATTCTCTTCGGAATTTCAATTTATGCCGCAATTATCCTTGTAAGCCATTACAACAAACAGACTACTCAATTTATAAACGATACATTTAATTCTGATATCAGTTTAGACACTAATATCAAACAGCTGGATTTAATTCTTCTGGCAGTTACCATTGTCGTTTCTATAAAATGCATCATATTCTTGTTTTACGATTCTGTTCAAAAAGTAAGCACTTCGTCAAAATACTTATACCTTCTGGGATATATTACACTTCCTTTTGTATTTATTGTCAAAATCTCTTTTGGAACAAATGATTATAATCCGAAAATTATCTTAGGATTATTTGTTTTGATTTGGACGAATGACACTTTTGCTTATTTGGTCGGAAAATCAATGGGAAAACACAAATTATTTGAACGCGTTTCTCCCAAAAAAACAATTGAAGGTTTTCTTGGCGGTGTAGTTTTTGCCGCATTTGCTGGCTTTCTAATTTCTAAACTCTACATTCAGCCAAAACCTGAATTTAGCAGCAAATCGATTTTAATCTGGACCATTATAGCGTTAATTGTGAGCCTTTTTGGAACTATTGGCGACCTGATAGAATCCAAATTTAAACGAATTGCAGGTGTAAAAGACAGCGGTTCGATAATGCCTGGTCATGGAGGTATTTTAGATCGATTAGATAGTGTTATATTTGTAGCACCAATTATATTTTTATTTTATCAAATTTTATATTATGTTTCATAAAGAAGGTGGCCCGTCTATTTTATTAGGTTCTGTTTTTACAGTAGCAGTACTTTTAATTGCTGATAAATTCATTGATATTGCTTGGCTGAGAATGCTTGTTCAATTTGCAGCACTTGTAATTCTGATTATTATTTTACAATTCTTTAGAAATCCTAAAAGAATTGCAGTTAGAAACAGCGATCACATTTTAGCTCCTGTTGATGGAAAAGTGGTGGTTATCGAGGAAGTTTATGAAGGAGAATATTTTAAAGATAAACGTTTACAGGTTTCTATTTTTATGTCGCCAATCAATGTGCACGTAACGCGTTACGCTATGGATGGCATCATTAAATTTAGCAAATACCATCCTGGAAAATTCCTTGTTGCTTGGCATCCAAAAGCAAGTGAAGAAAACGAAAGAACTACTGTAGTAATCGAAAACGAAACATTTGGCGCAATTTTATACAGACAAATTGCTGGTGCTTTGGCTCGTAGAATTGTAAACTACGCTAAAGAAGGAATGCAAGTTGTTCAGGGAACTGACGCTGGTTTCATTAAATTTGGTTCAAGAGTTGATTTATTTTTACCTTTAGGTACACCAATCAATGTTGAGTTAAATCAAAAAGCAATTGGTGGAAAAACAATTATTGCTACAAAAGCATAAATGGCTGATAAAGATTTAGATATTCGCTTTAATAAAGCTGTAGAAGTCGCCATGACAATGACTCAAGCTTCGCTGCCACAAGACGTGCAGTTAAGACTTTATGCTTTTTACAAACAGGCTACTTTTGGAACAGCAGTTTACAATCAATCTCAAAATTTTGATTTACGAGATGCTTTTAAAACTAATGCCTGGATGCAGATAAGCCATATGTCTGTAGATGAAGCTAAAGAAAATTATATCGAGATTATCAATTCATTAACATCAAAATAAAAACATTATGAAGAAAAACGTTGTTCTTTTCAGCACTTTAGCTTCATTTTTACTATTATTTTCCTGTAAAGAAGATAAGCTGGTTGAAGTTGTTGAAGTTCCTCTTCCAACAAAAGAAGAAAAAATAACTATCGGTTCGCCAAATGATGTTAAAGCCGATCCTGGTTCTTTTGAAATGACAAAATTGCCATTTAATTATGATGCATTGGCACCAGACATTAGAAGCTTAACTTTAGAAACACATTATTCTAAGCATTATTTGTCGTATACAAATAATTTCAACAAAGAAATTCTTTCGACTGAGTTTGAAAATATGCCTATTGAAGACATTTTAAAAAAAATGCCTCTTACTAATTTAAAACTTCGTCAGAATGCGGGTGGATATTATAATCATACTTTGTATTTTAATATTCTCAGCCCGAAAGAACAAACTCCAAAAGATACTCTTGCAGGCTCTATAAATAAAGAATTTGGTTCTTTCAATAATCTAACAAATCAGTTTAAAGCACAGTCAGAAAAGCAGTTTGGTTCTGGATGGGTTTGGCTAGTTGTGGATAGATATGGCAAGCTACAAATTACTACCACAGACAATCAAGATAACCCATTGATGAAGAATGCTCTGATTCCAGGAACTCCGATTATGGGAATCGATCTTTGGGAACATGCTTATTATTTAGATTACCAAAACAGAAAAGGCAGTTATATTGATGCTTTTTACAATCATATCAATTGGGAAAAAGTAAACGAATATTACGTTGAAGCACTCAAGAAGGTTAAAAAAGTATAGAAAACAAGCTGATGCAATTAAGTGTCAGCTTTTTTTTATACCTTTTAGGTACTTAAACGAAGATCATGAAAGATATTGCCAATCGTTTCGCAGAAAACCCTATATTATCTCCATCAGATATGCCACCAAGCAGAGAAGGTCTTGAAATTACCTGCCTATTAAATCCTGGCGTTTTTAGGTTTCAAAATAAAATCTGGCTGGCCGTACGTGTCGCAGAAAGACCTAAACAAGCCGAAACGAGTATTTCGTTTCCAATTCTGACAGAAGCAGGAACAATTCAAATTATTGAAATCTTAAAAAATCATCCCGAACTTATTGCAACAGATGCCCGTGTAATTAACTATCAAGGAATCGATTATTTAACCACTTTATCACACATTCGCTTATTGTGCAGCGAAGACGGAAAACATTTTTATGAACCCGAAGATTACCCGCATTTGGTTGGCGAAGGAATACTGGAAACTTTCGGAATTGAAGATTGCCGCGTTTCTTTAATAGAAGATAAATATTACCTGACTTTTACTTCTGTATCTCCTAGCGGCGTGGGCGTGGGCCTACGAACCACAACCGATTGGAAAAACTTTCAAAAACACGGAATGATATTTCCTCCTCACAATAAAGACTGTGCGATTTTTGAAGAAAAAATAAACGGCTTGTTTTACGCCTTACATCGTCCAAGTAGTGTAGACATTGGCGGAAATTATATTTGGATTGCCTCTTCTCCAGATGGCGTTCATTGGGGAAATCATAAATGCATTATCAAAACTAGAAAAGAAAGTTGGGACAGTAAAAGAGTCGGCGCGGGAGCTGCCCCCATAAAAACAGAATTGGGTTGGCTAGAAATTTACCACGGAGCCAACGAATTTCATCAATATTGTCTCGGTGCTTTTTTATTGGATTTGGAAGATCCTACGAAAGTAATTTCTAGAACAGAAACCCCAATTATGTTTCCGAAAACAAATTATGAATTGAGCGGTTTTTTTGGAAATGTCGTTTTTACAAACGGCCATATCCTTGATCCGGATGGCGATACACTAACAGTCTATTATGGCGCTTCAGACGAGTTTGTATGCGGGGCGACATTTTCTATAAAAGAGATTTTTTCTTTGCTTGAGAAAGTATAAAAACAAAAAATATTCTAACACATAGAAACATAGATTTTTGTACCGAAAAAGAATGTAAAAGAAACTAGTTTCTACACATAGCCAAACTCTATGCACACTTAAACTAGTGAAACGCCTTCTTTTAAAATCTAATTATCTATGTTTCTACATGTTTAAAATCAATTCAAAAAGACTAGTTAAATTATTTCAATTCTAAAATCAGAGATTCTGATGGCTCAATTGAGATTTTAGCTTCTCCTTGCCCATTTTGCACTTTCAATACAAACGTTTTATCTTTGTACAATTGATCTTTTAAATGATATTCCCCATCTTTTAAATTCCATTTTGAAATGAGTGATGAAGGCACTTTTAAATCAAATTCGCTTCCTTTTTCAGAAGAGAAATTAGCCACTACAATCAGCTTTTGACTTTCAGACCAACGTGCGTAAGAATATAGCAAAGCATCATAATTTTCATTATTTTGACGGTTTACCGTTTGAATTTCTTCAAAATTTCCCATCAAAGCACTACTGTTAATAGTAAAATTCAATAATCGTTTGTAAAAATCACGAAGCTGTTTTTCAGATTCAGAAAGCTGACCTCCATCAAATTTACCGCCATTCATCCAGCGCTGATGGTTTGGAACTCCGATATAATCAAAAATCGATGTTCGGGAGCGTTTTCCAAAACCAGCATCTTCATTTCCTGCCTCTCCTACTTCTTGTCCAAAATAAATCATTGTTGGCGAAGTGCTTATTGTTGCCGAAACCACCATTAAAGGCTTTCCTCTTTCTGGCGTTCCAGCAAATTCTGGACTTGCCAAACGCTGTTCGTCATGATTATCTAGAAAATGAAGCATATGATGCTCAATATCAGACATCCCGTTCTGGATTTTTGTCAATTCGTCTGGAGAAGATTTTCCACGAATAATATCTTTCAGTTTATCATAAGTTTCTACTTTATCGTACAGATAATCCATTTTTCCCAAACGGATATAATTGCGATATTCATTCGGATTATAAACTTCTGCCAATAAAAATGCATTTGGATTTTTTATTTTAATGGATGAATTCATATAACTCCAGAATTCATATGGAACCATTTCGGCCATATCATAACGAAATCCGTCAACGCCTTTTGCTGTCCAGTATAATGCAATATCGCTAAATTTCTTCCAAGAATCAGGAACATCTTTATCTTGCCAAAAAGCAAAATGCTCTTGATACGATTTCTGGTCAAAACCAATAGGAAGTTCAGGAAAATCTTTGCTTCCATCTGGACGCACTCCATAATTTACTTTTACCGTTTCGTACCAGTCATTTTGATCTGGCTTAATTTTACGAGAGCCATTTCCTGTCCATTTTGCTGGATTTTCATCAAATTTCCCATCAATAAGCGGATTTTTCTCTCCGTTTAAAGGAATATCTCCATCAGGAATTTCAAAATGCTGTTGCGGAATGTAATAGAAATTATTATCTCGTTTGTATTCAACCGTAACATCATCATCTGCACCAAAATCTTTTATTCCTTCTGGATTTGATTTCCCTTCATATTTTCTCGCAATATGATTTGGGACAATATCTATAATCACTTTCAAACCTGCATTATGAGTTCGCTTAATTAAAGCCTCAAATTCTTCTAATCGTTTTGCAGGATTTACCGCCAAATCTGGATTTACATTATAATAATCTTTTACGGCATAAGGAGAACCTGCACGACCTTTTACCACTTCTGGATCATCATTTGAAATTCCGTATGCCGTATAATCACGGACCAAAGCATGATGAGGAACTCCTGTGTACCAAATATAAGTAACACCCAAATCTTTTATTTCTTGAAGCGCTTTGTCTGTAAAATCATTAAATTTTCCCACTCCATTCTCCTCAATTGTTCCCCACGGTTTGTTGGTTGTATTTTTATTTCCAAAAAGACGAGTAAAAACTTGATACACTACAACTTTTTTTTCTGTTGCAGTTGGTTCGTTTGCTGTGCTCATTTTTAAATCTTTTGTTTTACAGGCTGAAAATAGAACCGTTAATGTTATTCCGGCTGCGATTATTTTTTTACTTATCATATTTTGGGCTATTCTTAACTTATCTTATTAGTTTTGATTCAAAAAAACTTGAAACAATTTTCTAAAATAGGTCATTTTTTAAAACTCCGAAAACGATTTATCTAATTTACAATGTTTTCAGCTTAAAAAACAACTACTACAACGTGAGAGTTGGAGTTTTTGTTGAAAAATTAAATAGCACTTGAATCCTACTTTAGACTGTTAATGACTTATTATAAATTAATCCTAATATCAGCCACAGGTTCTAACCTTTTTTATAAATTTGACAAAAATTTAATCAGTTGAAGAAATCACTCTTTTTCATATTCTATTGTCTGTTTCTTAGCGTACAATTTATTTCTGCGCAGGCAAAAAAAACTGCACAAACCCCGAAAACAATCGTCATCGAGAATGCTGACTTTTCTGATGTGGATCAGGTTAATGTGCCAGATGCGCTTTTACTTACCGGAAATGTAAAAGTAAACCATGATGGTGTAGTATTGACTTGCAACAAAGCCTATTTTTTTCAAAAAGAGAATTATCTAAAAGCATTCGGAAATGTACAGTTAGTACAGGGAGATACCTTATTTCTGAATAGTAAATATGCTGAATATAGCGGTAATGCAAAAAAAGCCTTTGCTACAGGAAATGCCGTTTTAACTTCACCAGATGCTACTTTGCAAACCGACACTATTAATTTTGATAGAAATGTTCAGGAAGCATTTTACAACACCAAAGGAACCATTGTCAATAAAGACAATACTTTGGTAAGTAAATCTGGAAAGTATTTTGTGAAAGAAAAGAAATTTCAGTTTCTGACTGAAGTTACGATTACAAATCCAAAGTATGTAATAAAATCAAACCATTTGGATTATTACAGCAATTCGGGACATACCTATCTTCTTGGCCCTTCCACTATTACGAGCAAGGCTAATTATATTTATACCGAAAAAGGTTTCTATGATACCAAGAAAAACTTAGCACATTTTCTTCGAAAATCATACATAAAATACGATGACAGGCGTATAGAAGGCGATAGTTTGTTTTACAATCGAAATACCGAATTTGCTTCAGCAACACGAAATGTAAAAATTACCGACTCCATCAATAAAGGAATTGTAAAAGGCCATTATGCAGAGCTTTACAAACTGAAAGACTCGATGTTTGTTACCAAAAGAGCTGTTGCAATTAATCTTGTTGAAAATGACTCAGTTTACATTCACGGACAAAAATTAATGGTTACAGGAAAAGAAGGAGAAAGAATTTTGAGAGCATATAAAAATGTTCGCTTTTACAAAACAGATATGAGCGGTAAATGTGACTCTATACATTCTGATTCCAAAATAGCCTTAACAAAATTGATCGGAAATCCAATTCTTTGGAATGGAGAAAACCAAATTACAGGAGACGTAATGCACTTGATTGGCGATAATAAAACAAGAAAAATTGACTCTCTAAAAGTATTGAACAATACTTTCGTCTTGTCCAAGGATACACTCGGAACAGGATTCAATCAGGTCAAGGGACTCAATTTGTTTGGAAAATTCAGGGATGGAAAACTTCATGATGTTGATGTCATCAAAAACACCGAAGTAATTTATTATATGCGGAATGACACCAATGAACTGATCGGAATTAATAAAAATGTCAGTAGTAAAATCAATATGATTTTGGAAAATAATGCCATTGAAACGATTACGTTTTTCAATAAAGTCGACGGAGATATTTTCCCCGAAGATGAACTTCCTGAAAATGCTAGAAAACTGCGAGGAATGAAATGGCGTGGTGACGAAAGAATAAAATCGAAAGACGATATTTTTACCGCAGAAGAAAACGAAGAGAATGACAAATTAATTAAACAAGGAAAAGACGAAGAAGAAAAAGGCAAAAACGTTCCACTGAAAGTCAGAAAGGAAACTTTGAATTACGATAAGAAGAACCCTGCTTCTAAGACAGACACGAAAGCTAAAAATAAGTAGTTTTCAGTCTCAGTGACAGTTTACAATTCTTTGCGATTGTTTAAACCACAAAGTTAACTTAAGCGTAAAGTTAAAAACCTTAGAACCTCAGTAACTTTGCTACTTTGAACCAAAAAAGTTTTCAGTCACAGTCACAGTTTACAGTTAAAAACACAGAAGCTCAGAATCTTAGTATCTCAGCAAATTAGAAGCTAAAAAAATGAATCCAGATTTTATAAAATACCAAGCGCAAACCTCTCCTTACCCGCTCGGAATGGAAGTTTCGCATGCCATTGGCTCATACATTTACGATACAAACGATAAAAAATATTTAGATTTTGTTGCCGGAGTTTCAGCTTGTACTTTAGGACATCAGCATCCGAGAGTCAATCAAGCTATAAAAGACCAGTTGGACAAATATTCGCATGTGATGGTTTACGGAGAATATTCTCAAAGTCCAGCCGTCCAATATTGCAAAATGATGGCCTCTCTGCTTCCAGAATCTTTAAATAAAACTTATTTGGTTAATTCAGGTACTGAAGCGATCGAAGGCTCTTTAAAATTAGCCAAACGCGTTACAGGACGCAGCCAGCTTATTTCTTGCCACAACGCTTATCACGGAAACACAATGGGTTCTATGAGTGTAATGGGATTTGAAGAGCGAAAACAAGCTTTTAGACCTTTGCTTCCAGATGTTGATTTTATTATTTTCAACAACGAAGAAGATTTACAAAAAATAACTACTCGAACAGCCGCGATTCTTTTAGAAACTATTCAAGGAGGCGCAGGTTTTATTCAGCCAGAAAATAACTTTTTACAGAAAGTCCGCAAACGCTGCGATGAGGTTGGAGCATTAATGATTGTTGATGAAATCCAACCAGGTTTTGGAAGAACGGGAAAACTTTTTGGTTTTCAAAATTATGATGTTGTTCCAGACATTGTGGTTATGGGTAAAGGAATGGGCGGCGGGATGCCAGTTGGCGCTTTTACTGCTTCTGCCGAAAAAATGGATCTTTTAACCGAAAACCCAAAATTAGGACATATAACCACTTTTGGAGGCCATCCTGTCATTGCGTCAGCTTGTCTCGCTACTTTGCAAGAATTAACTGAAACAAATTTAATGGCAGAAACACTAGAGAAGGAAAAACTCTTCAGATCGCTTTTGGTACATCCTTTGATTACAGAAGTTAGAGGAAAAGGATTAATGCTTGCCGCCATGACAGAATCGGCAGACATTACAAACGAAGTCATTTTAACCTGTCAAGACAGAGGACTTATTTTATTCTGGCTTTTATTTGAAGGATGCGCCATAAGAATTACACCTCCTTTGACCATTTCTGAGGACGAAATTAGAGAAGGATGCGCGATTATTTTAGAAGTGATGGATGAAATAATGAAGAAGAACAACAACTAAATATAAAAAATTATTTTGAGCGCTGTTTTTAATAAAATAGACAGAAATTAAAGCTCAATTTCTATTTCTAAAAAGTCTTCCAATAGAAATAAAAAAATGACAAAACTGAAGCTAATCCCTTAAGAATAAAAGAGATTTCTTCCCAAAATAGAATAAAAAACGCCATATATTGTTAATTAAATTGTTCAAAACAATTAATTTCTTATCCTTACAGCGATTATATGGTTGCCTAAATTTATAACAGGCTAATTTCAAATATACGAAGTATGCAATTAAGCAACGAAGAAGAAGATTATAACCTATCCCTATCCAAATTTGAGTCGATGTTAAAAACCAACAAAGTACTCTTTTTTGATTCTGAAGAATTCGAAGAAATAATTCTTCATTATTTAGACATAGGTAAGGCTAATTTAGCAAAAAAGGCCTTGAAACTTGCATTAGACCAGCATCCAAAATCTACAGGCTTAAAATTAGTACAAGTAGAAATGCTAGTTTATGATGACAAACTCGACATTGCTGAAAAGCTTTTGAATGAGTTATACGCAATTGAACCTAACAACGAGGAAATCTATATCCAAAAAGCCAATATCTGTTCCAAAAGAGATCAGCACGAAAAAGCAGTTGAACTGTTAAAAATTGCGCTTCAATATACTGACGATTATGCTGACGTGTATAATTTGATTGGAATGGAATATCTTTTTATGGATAATCTCGAGCTTGCAAAGGACAGTTTTATCAAATGTCTTGAAGAAGACTTAGAAGATCAATCTGCTCTCTATAACGTAGTGTATTGTTTTGAATTTTTAGATCAAAACCAAGAAGCTATTGTATATCTTAACGAATATATCAACAGAAATCCGTACAGCGAAATTGCTTGGCATCAGCTTGGGCGTCTTCATTATGGCGTAAAAGAATACGAAAATGCCATTCGCGCATTTGATTATGCAACGCTGATTGATGATGAATTTTTAGGGGCTTTTATGGAAAAAGCGAAAGCTTATGAGCGCCTTAAAAAATACAATGAAGCAATTGAAAGCTATAACAGAACCATCGAATTGGACGATGCCACTTCGTATGCTCTGTTGCGAATTGGAAAATGTTACGAAAAACTTGGAAATTTAGCGAAAGCGATCCAATATTATAACCAAACTGTACACGAAGATCCGCTTTTAGACAAAGGTTGGATTGCCATAACAGATTTTCATCTTCGCCAGAAAAACTATCAAAAAGCACTATTTTTTGTGAATAAAGCTTTGGCAATCGACAATCAGAATCGTTTGTATTGGAAAAGATATGCTACGATAAACAAACAGATGAATTTCTTTGAAGAAGCCGAATTTGGTTTCAGAAAAGCAGTTGAATTTGGAGATTATGCATTAGACACTTGGTTATACTGGGTTGATATTCTTCAATTTTTAGGAGAATTTGAAACGGCTATTCAGACTTTATTGCAGGCGACAGAATATTTCCCTGAAGAGAACGAAATCGAATACCGTTTGGCTGGATTATATTTTATGATTCAAGACAACACAAAAGCCAAATTTCATTTAAGCAATGGTTTACGTCTAAACTTTGACAATTATATCTTAATAGAAGATTTGTTTCCAGTAGTTTGGACAAAAAAAACAGTAAAAAATTATATAGAAAAACATCGTAAATAAGAATGGTTGATATTTTATTAAGAAGACGTTTTGGATTATTAGGACGCAACATAAGCTACTCTTTTTCAAAAGGTTATTTTACAGAGAAATTTAATAATGAAGTTTTTGCTGGCAACAGCTATGAGAATTTTGACATTTCTGAGATTAATTACTTCACAGAATTAATTAAAAACAATCCTGATTTAAAGGGATTAAATGTTACTATTCCTTACAAAGAACAAGTTATTCCTTTCTTAGATAAACTATCAAAAAAAGCTGCTCTAATTGGCGCGGTGAATACTATTAAATTTACCAAAAGCGGTAAACTAAAAGGCTACAACACCGATTATTACGGATTCAAAAAGTCTTTAAAACCATTATTAGAGCCTCACCATAAAAAAGCTCTTATTCTAGGAACAGGTGGCGCTTCTAAAGGTGTTGCTTTTGCTTTGGACGAATTGGACATTCCGTACACTTTTGTTTCTAGAGAAGCAAAAGAAAACATTATTGATTATGATTTGATCAACGCTACTACTTTTGATAATTTTCAAATTATAATTAATTGTACCCCAGTTGGAACAAGTCCGAATGTTGAAGCTTGTCCGAATTTGCCATATGAGTTTTTTACAGAAAAACATATTGCTTACGATTTAATCTATAATCCTGCAGAAACCACTTTTCTGCGAAAAGCAAAAGAAAAAGGCGCTGTAATTAAAAATGGATACGATATGCTTATTTTTCAGGCTGAAAAAGCTTGGAAAATCTGGAACAAATAAAGGTAAAATGTTAAAGTAATTTTCGTAAATTAGTCTACTCATTTGCAGACAGTTATGAAGAAACAATTACTTTATTTTAGCATTTTTTTTCTTATTACAGTTCTTGCATCAGCCCAAGACGAAGATATAGACAGAAGCAATAGTCCGTTTGCTGAGCCTAGATATCATTACTTTCTGCAGACCATTCTATTATACAATGAATATTTAGACACTAAAAATGGTTCGTATAACACTACCAATCTGCGTGTGTTACAGCCAATTGGCAACAAAGCGTGGAATCTGAGGTTTGATTTGCCTTTAATATCGACTAACTCTAACTCTATTAATCAAACTGGGCTTGGTGACGTAAGCGCTGGGATTAGTTTTATCCCTTATTTTAAAAAGACCAGCGGAATTGGCCTTAGGACTCGTGTAATCTCAAATTCTGCTTCAGACCCAAGTTTTGGCACAGGAAAATGGGTAGTAATTCCAGCCGGTATTTTTGCAAAATACTTCAATCAAAAGAAATTCTTATGGCTTGCGACTGTTGAACATTCCCAAAGTTTTGCAGGATCAAGCAACAGAAGCGATGTCAGCGTAACCCTGTTAGAAAACAACTTATTATGGTTTTTTGGTAAAAATTGGATTGCTACAGATGTAGCTTTTAGATACAATTACGTTCTAGACGGCTTTCAAAATAATGCCTTTATGGAATTTGGCCGAAAAATCACCCCAACAAATTTAGTATATGTGCACCCTAGCGTAGCATTTGGAGGTGAAAAGTCATATAATTTTGGTATGGAAGTGGGACTGTTGGTTTTGTTTTAATGTAAAACAAACTATCGATTCAGATTCGCTTTTTACGATTAATCTATTTTTTAATTAAAAAAATCGCAAAAATATTATTTCTAACTTATCAATTAAAACAGTAAAAATTAATATATCATACTGCTAAATTGAATTAAATAATAAGAATTTCATCGCAAATTAGCGTATAAACAAAGGATTTATTTTGTATTTAGAAACACCTTTACTATCTTTCGCACTGTTTAAAATAAAAACCTTATACATTTTAAGATGTTAGAAGAAAAGAATGATAACCTGCATGAAGCAGACGGAAAAACTGGAATCGAAATAAATGATTCTGTAGCAAATGATGCAATTGAAATCTCAGATTCTGAAAGTCTGACCGAAGATTTGGTCACAGAAACTGAAAATGAATTAGCTAATCAAGGAGATGCTCATCAAGAAGCATTAGATGTCATTACCAATTCAAATGCTGCTGAAAGCGAAGACGAAACTTTGAAGGAACGTCATGACATTCCTATGCAAGATTATAACACGTTTTCGATGGATGCGCTCGTTGATGAACTTAAAAAACTGGTGAATATAGACAAAGTAATGTCTGTAAAAGATCATATAGAAGAAATCAAAAAGGCTTTCCTGTTACAATATCACCATCTTATAGAAGAGAAAAAAGAAGAATTTTTAGCTTCTAATCCAGATCCTAACGAAGAATTTGAATATCATCTTCCTTTAAAATCAAAATTTGACGAATATTATAATGTTTTTAGAGAGAAAAGAAATGCTCATTTTAAACATTTACAGACCAATTTAAAAACCAATTTAGATAATCGTCTGGCTATTGTTGAAGAATTAAAGGAATTAATTAATCCGCAGGAAAATATCAAAGACACTCTTAAACATTTTAATGAATTAAGAGAAAGATGGAAAAATGCAGGTCCTATTCCGAAAGACAAATACAACCACGTTTGGAACAATTACCATTTTCACGTTGAGAACTTCTACGATTATCTTCATTTAGACCGCGAGGCTAGAGATTTAGATTTTAAACACAACTTAGAATTAAAACAAAAAATTATAGCTCGCGTTGAAGAATTGGTAAACGATGCTGACGTTAATAAATCATTCCGCGAATTACAGGATTTACACCGAATCTGGAAAGAAGAAATCGGACCAGTTTCTAAAGAACACCGTGATGCGATTTGGAATCAGTTTAGCGAACTAACAAAAAAAATACACGATAAGAGAGAGCTTTTATTTGAAAGCCAAAGAGCAAATGAGCAAAAAAACCTTGAAGCTAAAAAAGAAATCATTGCTAAAATTGAAGCGCTCGGAAATGAAAAAGTAAATTCTCATTCGCAATGGCTTGTTCAAATTCAAAAAGTAGAAGATCTGAGAAATGAGTTTTTTGCAGCTGGAAAAGTGCCTTCTGAAGTAAATGAAGAAACTTGGGCCGCTTTTAAAACTGCAGTTAGAAATTTCAACGCTTTCAAGAATTCGTTCTACAAGGACATTAAAAAAGACCAAAACGATAACTTAAATAAAAAACTGGCTCTAGTTGCAAAAGCAAAAGAATTACAGGAAAGCACCGATTTTCAAGCTACCACTCCTGTAATGAAACAAATCCAGGAAGAATGGAAACAAATTGGTCATGTCCCTAAAAAATATTCAGATAAAATCTGGAAAGAATTCAAGGACGCCTGCAACCATTATTTCGACAAGTTAAAAGAACACAAATCTGAGGAAAATAGTGAAGAAGTTGCAGCTTTTGACAATAAAAAAGCTTATTTGGATGTATTGAGAGCTTTCCAATTGACTGGAGAACACAAAACAGACTTAGATGCTATAAAAGCGCACATCGAAACTTGGAAGGGATTCGGAAAAGTTCCTTTTTCTAGAAGACACATCGAAGGAAAATTCAATAAAATCTTGGATGCTCTTTTTGAGAAACTGAGCTTAAGCAAAAAAGAATCTGAAATGATGCGTTTTGCAAACCGTCTTGATTCTCTAACTGACAGCAATGATACGCGCAAATTAGACAATGAAAAAATCTTTATCATGCGCAAAATTGAAGAAGTGCAAAATGAAATTTTTCAATTAGAAAATAACATTCAGTTCTTTACCAATACAAAAAATGCTAAAAAAGAGAATTCAATTGTTACAGAAGTACGTAAAAATATCGCTATTCACAAAGAAAGCCTTGAAGTATGGAAGGATAAATTGAAACAATTAAGAAACTTGGGACAAGAATAAACAGTTTAAGTTCCAACTTTTATAAATTCCAAATTCCAATTAACAACGCTTAATCGGAATTTGGAATTTTATTTTTTTTATAATTTAAAAAGATACAATGACAATCATTGTGTCTTTTTTTTTTAACCACAAAGTTCACATAGCGTTGTCTTACTATGATGATGTAAACTTTGACAAAGATTACAAATCCTAGGACAAACTTAAAAACTTTGCATTCTTTGCGTATCCCGATAGCTATCGGGATTGCGCACTTTGAGGTTAAAACTCACTCCAGCCTAAAAGCCAAAACTTAACAATACAATTAAATTTCATAAAATTATTCTGCAAAATATTGATTATATTTGAGTTACCACTATTCATTAACTTCAAACGAATAACATTTAATACTAATTTTTAAATAATAAGAATATGAAATTTACAAGAAAAGCACACGCCAACTGGAAAGGAACTGGTATGGAAGGAAAAGGAACAATTAGTACGCAAAGTACAACTTTAGATAACGCACAACTGTCTTTTAAAACAAGATTTGCAGATGGTGTTGGAACAAATCCAGAAGAATTAGTTGCAGCAGCTCATTCTGGGTGTTTTACGATGCAATTAAGCTTTTTACTTAACGAAGCTGGCTTTACAGCTGATGATTTAACTACAGAAGCTACAGTAACTTTTGAAGACGGGACAATTACTTTAATCCATTTGGATTTAAAAGGTAAAGTTCCTTCCATTTCTGCTGAGCAGTTTGCTTCAACAGCAGCTAAAGCAAAAGAAATTTGTCCGATTTCAAAATTGCTAAATACAACTATCACTTTATCTGCTGAATTAATCAGCTAAAGGCATAAAAAAAACATCCGCCTCGGCGGATGTTTTTTTTATTTTCAAAAGCTAATAATTACATTTTTGCTTTTAAAGCTTTAGCTTCTGCAGTCATTTCAAGAGCGTTGTAAACTCCTAATAATGTTTTAGAAACATCTTCGTTTTTAGGATCTAATTCGTTCGCTTTTTTAAGGTATGGAATAACTCCTTTGAAAACAGCTTCTCTTTGCGCTTTTAACACATCGTAACGTTTCATGTCTTTGGCAGAAGTTCCCAATTTGTTCATCTCGTCAATGATTGGTTTTTCAGCTTCTAATTTTAAAGCAGCAAGATTTAAATAAGCATTTGTGTAATCAGGATTGATTTCAATTGCTTTTAAATAATATTTCTCAGCATCAGCATTGTTTTTAGCTCCTGCACTAATTACTCCTAAATTGAACACCAAATCAGCATTGTTAGGATCTTTTTGCAAAGCCTCACCAACTAATTTTTTGTACATATCGAAGTCCTTAGTCTCTAAGTATAAATTAGCTTCCGTTAAAATTAAAGAAGAATCCTCTGGGTTTGCTTTTCTAGCGTCAGCGATTGCTTTTTTAGCATCTTCTGTACGTCCTTTTTGAACTAAAATTAACGCCAAATTTTTGTAGATTTCACCTCTTTTAGAAGGAATAGCCTCAGTTTTAGGTTTTTCGTGAGTTCCTAATTTAATAGCTAAATCTCTTTCTTTAGCGTTAGCAAAGTTATCTTCATTACCGTTAGCTTTGTTTACAGCCAAGTATAAAGTTCCTTTTCCAGAAAAGTTTAATTTTTTCAACTCTTCATACATTGGCAAAGCAAGATCAAAATCTTGTGAGTTTACAGCTGTTGAAGCGGCATAATACAAGTTAATCGTATCTTTTTTGTCTAATTCATATGCCTGATATAATTTCTTTGCACCGTCAACATGTTTGTTTGCTTGTGTATCAGCAATTGCAGAATTAATCAACAATCCTTTAATATTAGTGATTGATGCTGCTGCTTGAGTAGAATATTTCTGTTTTCCAGAAGCTTTTTCAACATCAATTAATTTTTTGTAGCTGTCTGCTGCTGCTAATAAGTTTTTACCTTCTTCAACTTTTTTGTTTGCAAGGTCAAGAAAAGCATTTCCTTGTACGAAATAATATTGTGCTTGTTCTGTATCTTTAGCGTTTGCAATTAAGCTTTCAGCATCTTTCAATTGTGCAAGAGCACCTTGTGCATCTCCGCCTTTTAAAGCTTTTTCAGCATTCTTAATTTGATCTTTTTGAGCAAACGTAGCTACAGAGATCAGTAATGCTGATGCAAGTATTACATATTTACTTTTCATAATGATATTTGTTTGTATTTAATTTTTTGTTTTTTACTTATTCTTCAGAATCTTCATCCTCTGCCTCAGCATCGTCTTCATCTTCTACTTCTTCATCATCAGAGTCATCATCATCTTCTGCAGTTCCGTCATCTTCAAGAACTTCCATATCTGGCTTCACTCTTTCGATTGCAGTGATTACATTTCCGTCTTCATCTACTTCAACTTCTTCAGCATCGTCTTTCATCACAGTTGTAACAGCAGCAATAGAGTCTTTACCTTTAAGGTTAATTAATCTAACACCTTGAGTAGCACGTCCCATAACACGTAAATCTTCGATTGCCATTCTGATCGTTAACCCAGACTTATTGATAATCATTAAATCGTCTGCGTCTGTAACCGCGTTGATAGAAATTAGTTTACCCGTTTTTTCCGTGATGTTAAGTGTTTTAACCCCTTTACCTCCACGGTTTGTAATTCTGTACACATCTTCTCCATCGTCGTCAACCAATTTAGTACGTTTTCCGTATCCATTTTCAGTTACAACTAAGATTTGAGATGTCGAAATATCATTTTTATCAACCGTTACCATTCCGATTACTTCATCAGTTTCGTCTTTTAAAGTAATTCCACGAACTCCAGAAGCTGTTCTTCCCATCGGACGTGTTTTAGTTTCCTCAAAACGAACTAATTTACCAGATTTAACTGCTAAGATAATTTGACTTTCTCCATTTGTCAGCTGAGCTCCAATTAGCTCATCGCCTTCTTTAATTGTAATTGCAGCAACTCCATTCGCTCTTGGTTTAGAATATTTCTCTAGAGAAGTTTTCTTCACCTGTCCTTGTTTTGTTACCATTACAAGATTATGCGTATTAATATAATCTTTATCTTTTAAGTCTTGCGTACAAATGAAAGCTTTTACTTTATCATCACTTTCAATATTTACCAGGTTCTGAATTGCTCTACCTTTTGCTGTTTTGCTTCCTTCTGGAATTTCATAAACACGCATCCAGAAACATTTTCCTTTTTGCGTAAAGAACATCATATACTGATGGTTTGTCGCCACAAACATGTGCTCTAAGAAATCTTGATCTCTTGTTCCAGCGCTCTTCTGTCCAACTCCTCCTCTATTTTGTGTTTTGTACTCAGATAAGTTGGTACGCTTGATGTAACCTGCATGCGAAATAGTAATCACTACATTTTCGTCAGCAATTAAATCTTCAATACTTACATCACCTCCAGAATACTCGATTTGAGAACGACGATCGTCACCGTATTTATCGCGAATTTCTGTAAGTTCTTCTTTAATCAAGTCAATTCTTAAATTAACATCTGCTAATAAAGCTTTTAAATGCTCGATTAACTTCATTAATTCGTCAAACTCAGCTCTTAACTTATCTTGTTCCAGACCTGTTAACTGACGCAAACGCATCTCAACAATTGCACGAGCCTGAATATCTGACAATTTAAATCTTTCGATTAATTTTTCTCTTGCTTCGTCTGTGTTTTTAGACCCTCTAATTAACGCAATTACTTCGTCGATATTGTCAGAAGCAATGATTAATCCTTCTAAAATATGCGCTCTTTCTTCTGCTTTTCGTAATTCGAACTGTGTTCTTCTCACTACTACATCATGACGGTGCTCAATAAAGTAGTGAATCATATCTTTCAGATTCAGCAATTGAGGGCGTCCTTTTACTAATGCAATATTATTTACACTAAAAGAAGACTGTAACTGAGTGTATTTGTATAAAGTATTTAAAACTACGTTTGGCGTAGCATCACGTTTTAAGATATAAACGATACGCATACCACTTCTGTCCGACTCGTCACGGATATTGGCAATACCTTCGATTTTTTTCTCGTTAACTAAATCAGCCGTACGTTTGATCATTTCGGCTTTATTAACTTGGTATGGAATTTCAGTTACGATGATGCATTCTCTTCCATCAACCTCTTCAAAACCAACTTTAGCACGCATTACAATACGTCCTCTACCCGTTTTAAAAGCTTCGCGAACACCTTCGTATCCGTAAATTATACCTCCAGTTGGGAAATCTGGAGCTTTAATATGAGTCATTAACTCATCAACTTCAATATCATTATTATCAAGATACGCCAAAGTACCATTGATAACTTCAGTTAAATTGTGTGGCGGCATATTAGTCGCCATACCAACTGCAATACCTGTTGCTCCGTTTACTAATAAAGTAGGAACTCTTGTTGGCATTACTTTAGGCTCGTAAATTGTATCGTCAAAGTTCAATTGAAAATCAACTGTTTCTTTTTCGATATCGGCCATAATCTCTTCAGAAATTTTACGCATTCTGGCCTCAGTATAACGCATTGCTGCAGGACTGTCTCCATCGACAGAACCAAAGTTACCCTGTCCGTCAACTAATAAATAACGCATACTCCATTCCTGCGCCATACGCACCATTGCATCGTAAACAGAGGTATCACCGTGTGGGTGATACTTACCCAGAACCTCCCCTACAATTCTCGCAGACTTTTTGTGGGCAGATCTTGATGTTACACCTAAATCATACATTCCGTAAAGAACTCTTCGATGCACTGGTTTCAAGCCATCTCTAACATCAGGAAGTGCTCTCGATACAATTACTGACATCGAATAATCGATGTAAGCTGACTTCATTTCATCCTCTATGTTAATAGGAATTAACTTTTCTCCTTCAGACATAAGTTGTTATATTAAATAATTATATTAGTTTTCAAAGCGTGCCAAGATACGTTTTTTTGAAATTTTTTCAGCTATTTCCTTACACTTATTTCAATGATTTATTAACAACTTTATTTTGGCTTTTAGTTAATAAATTAAACGTTTTTTAACGCTTTTTTTGTCTTTTTTTTTGTCTATTAGCTGACAGGAGATGTCGATGGGTACGGTTTTTGTTTTTAAAACTGTAATTCATTAAATTTACAATACCAATTATATATTATGGATGATAATTTTTCACCAAGAGTAAAAGATGTAATTACGTACAGTAAGGAAGAGGCTCTACGTTTAGGGCACGACTTTATTGGTACAGAACATCTTATGCTAGGTATTTTGAGAGATGGTAACGGAAAAGCTATTCATATACTTAATAACCTAGCTGTCGATTTAGATCATTTACGCAGAAAAGTAGAAATACTGAGTCCTGCCAACCTGAGCGTTGAAGTAAATGCAGAAAAGAAAAACCTTCATCTTACCCGACAGGCCGAAAGAGCCCTGAAGACCACTTTTCTTGAAGCAAAAGTATTTCAAAGTTCATCAATTAGCACGGCACATTTGCTGTTATGTATCTTGAGAAACGAAAACGATCCAACAACCAAGCTGCTAAATAAACTAAAAATAGATTATGATGTGGCTAAAGAACAGTACTTAAATATGACTCCAAACGAAGAAGAATTCTTAGAAAACTTGCCAAGAAACGAATCGTACAATGACGATTCAGGACAAGATGACAGTCTAAAAGAAAGCAGCTTTAACAATCCCGCCAATAAGTCAAACAAAAAATCTAAGACTCCAGTTTTAGATAATTTTGGGAGAGATTTAACAGAAATGGCAGAAGAGGGAAAATTAGACCCTGTTGTAGGACGAGAAAAAGAAATTGAGCGTGTATCGCAAATTTTAAGCCGTAGAAAAAAGAACAATCCGCTTCTTATTGGAGAGCCGGGAGTTGGTAAATCTGCTATTGCAGAAGGACTTGCTTTACGTATCATACAAAAGAAAGTATCTCGTATTCTTTTCCACAAACGTGTTGTGACTCTTGATCTTGCAAGTTTAGTTGCTGGAACAAAATACAGAGGACAATTTGAAGAAAGAATGAAAGCCGTAATGAACGAGCTTGAGAAAAACGATGATATTATTCTTTTTATAGACGAGATCCATACTATTGTAGGAGCTGGCGGAGCAACAGGTTCACTTGACGCTTCAAACATGTTCAAACCTGCATTAGCTAGAGGTGAAATCCAATGTATTGGTGCTACCACTCTTGACGAGTACAGACAATACATTGAGAAAGATGGCGCTTTAGAAAGACGTTTCCAAAAAGTAATCGTTGAACCAACTTCTGTTGAAGAAACAATCGCTATTTTGAATAACGTAAAAGATAAATACGAAGATCACCACAATGTGATTTATACTCCAGAAGCTATTGAAGCCTGCGTTAAGCTAACAAACAGATATATGTCTGAGCGTTTCTTACCAGACAAAGCCATCGATGCAATGGACGAAGCTGGTTCACGCGTTCACATTACCAACATTGATGTTCCGAAACAGATTTTAGATTTAGAACGTCAATTGGAAGAAGTTCGCGAAATGAAAAATATGGTTGTTAAAAAACAAAAATATGAAGAAGCAGCCAAACTTCGCGATGATGAAAAACGTATCGAAAAAGATCTTGCTTTAGCACAAGAACAATGGGAAGAAGATTCTAAAAACAACAGAATTGAAGTTACAGAAGACAATGTAGCCGATGTTGTTTCTATGATGACTGGAATTCCTGTAAATAGAATTGCACAAACAGAAAGCAACAAATTGGCTCAATTGCCACAATTGATTCAGAATAAAGTAATTGGTCAAAACGAAGCCGTTCTTAAAATCGCTCGTTCTATCCAACGTAACAGAGCCGGACTTAAAGATCCTAATAAACCAATTGGTTCATTCATTTTCTTAGGTCAGACTGGTGTTGGTAAAACGCAATTGGCTAAGGTATTAGCTAAAGAATTATTCGATTCAGAAGATGCTTTGGTTCGTATCGATATGAGCGAATACATGGAAAAATTTGCGATTTCTCGTTTAGTTGGAGCGCCTCCAGGATACGTCGGGTACGAAGAAGGTGGTCAATTGACTGAGAAAGTTCGCAGAAAACCTTACTGTGTGGTTCTTTTAGATGAGATCGAAAAAGCGCATCCAGATGTATTCAATATGATGCTTCAGGTTTTAGATGACGGATATTTGACAGATAGTTTGGGTCGCAAAATTGACTTTAAAAACACTATCATTATCATGACCTCTAACGTTGGTGCCCGTCAGTTGAAAGATTTCGGACAAGGTGTTGGATTCGGAACTGCTGCAAGAACAGCTCAAGCCGATGAAAACTCAAAAAGCATTATCGAAAATGCATTGAAAAAAACTTTTGCTCCTGAATTCTTGAACAGAATTGACGATGTAATTGTATTCAACGCACTAGAAAAAGCTGATATCGATTTGATTATAGAAATCGAATTGAAAAAACTATATTCTCGTATTGCAGAGTTAGGCTACAAATTAAGCTTAACAGACAAAGCAAAAGCGTTTATTGCCGAAAAAGGTTTTGACAAACAGTTTGGAGCTAGACCGCTGAAAAGAGCAATTCAGAAATATGTTGAAGATTTGTTAGCAGAAGAAATCATCACTTCAAAAATACATTCTGGTGATGAAATCTGGATGGATCTAAAAGATGATTCACAAGAATTATCAGTTGAAATTCATAAAGCTGAAGAGCCGACGAATCAATAAATTAGTCAAAATTTATAACAGAAATAACTTACCCGTTACGTTTTCATAACATAACGGGTATTTTTTTTATTAAAAATCACTATCTTTAGTAAAAGCAAATAGCTATTTTTGAATTTAAATTCTATAATAAAAAACAAAATATGCTTCAAAACAAAGTCATTTTAGGCAGCGAAGAATGGTGCTCATTTCCAGAACTTGGAATCCCGACAATTAAGGCTCGTGTAGATTCTGGTGCCAAAACTTCGGCAATGCACGCTTTAAACATAGCGCCTTTTATAAAAAATGATGCCAATTGGGTTAAATTCGACATTAATCCGATTCAGAATAATATCAAAACCATTATTCATTGTGAAGCACCTTTGGTCGACAAGCGAATTGTAAAAAGCTCGAGCGGTTTTAGAGAACATCGTTATGTGATCCAAACCAGCTTGAAAATTGGCGATGCCAAATGGCCAATCGAAATGACTTTGACTAATCGCGATTCTATGGGTTTCAGAATGCTTTTAGGACGCGAAGCTATGAGCGGAAGGGTTTTAGTAGATCCTGAACAAAAATACCTTTTAGGACAGCCTACAGCAGAATCTTTAAAAGAATTATATCAAAACTCAGAAAAAGCAAAAACCGGTTTGCGAATTGGTCTTTTGGCCAGCAATCCAGAATTGTATAGCAATAAAAGAATTATGGAAGCCGGCGAAATGCGCGGGCATGAAATGCATTTCCTTAATATCAAGGAATGTTACATGAAATTGGATGCCAAGAAACCTGAGATTCATTACAGAGGCGGAAAAATTCTAAACGAATTTGATGCTATTATTCCCAGAATTCGTCCGAGCATTACTTTTTACGGTTGTGCTTTAACACGCCAGTTTGAAGCATTGAAAGTTTTTGTTTTAAATTCAGCAACAGCTATAACTCAATCTCGAGACAAACTATATTCTTTACAATTATTACTGAATAGCGGAATCGATATTCCAACTACTGGATTTGCCAATTCTCCGCTTGATACAGACAATTTAATTAAAATGGTTGGCGGTTCACCTTTAATTGTAAAATTATTGGAAGGAACGCAGGGAAAAGGTGTCGTTTTGGCTGAAACAAAAAAAGCTGCAGAAAGTGTTATCAATGCTTTCAAAAGTTTAAATGCCAACATTTTAGTTCAAGAGTTTATTAAAGAAGCAAACGGAAAAGACATTCGCTGTTTTGTGATTGACGGAAAAGTGGTTGCTGCGATCCAGCGTGAAGCAATGCCTGGCGAATTTAGAGCAAACATTCACCTTGGCGGAACAGCTTCTGTTATTAAAATTACTCCCGAAGAGAAAAAGATCGCGATTAAAGCGGCAAAAGCAATGGATCTAAAAGTTGCGGGTGTTGATATTATTCGTTCTTCTAAAGGTCCTTTATTGCTTGAAGTAAACTCTTCCCCTGGCCTTGAAGGAATTGAAGGCGCAACCAACAAAGATGTAGCCGGAGAAATGATCAGAGCTATTGAAAAGAATTTTAAATTATAATTAAGTTCATTTAAACTTAATATCGTATAAATAATTTAGCAGCTTTGTCAAAGTTTAGAGCCAAGGGTCTAAGAAACTTTCATAAAAAATAAATCATAAATTTGCGCATTTTTGTCATTTCGACGAAGGAGAAATCTTCGTTAGAAGCTCGACAAAGATTGGCCTTTCGATACGGAGTTACTTGTGGAGATTTCTCCTTCGTCGAAATGACAATGATTATGGTTAATTTATTTATATTAAAGTTTCTTAGCTTCTGGTTTAGAACTTTGACAAAGCTTTTTTTATTTAACTTTAAAATAAAAAACATGACTTTTCCTTATTTAGATATAATCATTCGAAGTGTTGCCGTTTATTTTTTCATGACAATTGCTTTACGAATATTTGGCAAAAAAGAACTTTCTCAATTAAACACAGCCGATGTAATTCTTATTTTATTAATCAGCAACTCTGTTCAGAACGCAATGGTTGGTCCTGATACAAGTTTAACGGGAGGATTAATCGCTGCTTTGGTTTTGTTTGTAATAAATTTTGTCATTAAAAAACTGACTCGTAAGTACAAAACTCTTAGCAATATACTATTAGACAAACCCGAAGTATTAATTCACGACGGAAAATTAGACTTTAAAGCTTTAAGCAGATTAGATATTTCTGACGAAGAACTTAAGGAAGCCATGAGAGAACACGGAATTGAATTTTTTAAAAATGTAAAATTGGCCATGCTAGAAATTGACGGAACGATCAGTATTATTTCTGAAGATCAAAACCAATTAAAACAGACGCATTACAAACGCAGACATAACCGTAAAAACCTTCAAAAGTTTTAATTTTTAAAGAATCAAAATCAACTACTCGTTACGGATTCGTTTATTTCCCAACTTGAATCCTAACCGCTCCTAAACCATCTTTAAAATCATCTGCTTTTTCGTATTTTGGAGTAACGATTTCCTTTCCTTCTTTGTCAATAAAACCATATTGACTGTTCAACTTTATCACAGCTATTCCATCTTTAAAAGATTCAATCAAATCATATTTTACAGATGTGATTTCTTTTCCTGCCTTATCAATCAATCCGTATTTATCGTCTAATTTCACTTGAATCAAATCCTCATTCAAAACCATGAAATCGTATTGTATTGGCACAATTTCTTTTCCTTCATTATCTAAGATGCCATATTTATTTTCCTGTTTTACAATTAATACATTGTCTTTAAAATAAAAATTCATATCGTACTTCACAGGAATTACAATTTTTCCGTCTTCACTAATTACTCCATATTTAGAATTAGATTCTACTATTGCAACACCATCTTTAAAATTCTGTACGCGATCATAAGTTGGCGGAACAACCTCTTTTCCAATCTGATCTACAATACCAAATCTGCCATTTAATTTCACAACTGCAAATCGATCTGTAAAATCAATTATTTCGTCATATTTTGGACTTATTTCTTCTCCAACCACATCTATAAAACCCCATTTATTATTAAGTTTGACAGCTGTTATTTCAGATGATAAGGCTTTTACATCATCGTATTTTTTAGTTAGCAAAACATCAGAAGATTTAACTAAATATTGAGCTTTAGCATTTTTATTGCTCACTATTATCCAATTCGGTTTGTTAATTATTTCATCATAAATACAGCGAATAACTTCTTTTCCGGTTTTATCTACCACACCGCTTTTGCCTTTTAATTGTACAACCGCAAAACCATTTTCAAATGCAGAAATACCATCATATTTACAAGGAACGATTTCTTTTCCTGTCTGATCGACAAAACCATATTTAAACGTTTTTTCCTTTAATTGAGCAAAACTAGTTTTTACAATCAGCAATAAAACCAATACAATTATTCTCTTCATTATTTTAAATATTAAACTATTTCCAAAAGTCTATAAAATTAGCTATTCATATAGCCTCTAAAAGCTTTTATACTTTTACTTTAAAACAAATTAAAACAAAAAAAACCGATTTCAGATTTGAAATCGGTTTTCTATATTAACAAAAATGTGATTTAGTTTCACATTTTACAAAATTCATTTTATTAGATTAGATGAAGACGCTTAGAATGAAGTAAACCAAACCTGCTAGAATAGCTGAAATTGGAATAGTCAAGATCCAAGCCCAGATTAAACTTACTGTAACTCCCCATCTAACGGCAGATACACGTTTTGTTAATCCAACCCCGATAATAGAACCTGTAATAGTGTGCGTCGTACTTACTGGGATTTTTAAGTGTTCTGTAAAGTAAAGCGTTAAAGCTCCTGCAGTTTCAGCAGCTACACCTTCAAATGAACTTACTTTTGTGATTTTAGAACCCATTGTTTTCACAATTTTCCATCCACCGCTCAAAGTTCCTGCAGCAATGGCAGAATAACATGCCAACGGGATCCAGCTTGGCATTACGCCTTTAATTCCTAAATCATCGTTTGGAAGCACAACATCTAACCAAGCATCCATATGAACTCCTGGATTTGTATTGATATAAACTGCTACAGCCGCAGCTATAATTCCCATTACTTTTTGAGAATCATTTCCTCCGTGACCTAAACTAAATGCCGCAGAAGACAATAATTGCATTTTCTTTAAAGCCGCATCTGCTTGATGAAGATTTAAACTGCTGAATAGTAAACAAAAACCACTTACAGTTAAGATAATAAAAGCTACTAAGAACCATTTAATATTATGAGCTTCAAAAGCAACACTCCAGAAATGTGAATCAAATCTTGGTTTTTCAATTTTTTCATAAGGCACCATTTGGTAGTATACAAAAACAATAGTAGCAATCATTAAAGCTGCAGTAAAGATTTTAGGACCGATAGTTTTACGAGAAGCATTTAAAAGCCAGATTGAAATTAAATAAGAAGCTAATGCTCCTAATAATGGCGCTAAGACGATAAATGCAATGATAATAAGAACTCCCGAGGGCATCGCACCATCTTTTCCGGCTTTATACCAGCTTACAATTTCATACCAATAGTGAGTTGCTCCGTCTTCTCCAACATAACCAGAGAAACCGTGTACAGCGATAGCATGTGCCACAGCCGCTCCCGCAAAACCTCCAATAAGTGTATGTGAAGAACTTGAAGGAATTCCTAACCACCAAGTCAATAAATTCCAGCAGATCGCAGCGATAACTCCAGCCAAAATTACAACTAGGTTAATCTCCATGGTGTGCGCTGTTTTAGCAACAGTATCTGCAACACCAAATCCGAAAACCCAATACGCCAGAAAGTTAAAAAATGCTGCCCAGACTACCGCCTGAAAAGGTGTCAAAACCTTTGTCGCAACAACAGTCGCAATAGCATTTGCCGCATCATGAAAACCATTGATGTAATCAAAAATTAAGGCAAGTACTATAATTAATATAAGTATAGTCATAAGATTATAACTTCAGATTGAAAAATTGAATTAAGAATGTTTTACAGAAATAGATTCTAGTATGTTCGCAACACTCTTACATTTATCTGTTGCTGATTCTAAAACAGATAACACTTCTTTATATTTAATAATATTTTTAGCATCTGTTTCGTTTTCAAAAATTTCAAAAACTGCTTTGTTATAAACGTTATCAGATTTGTTTTCTAGTTTGTTGATTCTAGCACAAGCATCTTTAATAACTTTAAAGTTTTGTAGGTTTCTCAACTCTTTCACTGCACTGTCAATGTTTTGACAAGCTTCAAGGTTGATTTCTGTCATCTTTCTGATAGATTTTGTAATCTTATCAACTTGATACAATCTCATACGGCTAGATGCACCGTGAAGGTAATCTGCAACGTTATCAATTGAAGTAATTAACGTATGAATATCTTCTCTGTCAAACGGAGTAATAAAGTTTCTGCTTAACTCTAAGTTAGTCTGACGAGTAATGTCTTCTCCTTTTTGTTCTAATTCGTCAATTTTTTGAAAAAGGATCTCTCTTTCTTTTAATGGTAAATTTACAGCTTCGTGTAAGTTAGAAGCTAATTCAATTAAATTGCTTGAAGCCTCTTCAAAAAGTGGAAAGAATTTTTTGTCTTTCGGCACTAAAAATTGGAAAATACTGTTTATTGACATTGTTTTATTTTTGATAGTGCAAAATTACCTTCAATAACACGTTCCAGTGTTAAGCCATTGTTAACAAATCGTTTTCAATTTGAAAACTCGAAAGGAATAAAACAGTGTTTTCTATGTCATTATGTAAAATTCTGTCTTCTTTTACCAAAGGCACCACTTCTCTATAGCTGTTTAAGAACATTTCGATAAAATCGCTTGATTTTAGAGGCTCTCTATAAGCAATGGCTTGTGAAGCATTTAGCAACTCGATCGCCAAAATACGCTCTAAATTATCTAAAACTCGTAAGGCTTTTGTCGCTCCGTTTGCTCCCATGCTCACGTGATCTTCTTGTCCGTTGCTCGAAACAATGCTATCAATACTCGCCGGAGTTGCCAATTGTTTGTTCTGACTTGCAATACTTGCTGCTGTATATTGCGGAATCATAAATCCTGAATTCAAGCCTGGATTATCAACCAAAAATGCAGGAAGATTACGCAAACCAGAAATTAACTGATAGGTTCTTCTCTCTGAAATGCTTCCTAATTCAGCTAAAGCAATTGCCAAAAAGTCTAAAGCTAATGCCAATGGCTGTCCGTGGAAATTTCCACCAGAAATAATCTGATCCGCTTCAATAAAAATATTAGGATTATCCGTTACCGAATTAATTTCAGTTTTGAATACTTTTCTAACATAATCAATCGCGTCTTTTGAAGCTCCGTGAACTTGTGGCATACAACGGAAAGAATACGGATCCTGAACATGTTTCTTTTCTTGAGCAATAATTTCGCTTCCTTCCAAGAATTCAGTAATTCGCTGTGCCGTTACAATTTGTCCTTTATGCGGACGTATATAATGTATCAATTCATTAAATGGCTCAATTCTTCCATCAAAACCTTCCAGAGAAATAGTTCCGATTAAATCTGCCAAATACGAATATTTATACGCTTTAATTAAAATATGTGCTCCATAAGCACTCATAAACTGCGTTCCGTTCAATAAAGCCAAACCTTCTTTTGATTGTAAAACGATTGGTTCCCAGTTAAAATGTTTTAAAACTTCAGCAGAAGCAGCCTTTTTTCCTTCAAATAATACAATTCCCTCTCCTATTAAAGGTAAAGATAAATGCGCCAAAGGAGCTAAATCCCCAGAAGCCCCAAGTGAACCTTGAGTATATATTATCGGAAGAATATCATTATTATAGAAATCAACTAATCGCTCCAGTGTTTTTAACTGAACGCCAGAATGTCCGTAACTTAAAGATTGGATTTTTAGCAGAAGCATCATCTTTACGATCTCAGCTGGAACTTCCTCACCTGTTCCGCAAGCGTGCGATTTTACTAAGTTTTCCTGAAGTTTAGATAAGTTTTCATTAGAGATTTTTACACTATATAAAGATCCGAAACCTGTATTGATTCCGTAAATCGGTGCCGTATGCGATGCCATTTTTTTATCTAAATAATCACGGCATTTCTGAACATTTACTTTAGCTTCTTCAGACAATTCAAGTATCTTATTCTGACTTAGAACTTCTTGTAATGTTTCTAAAGTGATCGTTTCCGAACTTATATAATGGATCTCTCTCATGATGATTGTAAATTTTAAACGCCAAAATTCAACAAATCAATATTAAAAAGCAACATTTTATCACAATAATTAAAATTTCAACAAGAACTCTTAACATAGATTCAATGTCTTTTTTAATCAAAATATATCGTTTTGTTCCATTATTAATGTCTTTTTGGGCTAAACATCAATCTATTGCATGGGCTCAATCTTCAAAAAACGCTGTCCAAAATATAGCAAAACATCAATTTAACATATCCAATTTTAACAAATACTCAATATTGATTTATAGAGATTTGAATTATTAAAATATTCGTAAAAAAGCTTTTTATGTTTTTAACTCTTGTAAAAAACTGTACTTTTGAAAAATCAAAAATGAAAAGTAACAGCATAAAATATCATTCTACAATTATTACAACTCAAACAGGAGTTGCAATTGCTGCTACCATTATTTCTACTACAACAACTACTACCCCTTAGGGGTATACATTTTTACATATAATCCAGTTCGTATATACTTTTTTTCTAAAAAGAAGAAAGGTAATGAATACATAAAAAATAGTTGCAAAAGAAAAAATATCACACAAAATGAAAGTATTAAAATTTGGCGGAACTTCGGTAGCCAATGCTCAAAATATAAAACTCGTTCTCGACATTGTTAACCAAAAAGCAAAGCAAGATCAATTAGTTGTAGTAGTTTCTGCTTTAAGTAAAGTAACTGATTTACTGCAATTGGCAGCGGCAAAAGCGGCAGCAAACGACGAAAGCTTTAGAGAAGTTGTTGCTGAAATCGAGAAAAAACACCTTGACACTCTTAAAGAACTGATTCCTGTAAGCGAACAAAGCAGTTTGTTAAGCCACGTAAAACGCATCATAAATCACTTAGAAACTTTATTAGACGGCTGTTTCTTGCTTGGCGAATTGTCTCCAAGAACTGCCGATACTATTTTAAGTTTTGGTGAACTGCTTTCGTCTTTCATCATCGCTCAAGCGTATCAGCAAATCAGCAAAGATGCGGTTTACAAAGACAGCCGAGAATTAATTAAAACAGATAACAACTTCGGAAAAGCAGCTGTTAACTTCGAAGTTTCTAATAAATTAATTCAAGAATATTTTGCTGAAAACAAATCTAGAATCAATATCCTGCCAGGATTTATTGCACAAACTTTAGACGGAATCACTTCTACTTTAGGACGCGGAGGTTCTGATTATACTGCTGCAATTATCGCGGGAGCAATCAATGCTGAACAATTGGAGATCTGGACTGACGTAAATGGAATGTTTACTGCAAACCCTAAAATTGTAAAACAAGCGCAGCCAATTGCTACTATCTCTTATCAAGAAGCGATGGAATTGTCGCATTTTGGAGCAAAAGTGTTGTATCCGCCAACAATTCAGCCTGTTTTAAGAAAAAACATTCCGATTTTAATCAAAAATACTTTTGAGCCAGAAGCTGAGGGAACTTTAATTTCGAATCAGGTTTCATCAAAAGATACTGTTGTAAAAGGAATTAGCCATATTGATCATATTTCGCTTTTAACACTTGAAGGCCCAGGAATGATTGGAGTTGCGGGTTCGTCAAGACGTTTGTTTGAAGTATTGTCTCAAGAAAAAATCAACGTAATTTTTATTACTCAGGCTTCTTCTGAGCACTCTATTTGTATCGGAATCTTGAATTCTGATGCTGATAATGCCGAAGCTGCAATCAACAGAGCATTCGAAATCGAAATTTCTCAGAACAAAATCGATCCTTGTTATGTAGAAAAAGACCTTTGCATTATTGCTTTAGTGGGTGAAAACATGAAAAATCACCAAGGTTTAAGCGGAAGAATGTTCAGTACTTTAGGAAAAAACAACGTAAACATTCGTGCGATTGCGCAAGGTGCTTCTGAAAGAAATATCTCGACTGTAATTAACGAAAGAGATGTTAAAAAAGCATTGAACACTTTACACGAAAATTTCTTCGAAGAAAACACAAAACAGCTGAACTTATTTGTAATGGGAGTTGGAAATGTGGGCGAAAAATTCATCGAACAGATTCACAACCAAAGGAAGTTTTTAAAAGATAATTTAAAGATCAACGTTCGCGTAATTGCTTTATCAAACTCAAGAAAAATGGTCTTTGACGAAGACGGAATTTCATTAAAAAATTGGGATACCGCTTTAAGCGAAGGTGCACCAGCAAGTATAGAAGAATTCATTAAAAAAGCAAAAGAACTGAATTTACGTAACAGCATTTTCGTAGACATTACAGCAAATGCAACGGTTTCTGAAGCATACGAGAAATTCTTAAAAGAAAGTATTGCCGTTGTAACTTGCAACAAAATTGCTTGTTCATCTGCTTATGACAATTATAAAAAACTAAAAAGCTTATCTCGTCAATACAACGCTCCTTTCTTATTTGAAACGAATGTTGGTGCGGGATTGCCAATTATTGATACAGTAAAAAACCTTATTGCTTCTGGTGATAAAGTGCATAAAATTCAAGCGGTTTTATCTGGAAGTTTGAACTTTATTTTCAACAATTTTGACGAAAACAATTCTTTCCACGATGTGGTAAAAGAAGCTGGAGTTCAAGGTTTCACAGAACCAGATCCTAAAATCGACTTAAGCGGAATCGACGTAGCGCGTAAAATCCTGATTCTTATTCGCGAAAGCGGTTACGAAATGGACATCGACGCCATTGCAAACGAATCGTTCTTGCCAGCAGAATGTTTAGCAACAACAAACAACGATGATTTCTTTGCTTCGTTAATCAAACACGCTTCTCATTTCGAGAACATTTACAAAGAAGCTTTAGCCAAAGATTCAAGACTGAAATATGTAGCGCAATTCGAAAACGGAAAAGCAAGCGTTGGTCTGCAATTTATTCCAAAAGATCATCCTTTCTACAATTTAGAAGGAAAAGATAATATCGTTTTGTTCTACACAGATCGTTACGTAGATCAGCCTTTATTAATCAAAGGAGCCGGAGCTGGAGCAGCGGTTACAGCATCAGGAATTTTTGCAGATGTTATTAGAATAGGAAACATATAAATTTTTGTTTCAGGCTTATAGTTTAACCGCAAAGCACGCAAAGAGCTACGCAAAGTTCGCAAAGCTTTGTTTTTTTCTTGTGTGCTTTGCGAAAAAACCTTGCGAACTTTGCGGTTAAACCCACAAAGTTTGGCAACTTGAAACTTTAAACCTGAAACCTGAAACAACAAAAAATGGAAATAAAATTATTCTGTCCCGCTACAATTGCAAATCTCTCATGCGGATTTGACGTATTGGGACTTTGCTTAGACAATGCGGGCGATGAAATGATTGTTCGAAAAGTCGATCAAAAAGGAGTTCGAATCACTAAAATTGTCGGTGCCGATTTGCCTTTGGAAACCGAGAAAAACGTTTCTGGAGTTGCGGCTTTGGCAATGCTAGAAACTTTAGATGAATTAGACTTCGGATTCGAAATCGAAATTTATAAAAACATAAAAGCCGGAAGCGGAATCGGAAGCAGTGCGGCGAGTTCTGCCGGAGCGGTTTTCGGAATTAATGAATTATTAGGAAGGCCTTATTCCCGTAAAGATTTGGTTCAGTTTGCGATGCAGGGCGAGAAATTAGCCAGCGGAAACGCACATGCCGACAACGTTGCTCCTGCCCTTTTAGGCGCTTTTACCTTGGTAAGAAGCTATTCGCCTTTAGATATTATCAGAATTGACAGTCCGGAAGAATTATACGCAACAGTGGTTCATCCTCAAATTGAGTTAAAAACTTCTGACGCGCGTTCAGTTTTAAAACAAAACGTTTCTCTAAAAAGTGCTATCACGCAATGGGGAAATGTCGGCGGATTGGTTGCTGGTCTTTACACCAAAGATTACGATTTAATCGGAAGATCGCTTCACGACGAAATCGTTGAACCAGTTCGTAGCGTTTTAATTCCAGGTTTCGACCAAATCAAACAAACGGCTTACGAAAATGGCGCTTTAGGTTCTGGAATTTCAGGTTCTGGTCCGTCGATTTTCGCTTTAAGCCGAGGAAAAGAAACCGCCGAAAAAATCGCAAAAGCCATGAGTGACGTTTACGAAAAAATGAATTTACCGTATGAAATTCATGTTTCGAAGATTAATCCAGATGGAGTTAGGATTCTTTGATTCAATTAAAAATTAAAAATTTAGAATTAAAAATTATGCGCACTGTTTGTCAGGCTGAGCCCTTCGTTCCTCAGGATAAACTCCGTCGAAGCCAACGCAAAGTATAGACACAAAACATAACCATACAGTTTGTCATTTCGACGTAAGGAGAAATCTTCGCGAGAAGCTCGACAAAGATTGGCTAAACATTGCGGAGTTACTTACGAAGATTTCTCCTTACGTCGAAATGACAAAAATGCGCTGAAAACATTACAACACAAACCATTGGAATTTGGAATTTTAGCACTGGAATTTACGTTCCAAAAAATCTAAAATCTAAAATCAAAAATCTAAAATAATGAAATACTACAGTTTAAACCATAATGCCCCAAAAGTTTCTTTTCAGGAAGCTGTTATACAAGGATTAGCAACTGACAAAGGATTATATTTCCCAGAAAGCATTACACCGCTTGATCCTTCATTTTTTGATAAAATTGAAAGTTTAAGCCACGAAGAAATTGCTTTTGAAGCGATTAAACAATTCGTTGGTGACGAAATCCCAGCAGAAAAATTAAAAGAAATCATTGCTGAAACTTTAGTTTTTGATTTTCCGGTTGTGAAGGTCGAAAACGGAATCTATTCCTTAGAATTATTCCACGGACCGACAATGGCGTTTAAAGACGTTGGAGCGCGTTTTATGTCGCGTTGTTTGGGTTATTTCAACAAAGACAAAAAAGATTCTAAAAACACGGTTTTAGTAGCGACTTCCGGAGATACTGGTGGCGCGGTTGCGAGCGGATTTTTAGGCGTTGACGGTGTTGATGTTGTCATTTTATATCCGTCTGGAAAAGTGAGCGATATTCAGGAAAAACAATTGACGACTTTAGGGCAAAACATTAAAGCGCTTGAAGTTGACGGTGTTTTTGACGATTGTCAGGATATGGTGAAAAAAGCGTTTTTGGATGAAACTTTGGCGCACAAAAACCTGACTTCTGCCAACTCGATTAATATTGCGCGCTGGTTACCGCAAATGTTTTATTTCTTCTTTGCTTACAAAGCGTTGAAAAGCCAAAACAAACCTTTAATTTTCTCTTGCCCAAGCGGAAACTTCGGAAATATCTGCGCCGGAATTATGGCAAAGAAATTAGGTTTGCCAATTGAACATTTCGTTGCTTCTACAAACGTAAACGACACGGTACCAAGATTCTTAGAAAACGGAAAATACGACCCGAAACCTTCTAAAGCAACAATTTCTAACGCAATGGATGTTGGAAACCCAAGCAACTTTATTAGAATTCAGGAATTGTACAACAACGATTTAAAAGCTTTCGAAAAAGATTTTTCTTCTTATAGTTATACTGACGAAGAAACGCTTGAAGCTCTAAAGAAAATTTACAACGCAGATGGTTATATTGCAGAACCGCACGGTGCTGTGGGTTATCTAGGTTTGAAAAAAGAACTGGAAAAACACCCCAACACTATTGGTATTTTCTTAGAAACGGCGCATCCTATTAAATTCTTAGATGTTGTTGAACCGGCGCTAGAAATTACGCTTCCTATTCCTGCTCAAATTGAGAGTGTTATTAATGAGGAGAAAGTTAGTACGAAGATTGGGACTTATGAGGAGTTGAAGGCTTTCTTGGAGTAACATTCTCTCTATAAAATTTTAAAGCCACAAATTACAGTTATATTATGTAGTTTGTGGCTTTTGAATTTCATTTAATCATTTGTTTTTTGTAAGATAAATTTTTAAGTTTGAAACCAAACAAATTTATTTCTAACCTTAATAACCATACAATTAAACCAATGGATGCTACCCAAAAGCTAAGAATTAAAACAGCTATGATTGTATATGAACTTGAGTTATCACTCGGTAATTACATTATAGACAATGAAATTATCAATACGATACCTGAAACATCTATTGATTCAATTATTGAGAGAGAAAAAGCAAGAGGCAATGTGATTGATAAAGGAGACTTTAACTTAATAATTGAAGCTAGTTATCTTGATGAAATTTTCAATTTTGCAATAAATATAACTGAAGGAACAAGTTTACATATTCACATGGTTGAATTAAAACAGCTTTGTTCTCTTTTAGGGATATTCAATATCCGAAATGCCGTTAGTCACCCTAATAGACCTTTTCCAGATTCATATTGGTTTAGAACTGCAACGATTGCAAGTGATCCTTTAATCGAAAAACTAAATCTAACTTCTGTTAGGAATGCTTTAAACTCTGCAATTGAAGAAAACTTAAATACACCGCCTGATGAGTGGCTTGACAATGTTAGTTGGGCTATTCCTAATACACTTCCGACAACATTTGATCATGAAATTACTGGTTTGCTAGGTCGAGATAAAGAATTTAAAGACTTAGAAAGTGTTTTATCTAAACAACGTAACAATCTTATTGCAATAGTTGCTCCGGGTGGAATTGGAAAAACAGCATTAGTATTGCAGTATTTAAAAGACTTAAGTTTAAGTCCCCTATGGTCATCAAAATTAAGCTCTATCATATTTTGTACATTAAAAAACGAAAAGCTAACTGCGAATGGTATTGAGGCAATTGATGCTATAAATGGAATTGAGCAAATAAAAGAATCAATATTAAAAGACTTAAACAAAATTTATTCAAAAAATCATTTAGTCTCATTTCAAGATGCTTTAGAAAAATTGGAAGATGAAAAAATATTAATTTGCATCGATAATTTAGAAACGCTTCTTATTGATTCTTCTAAAGAATTTATTGAGTTTAATCAGTCTTTACCTTTAAAATGGAGAGTATTAGTGACTAGCCGAATTTCTATTGATTCCGCTACTACAGTACCAATAGAACCTCTAGTTAAAAGACATGCTGTTAATTTAAGTAGAAATTATCTAAAAAAGAGAGGTGTAGTCGATTTTAAGCAAGAAGATTTAGAAAAAATTGCTGATGCCGCTAATAATAATCCTTTAGCGATCCGTTTAACTATCGATTTATATATAAAAGAAGGCGATATTTCTCAATCTATAAATAAATCGCAAAAAGACATTGCTTCTTTTTCGTATAAAAATTTAATTGAGTCGTTAAAATCTACTTCAATAACAATACTAGAAGCAATTTACGCCATTGGAAATCCAAACAAATCAGACTTAATGGATTTTATTGGAATAAGTAAAGATGAAATTATAGAATCAATAAATGAATTAGCAAAAACAAGTTTAATAATTAGAAGCATTGATGAATTTGGAAATGATTCATATAAATTAAGTGATTCAATTAGAGATTTGCTTTTGACTAATCCTAAAAACATTGAAGTTAGAAATAATATAACTGAGGACATAAAAAAAAGAAAGAATAAAATATTAGAACAATCGACTAGAATAAAACAATTAGGGCTATCCGAATTCGACGACGAATATATTCCCGAAAATATTGAAAGTTCAACATATGGCTTGATTACTGATCTTAATAAATGTTTAAGCAAAACGGGTAGTCAATTTTCTAATCATGGTGAATTAGTCACTATAAAAGATAGATTCAATGAAATCATCAGATATAAAAATAATGATTCTTTACTATTATTTCATTTTTCTAGAATCTTCAGAGCTTTAAAAGATATTCCTAATGAATTAAATTATCTTTTAAAGGCTAATTCTTTTTCTCCAAACTCTCCAAGAATAAATTTATCCCTTGCAATTAGATATTTTCAAAATAATGATTATCAAGATTCATTAGTTTATTTACAGTATTTAATTGATAATAATTTTCATAATCCAAGTATATCAAACAAAAAATTCAGCTATACAGTAATTAAGCTATATTATCTATCCTTAATTTATCTTGGAGAATATGACAAAATAATTGAGCAAACTGCTGATTGGAAATCTGAGGATTTCTGGAATGGAATTATTGGGATTTCTAGAGCAACAGCTTTAAAAAGAAAAATCGAATATAAGTATACCTCTTCAGAGGATATTGAAAGTATAATTATTGAAATACTAAATATTTTTCATTATATATTCACAAACGAATCTTATTTTGATACAGCCTGTGTAGAAGCTAATAAAATTGTAAAAGAATTAGTATTCATAATTAATCCTTCATTCAAATATTCTAATAATATAATTAATATTTATCTTCTATTTGTATCTGTACATTATTTTAATATAATTTCTAAATTAAAAACTGAAACAATAAATAATCCTGAGAACCAAGAATTTTTGTCTAAACTTTATAATTGCGAAATAGCTGACAATCCTATTCATAGCGTAACATGGTTTATCTCAGATAAAACCGAAAATGTCTATGACAAAGAACATATAGAAGAATTAGTTGCCGAAGGATATGAAATAGTAAGAGTTTATCACATTCCCGAAGATAAGGGATATGGAATGTCAACTTTTATGTTCGCTCAAAATGAAGAAAACAAACAATTTTATCTATCAGTTAATAATTTTGATGAAGGATGGAATAGATGGGGTTACATAAAGGAAGGTAATTTATTGGCAATAAAATTTATTGACCAAAATACGGCAGGAAAACCAAATGCAGCAACGGAAATTATTGAAATTGATCAATATTGACATAATACAAATCCCCTCGGTCGCATTAGCAATGGAATATAAATAAAAGAGATCTTAAATTTTAAGATCTCTTTTTTAGTTATAATATATCTTCAAACATTTATTTCCCGTTCAATAACTTCTCCAAATACTCCACTTTATCTTTTTCAGCTTGCACCAAACGTTCGTAAAGCTCAACAACTTTATCTAAAGGATTAAAAGTACAATTGTAATTACCCGTGGTAGTTGAAAGCGTACCATTATCTTGAATGGTATTTCCAATAATATTAAAAACCGCTTCTTCCGAAAAGTTTTTAATGGCTTCAACAGAAACGTCAAGAGCTTTTGCAATCTCAATTAATCTTTGCTCGTCAACCGTTTCGCTGTTTTCAATATTCGAAACCATCTGCTGGCTTATGCCTAAAGCCAATGCCAATGCATCCTGTTTCATATCTTTAAGCTCTCTGATACGGCTTATATTTCTGCCGATATGTCTTGGTTTAGTTGCTGTACTCATAATTCAAAGATATTTAAAATTCTTAAACGAAACTCAATTTTCAGTAAAAAACAAAATTGTTTTTGTAAGATACGTATTTCATATTTCACGTAAATTATTGTTTTTCAAACTTACAATTCAATAAATCTAAAAAATACTTTCTCTGTGGTTTTCTTTTTAAAATTTGATTATGTTTGATTAAAAAACAATAAAATTTAAAATGGGTACAAACATTGTTCTGGTCTTTTTAGCATTAATTATTATTTCTCTTATCTGTTACCCGAAAGTTCAATCTTGGGTTGATTACTATAGAGAAAAAAGAGCGATAGAATTTAAGAAAAGAACAGGTCTCGATTTGTGGACTCTATGTAGATTATCAGCACCGACACCATTTTTCTGGGGTTTAGAAAAATTCATCTTTAACACTACGGTTTTTTACTTCGATGAAAATAATTTATACCTAATAAAATCAAATGAGCCTGTAATTAAGTATCCTCTCTCCGCAATTATTGAAGCGAGAAGAACTATGGTTACTATTAACAAAAGAAGAGTCTGGAAAATAATTATAAACCATGAAGGCCAACAATTAATTTATAAGCTAAGAACTTATGACAACTTCAGTCTTTTCTTAGAAAAAGTAAGCGAAAACCCCAATGCAATTGTAGACGATAGATATATTTGGGGAATATTTGAGTAATAAAATTAAATACCGTTTACAGAAATGGCAGTTTGGCAACATCTTTTAATCGTAGTTCCAGAAGACTCAATCGACAGTAATTACGAATGCATTTTTAAAAACAACAAAACAAAATTTCTACCAGAAACTAATTCCTTTTGGAAAGATTTTAATAGCGACATCCCTTCTATCATTTATGAACTTGATCAAATTATCCCAAAAGCTGATTGGGGAAATGAAACTTATTTAAACTGGAAAGGAAATGAACAAAATGAAGAAGATAATGATGCTTGTATTTGTTTAAGTGATGATAAATTAAAAATTGAAAGTTTTAAATTCCGAATTGATTTAAGAAAAGTTTCCAATATTACTGAGGTCTTGCAATCTATTTTAAATCTTTGCAAAAAAAATCACTTCATTTTAATTGATTTAAAGGGAGAAATTTTTCAACCAAATTTAGAGGATATTTTCAAAAGTATTAGAGCCTCGAATGCTACAAAATTTTTAAATGATCCAATACAATTTTTCGAAGATTTAAGTAAAAAAAAATCATATGAAACCAGAGCATAAACTTATCCTTGAGTTAATAGAATCTTATTTAGAAAAGAATCCAAGTCAGAGATTTGGACAGGCATTGTTCAATCTCAATATTAATGAATTTAAGAAAACTACTGATCCTAGAAATCCGAATTATAATATAAGAGATATTCATGGTGATGATGACTTAGATATTATTGAACGAATTCAAAATCGTTTAGATTTGATTGAATCACGGAAAAACAATTAGTTCTATCAAGCTAGCAAATGCGCACAATATTAAAATCAATTGCCTCCAGCTAAAGCTGTTAGTCAATTCATTTTTTAGTTCCCAACAAATACAAAATCTTCGCAGGTCCAGATTTCACTTTTCCAACCTCCCAATTAAAATTATCTTTATTATTCAATTTAGAAATCAATTCGTTCATTTCGTCAACAGAATACGTTCTTAAAGACGAAACTACGCCATCCCACAAAACCAAAATGGGCACAATTGGAATTAAATACGTAAAAATGATTCTGCCCATTTTAAACGGACGGATAAATGGCGTTGTCAGCAAAACGGAAATCGGCGAAAGTAGCATCGCCACAATACTTGGAACACTTCTCTCCTGCCCTTCAAAAATAGCAATCGAACTGTTTGTGTCAATTGCATTTTGCAGAATTTGTTGCGCATCTTTCGGTTTAAAATGATGAAAGGATAAAAATTGCGTTCGAAGTCCTTTTAAGTTTTCGGGAACGTTTCTGGCATCGACGGAAGTTTTTACAAAATCGAAATTATCGGCTTGTTTTTGAGTATGCTCGAATGCAGGAATATTGGGATAATAATCCGTCAGCAGAATTTTTAAATCGGGATTGTTTTTTCGCAATTCGGCGTTTAACCAAATCAATCCACCGCCACCGCCCGAAGCCAAATCTATAATTTGGTTGGTTTGGGTTTCTTTTAAAGCTTTTTCAATTACAGGAACAATTCCTCTATACATCGCAGTTTTATTAGAAAGAAACTGCAGAAAATCGGTCATGTAATTTCTAATAAATTCGGTAAGCCATTGTTGATCTTCAATTCAAATAAGTGTATTCTGCTCATACTTTATTGATTTTGTGTTTCATACAAATTTCTAGAATTTTATTTAAATATTTACTTACATAAATTTAAAATCCTGTTTTTCATTACGCCCCAAATTGTAATTTTACATTTTACATTTCACATTTCACATTTCACATTTTACAAAATATATGATTACAAAAGCAACAATCGAAGATATTCCAGCATTAACGATTTTAATCAACTCCGCTTACAGAGGCGAAACTTCTAAAAAAGGCTGGACAACCGAAGCGCATTTACTAGAAGGAAAAAGAACAGACGAGCAGGAAATGACCGAAATCTTTCTTGATCCAAAAAATACGATTCTGAAATTTACAGAAAATGACAAAATCATTGGTTCGGTTTTATTGGTAGAAAAAGAACATCAATTGTACTTAGGAATGCTAACGGTTTCGCCAGAACTTCAAAACAGCGGAATCGGGAAAAAGCTTTTAGCCGAGGCCGAAAATCATGCAAAATCCCTTGGTTTGTCAAGTATTATTATGACGGTTATTTCGGTTCGCGAAGAGCTTGTGGCGTGGTACAAACGTCATGGTTATGTAGATACCGGAAAACGTGAAGCTTTTCCTGAGAGTGAAATTCATACTACGGTTTCTGCAGAACCTTTGGAGTTTATTTATTTGGAGAAAAGTATTTGAGAGTTTAACCGCTAAGAACGCTGAGAATTACGCAAGGTTCGCTATTTTTTTAATCTCGCAATCCCGATAGCTATCGGGATTGCGAGATTTTTTACGCAACGTTAGACGCACTGCAGTGCGTCTCTACAGAAGACCTTTGTCACTTTGTTACTCTGTACCTTTGATCCTTCAAATCAAGATACCGTTCTCTTAATCTTCGATAGAAACTCGTGCGAAACACCTAAATACGAAGACAAATTCTTATTATTTATCGAACGTATCTTTTGCGGGTAACGCTCCTTAAAATCGAGATAACGCTGTTTTGAGGTTTTATGTAGCACATCCAAAAGCCGTTGCTGAATAGCTACATTGGCTCGTTCTATCATTAAAACATGAAACTTAATAAGTTTTGGAATTACGGCAAATAAATACGCTTTTTGCATTTTATTGATAACTACTATTTCGCTGTCTTCAATAGCTTTAATGTTGTATGTGGTTGGTTTTTGGTGGTAAAAACTTTCCAGATCGCAAATCCATTCGTTTTCGAAAGAGAAGAAAATGACGGTTTCTGTTCCGTTTTCGTTTAAAATGTAGGTTTTGAATGAACCTTTCAAAATAAATCCTTCGTAACTGCTATTCGAATTCTGAACTTGTAGGAATTGATTCTTTTTTAGTTTGATGAGTTCTGCTTTTGAAACAATTATGTCCCATTCTTCATCTGTGAGCGGAATCTTTCGCTCAATGTTTGCTCGTAGTAGGTTGTACATCTTGTGGTTTTTGTGGTTTTTTGTGAGGTTTAAATTTGTTTTTTCAACTCATTATTAATTAGGGGCTTAAATTAATGTAATCGATTACGTAAAAATAGACATAAAATACATTTTTGTAAATTTAGAACTGTTAAAAAAACATATTTCATAGATTTTTTTACGAAAGTTTGAACTTGTTCAACTTTTTTCCTACAAATAATATTGAGTTTTGCGTTGTTAAACTTTTTAAATAACCAAACTTAATTATGAACTTAAAATCAAAACTTTCAATGTTCGCTGCAGCATTGATTTTCGGATTTACGGCATGTAACTCCGAAGAAATCGCTTCAAACACAGAAGCTAGTATTCAACCAACAAACGAAACTGAGATTGATGCTTCTGCAACCAATCCGACAGCTAAAATCGGAAATTGCGCTGAGGTTCCTGGATGGGCTTCGCTAAACGGAGGCACAACTGGCGGTGGTTCTGCTGCCGAAACCACAGTTACGACTTACGCTCAGCTTAAATCGGCTATTGAAAACACTTCTGTAAAAGTGATTAGAGTTTCAGGAACAATCACAGTTACTACAAGATTGTCATTTCAGGATCAGACTGGAAAAACGATTTATGGTGCTAGCGGAGCAAAATTGGTTTCGACAAACCAGACCAAAGATGCTTCTGGAATTATCAACATCAAAAGATGCAAAAACATCATCATCAGAAACCTTATTTTTGAAGGTCCTGGCGCTTATGACACGGATGGTTGGGATAATGCCATTTTGGATGAATGTACAAACGTTTGGGTCGATCACTGCGAATTCAGAGATGGCGTAGACGGAAACTTTGACATCAAAAACAAATCAGATTATATTTCGGTTACGTATTCTAAATTCCATTACCTAAAACCACCAAAAGCAGGAGGTTCTGGCGGAACTGACGATCATAGATTTTCTAATTTAATTGGTTCTAGCGATGGTGCAACTGGTGACCGCGGAAAACTAAGAATCACATTTGCAAGATGCTGGTGGGCTCCAGGCTGTAAAGAAAGAATGCCTAGAGTTCGTTTTGGACAAGTGCATATTGTAAACAGTTTCTTTAACAGCACCGTTAGCAACAAATGTATTGCCGCAGGATTTGAAGCAAATATTCGCGTAGAAAGCAATGTGTTTGAAGGCGTGAAAAATCCAATCGATTTAATGAGCGGTTATACGGCGGTTACGGCTACAGATAATGTATTTACAAATGTAACGGGAACTCAAGCTGGAAGCGGTACGGCTTTTACTCCGCCATATTCTATCGTGAAATTGGACAAAACAGCTGTTAAAGCTGATATTTCTGCAAATGCAGGACCTACTTTGGGCGGTAATGTTTGTGGTTCTTTCTAGTAGCTTTTTGTTTGCCACAAAGGCGCTAAGACACGAAGTCTTTTAATCTAGCAATCCCGATAGCTATCGGGAGCTGAAGCACAAAGATTTTTCACACAGATTTAAAAAGATTGAAGCAGATTTAAAATTAGATTATTAATTAAATTAAATCTGCTTCAATCTGCAAAATCTGCGTGAAACAAAAATCATTTTAATCCTTTTGATCTATGGCAAATAAATAGGCGCACTGCTATGCGCCTCTACTAAAAAACCTTAGAATCTTAGTCCCTTTTTAAAGAACCAACTCCTCAAACAAACGCTGAACGGTTTTCTCCAAATCCTGAGTTAATCCCGGATGAGGTCTTGAGGTTTGAATTGCAGAACTTCTAATGGCCGTTAACCAACGAAAACGCTCTGGAATCTCAAATTCAGCAATTGGACCGCCATCTTTGGCTCCATTGGCGATTTTTACCAATGAAGTCAGATTGCATTCTAATTGTTCGATGTCGAAATCGGCAGAAAGTGCTTGTATTTTTTCTTTATTTAAATGAAAAAGAACCTTTATAAATTTGGCTTTTTTGCAAAACAAAATGATTCCGATATTCAGGAATTCTTCGCGTTCTACCCTTGGCACAACACGAATCACAGCATATTCGTATAAGTGATTATCTTTCATTTTGCGCCTGATTTACAAATATTTCTGAATTCTCCAATCTTGTCTTTAAAAACTGCAAATAAACGTTTCGCAATCCTTCTGGTGTTTCATCCGCATCTTCCCATTGCAACCAGTCTAATGGAATTGTATTGACAATTTCTTCTAAAATTTCTGGCGTTAGAATCGCTTTAAACTCAGCATCGACTTCTTTTAAAAGTGAAGCTTGAGGCAGTAAAACGTGATCTTTTATCAACGCAAACGGACTTTTAGCGTGTTGTTCCCAATTATTCCAAGAATGATGGAAATACAAACATGCTCCATGATCAATCAGCCATAATTCTTTATGCCAAATCAGCATATTGGTATTCTTGAAAGTTCTATCTACGTTTGTGATATATGCGTCTAACCAAACAATTTGCGAAGCCAATTTAGCATCGACAGTGGTAACAGCAGGATCAAAAGTAATGGCTCCTGATAGAAAATGAAGTGCCAAATTTAAGCCTTGACTTCCTTGCAGCAAATCTTGGATTTCTTCATCGGCTTCGGTTCTTCCGAAAGCTTCGTCAAGGTTTGCGAAAACTAATTCTGGTAATTGCAGTTTTAAGGCTTTTGCGATTTGTCCGCCGACTAATTCGGCTATCAGGGCTTTCACGCCATGTCCGGCGCCTCTGAATTTTAATACGTATTTAAAATCGTCATCGGCTTCTGCTAAAGCGGGTAAAGAACCGCCTTCGCGCAGTGGCGTTATATAACGCATGACATTTACTGTTCTTAAGTCGAAATTTTTCATATTACAAACTTACAATTTTTGATTTTAGATTGTAGAATGTAGATTTTAGATTTTTTCTTCTTGTGAAGTTTTTTGTAACGCAAAGTTCGCGGAGGTTTACGCAAAGAGCACTAAGTTTTTTTTGAGTTTGCTTTGCTTTTTAAGTTCACAGAGATTTAATTATATAGTAACGCATCGGGTTGTCACCCTGAGCGAAGTCGAGGGGACACACGTAGCTTGATAAAGAAACTAAACTTTGAAGAATATCTTTGCGTTCCTTCGATTTCGCTCAGGATGACAAAAATGAGAATATTTTTTTGTGATCTTAAAAAGCAAAGCAAACTCAAAAAACTTTGCGAAAAACCTTTGCGCTCTTTGCGTTACAATAACTTTTGCATTAAACTTCTAAACTCAAAAAAGCTTTTCCTAAATACTTAATAATTGTCGAAGCCGTAAAAGATTCATAACCCGTTTTGGGTAAAGCTAAATCGGCTGTTAATCCGTGGAGGTAGACGCCCATTTTGGAAGCGTATTTGGGTTCGTATCCTTGCGCTAGAAGACTTGTCAGAATTCCAGTTAAAACGTCACCGCTTCCTGCTGTGGCAAGGGCGGCGTTTCCGCTTGTGTTTTCGTAGACAGAAGTTCTATTGATAATGTAGGTTGGTGCCCCTTTCATGACCACAATCACTTTATATTTTTCAGAAAAAGCAATCGTTTTTTGGAATTTATCGGCTTCTGAATTCCACCTTCCTATCAAGCGTTCTAATTCTTTTGGATGCGGTGTTAGAATCGTGTCTTCAGGAACCAATTCTAACCATGATAAATTTTCAGAAATGATGTTTAACGCATCGGCATCTATGACTAAAGGCGCTTTGTTAACTCTTAAAAATTCAAATAACGCTTTTTGTGTTCCGAGCTCCTTTCCTATTCCTGGACCTATTCCAACGGCTTGTGGAATTAGCGGCAAATGAATATTGGTAATGAAATTGGTGTTTTCATCGGTTACAGTCATTACTTCGGGAATAGAAATTTGAAGTATTTGATAACCGCATTTGGGTATAAAAGTTGTTACGAGTCCGCAACCTGTTTTGAGGCAGGATTTTGAAGCCAAAACCGCCGCTCCTATTTTGCCGTAACTTCCAGCAATAATCACCGCATGACCTTGTGTTCCTTTGTGAGTTTGAGGATTTATAGGTTTATATAATTTCTGAAATTCTTCTTTATTAATTAAATACGGTGATTTCATCTAGACTATATTTATACAATAAAATTACATAAAAAATTGAAATCATGATTCTTCTTTTGAAACTGTCGCCCCTAGCGCTGATAGTAGCGGCATCTCCCGATTTAGAAAAACAAGGCTTTTTAGCCGTAGTTTTTGTTGATCGGGAATATAGCGGATAGCAGGAAATAGCTCCTAATTATTGCGAAATTTATAATTTAAGCTCTTTTAATTTGATATTTTTTGAATAGATTTGCAAAACAATTTTATAAAACAACACAATGAAAAATACTGCGCTTACGCACATACATGAAGGTTTAGGGGCTAAAATGCTTCCTTTTGCTGGTTATAATATGCCTATTACTTATGAAGGGGTTAATGCTGAACACGAAACGGTTCGTAATGGTGTCGGCGTTTTTGACGTTTCTCACATGGGTGAATTTTTGTTAACGGGTCCAAATGCATTGGCTTTGATTCAGAAAGTGACTTCAAACGATGCATCAACTTTAACAATTGGAAGAGCACAATATTCTTGTCTTCCAAATAATGAAGGCGGAATCGTTGACGATTTGATTATTTATAAAATGAAAGAAGAGGAGTATTTACTGGTTGTAAATGCTTCTAATATTGAAAAAGACTGGAACTGGATTACTTCTCATAATGATTTGGGAGTTGAAATGAAGAATCTTTCTGATGAATATTCTTTATTGGCAATTCAAGGTCCAAAAGCGGTTGAAGCTATGCAGTCTTTGACTTCTGTGGATTTGTCTGCGATTACATATTACCATTTTGAGGTTGGCGATTTTGCTGGTTTTAGCGATGTTATAATTTCTGCTACTGGTTATACTGGTTCTGGCGGATTTGAGATTTACTGCAAAAATGCAGATGCTGAGGCTATCTGGAATAAAGTTTTTGAAGCTGGAGCTGCTTTTGGCATTAAACCGATTGGTCTTGCTGCTCGTGATACTTTACGTTTGGAAATGGGATTCTGCCTATACGGAAATGATATTAACGATACGACTTCTCCTCTTGAAGCTGGTTTAGGATGGATTACAAAATTCACTAAAGATTTTACTAATTCTGAGGCGCTTAAAAAGCAGAAAGAAGCAGGTGTTACAAGAAAATTAATTGCTTTTGAAATGCAAGAGCGCGCTGTGCCAAGACACGATTACGAAATTGTTGATGGTTCTGGAGCGGTAATCGGAATTGTAACTTCTGGAACTATGTCTCCTTCTATGAACAAAGGAATTGGTTTAGGATATGTTACAACTGCTAACAGTGCAGTTGACAGCGATATTTTTATTAGAATCAGAAAAAATGATGTTCCTGCTAAAGTGGTGAAATTACCGTTTTACAAGAAATAATTTTTTGCTTTATACTAAAGGATGCGTTACGGTTGTAACGCATTTTTTTTTTGCTATAAATAAGCAGATTCAGGTTAATTTATTTGATGCGTATTCGTTTAACGGTTAAATGCTTTTCGTTGTCGATATTTTGCTAAAAATACTACAATTTGTAAAAAAATTAGTGTAACTTTAATCATGAACCTTGAATTTCCATTTATGAAAAAGATTTCACTACTCCTTTTTTTGCTGACATCAACTATATCCTTTGGTCAAAACAGCGCAGAAACTTGTGAAATATTAAACAAAATAAATGCGCTTATTCAAGCTGAACATTTGAGACCCAAACCAGTTGATGACAGCTTATCTGTGTTCGTTTTTGACAATCTCATTAACGAACTTGACCCTTCTCGCAATATCTTTTTTAAAAGCGAATATGACGAATTGGCTCAGAAATACCGCTACAATTTAGACGATTTGATTCTAAAGAACGATTGCACTTTTCTTACTGATATAAAAGCAAAATACGTAAATGGCCTCATACGCACTAAAAAGGTTTTAGAAAAAATTCAGACGATTCCGATAGACTATATTAAAAAAGATACGATTCGATTTTATAAAAAATCTTTTGCCTTTTATTTAAAAAAAGAAGACTTGGAAAAAGTTTGGATGAAAAAACTGCGTTATCAAATCTTAGATGATATTGCTGAAATGAGCGAAAATCTAGACTCTGTAAAAACCAATTTCAAATCGATTGAACAAACAGTTAAAAATCAAATCGTTTCGAATGAAATATGCCGTTTTAATTCATTAATTGAAACTAATACAAAACAGGAAGAAAAACTATATAATTTCTTTTGCACGTATTTTGATCCACATACGGCATACTTTAGTGATGATTCTAAATCTAGTTTTGTTGCTTCTCTATCAAAAGAGCATTTGTCGCTAGGAATGACGGTAAACCTCAACGAGAAAAACGAAATTATTATTGATGAAATAGATCCAAATGGTCCAGCATATCAAACAGGCCAGATAAAAAAAGGCGATCAAATTATTTCTATTTCCAATCAGAAAGAAACGCTTCAGGTTTCGTGTGCTTCTCTAGAATCTATATCGTCTATGATTTTGTCTGAAAATAACAAGCATATCACGCTTACCTTAAAACGCAATTCAGGTAAAAGTTTTGATGTTTATATTGAGAAACAGATGATGAAGGATGAAGAAAATTCGGTTTTCAGTTTTATCATTGGCAAAGACAGCAAAATTGGCTACGTAAAAATTCCGAGTTTTTATGCTGATCTTGACGGCAATAGCAGAAAAGGCTGTGCAGATGATGTGGCGCGCGAAGTGATAAAACTGCAAAGAGACAGCATAAAAGGCCTTGTAATTGATCTTATTGACAATGGCGGCGGTTCTATGGAAGAAGCCATAAAATTGGCAGGAATGTTTGTAGATTACGGTCCGCTTTCGATTGTAATTGACAGCAAAAAAGAGAAATCTGTAATTAATGATCCTTTTAAGGGCGTTATTTACAGAGGTCCGATTGTGGTTTTGGTAAATAGCAATACGGCTTCGGCAAGTGAATTTTTCTCTTCTATCATGCAAGACTACAATCGCGCGCTTTTGTTAGGAAGCACGACGCTTGGAAAAGCTACCATGCAGACTATTCTTCCGCTTGATGAAGAAAAAAATACCGATTTCTTAAAGATTACAATCAATAAATTCTACAGGATTACAGGGAAAAGCCATCAATATATTGGAGTAAAACCAGATGTTGTACTTCCCGAATTTTATGAAGATGTTTACCAAAAAGAAAGCGATTTCCCGACGGCTATAAAAAATGACAGTATCGAACCTTTTTTGAAATACAAAACGTATGTCAAGAGAAATTTAATTGATAAAATTGCCAAAAACAGTTCGGAAAGATTGTCAGACAATTATTTTTTCAACAACATTAAAAAGATCAATCTCAAGATAGATCAGCTTGTAAATACTCCAAAAGCAGAGATTCCGTTGACATTAGATGCAGTTTTCAATCAGAAAAAAACATTAAATGCGCTTTGGACAGAAATCAATACTTTTAATGATGAAAATAATCCGCTTGATGTTTACAATTCGAGTGTCAATCAGTTTCTTTTAGGAGCTTATCCTAATGATAAAACGATTAACCAATACCAAATGGATAATCTTAAAACTAATCCTTACCTGAATGAGGCTGTAAATATTATTAATGAATTTAATGGTAATAGTAAGTAATGTTTTTTGTTTCTGGTTTCAGGTTTAACCGCAAAGTTCGCAAGGGGTTACGCAAAGTTCGCAAAGTTCGCAAAGTTTTTTACACAAAACTTTGCGAACTTTGAGTTTTTTAAACTCATTTATAAAATATCTTTGCGCACTTTGCGGTTAAATTGTGCATCAGCCATTCAACTTGAAACCTGAAACCAAAAAAACTAAAAACCACCATACAAAAAAGAATTATTTTGTTTTTGTAAAAATTAGGAAAACCTTATTTTTGCATCACAAAACTAAAAATTAGAAATGGGAAGAGCATTCGAATTTAGAAAAGGAAGAAAAATGAAACGTTGGTCAGCAATGGCCAAAACATTTACCAGAATTGGTAAAGATATCGTAATGGCTGTTAAAGAAGGCGGACCCAACCCCGACTCTAATTCTAGATTAAGAGCTGTTATTCAAAATGCAAAAGCCGCAAACATGCCTAAGGACAATGTGGAGCGCGCAATTAAAAATGCAAGTAACAAAGATACTGCTAACTATAAAGAAATTTTGTTTGAAGGATACGCTCCTCACGGAATTGCAATCTTAATTGAAACTGCTTCTGACAACAATAACAGAACCGTGGCAAACATTCGCAGTTATTTCAACAAATGCAACGGAACAATGGGAACTCAAGGTTCTGTTGAATTTATGTTTGACCATACTTGCAACTTTAGAATTGCAAAAGATGGTATCGATGCTGAGGAATTAGAATTAGAATTAATTGATTTTGGTGCTGAGGAAGTTTTTGAAGACGAAGACGGAATCTTAATTTATGCTCCTTTTGGAAGTTTTGGTGCTTTACAAAAAGAATTAGAAAACAGAGGTCTTGAAATCCTTTCTTCTGGTTTTGAGCGTATTCCGCAAATCACTAAAGAATTAACAGAAGCTCAAATCGCTGACGTTGAGAAACTAATCGAAAAAATCGAGGAAGATGATGACGTGATGAACGTGTATCATACTATGAAAGAAGATTAATCTTTCTATAAAATATATTTTAAAAAAAGCTCTGGATTTTCTGGGGCTTTTTGTTTTTCGGAATTTTCCCTTAATTCAAATAAAAAATTATATTTGTTTGTATTGCAAACAAGAAGAACATTGAGCATGTCCAAAATTTCAATTATAAAAAAAATACAATTAGGCGATGAAAGATCGTTTCCTACTGAAACACCTGATTTTGAATTCCCTTTTAGTTTTTATTGTGGAAATGGAGGAATAAAACATGAAGCAATAATTTCATTTAAAAACTCTAATTTTTTAAATTCATTAATCCAAGCGGAACAAATAACAAATAAGGATCTGGCTCAATTTCATATTACTAAACTAGAAAATTTAGAAGATCCAAATAGAACATTTTTGTACCGATATCAAATTTGCAATTTTAAAGATTGCCAGAACACCTATCTTTTAATTTTTGATATTGATGAATATAGAGGTTATCATGGTTGCTTTATATATGGAGTTTTAGAGATAGAAAATATCAATTAAAATTAAATAAAAGATTTTTAATTTTCTTCTTTTCGTCTCCTTTTTTTCTTATCTAAGCGCATAAAACCAGTAAATCTAATTACTAGAAATTTTCTTTTATTGTCATACTTTTTTTTTTAAAAATATTAAAGAAAAAAAATGCTCAGATGATTATTTGAATTCATTTTAAACTAAGATTAAATACTTATAAAGCTAAGATTTCGATTATATTTGCAACACCTCAAATAAAATAAAAACTAAATGCAAACATCAAAAATCACACGAATTGCTGTAGTAGTACTGGTTCTTTTGTTCTTAGTACTAAGTGTAATTAGCTGCAGTACGCATGTACACACTCACGGCCATCATCACCATGCCCCAGGTAAAAAAATTCCACCAGGACAAGCTAAAAAAATGAATGGAGATCAAAGCGCCAAAGCATATGCTCCAGGTCAACAGAAAAAGAGATAATAAAAAATGCCTTCTGAATTTCAGAAGGTTTTTTATTTCATTTTATTTTTAATGAAGAACAAATTCGAAAAATATAATTACTTTGATTTATTTGAGAGCACGCTTATAGGCGAAATCTCATAGCCTTAATCGATAATAGTAAGCCAAGTGATTCAGGTTGGCTAGAAATTTAAATATGCCGTAGATAATACAAAATATGTTTTTGAAACAGATGATTTAAAGCCGTTATGGATGATCTTGATTTTGCTTCAAAAACAAGAAATGAAGGCTTTCAACAGCAAACAAAAAATGTTAAAGATGGATTTTCTAATGATGACGGCGGTCACATATTTAGAAATGAATGGGGAGGCCCAAGTGAGCAAATAAATTATTTTTCTCAAAATGCTGTCCAAAATAGAGCTGGCGGAGATTGGTATAATATGGAAAAACAACTATCCGATTTTAAGAAAGCGAATCCTAATAAAAAAATGAAAGTTGAGATGGAGTTTTATTTTGAAGGTTCATCAAAAAGACCTGTTTCTACTAGAATAGATGTGTATATAGATGGAGTCAAAGACAACACACTAAGTAAGAGATCAATTACAAATCCTTAATAATAAGATAAAAAATGAATGAACAAGATGTAATAAATGCTTTTTACAACTACTACAAAGAATTTTCTTACGAAATATTAGAGATTAAATTCATATTCACACTTGGAGGTAGTTATGATATTAATGTCCTTTATAAAAATAATGAAAATATAAAAGAGACAATTTTAGATGGGAGAGAATTATTTAAATATGAAAGATATATTTACAATCTTTTTATTAGTAAAATTGAAACAAATGATAAATTTAATATAGTAATCTATAAAATTAAAAATGATGGGACACATTCTAGTGTTTATCTTTGGGAAAATGAAAAATCACATCAAGATTTGCTAGACTACGCAGAAGTTTTTTATCAGTGGGTAAACGAACGTATGATGTCTATGATATTTGAATACGAAAAAGATAATGATCTTGTACCAACTGAATATGACTCAGATGGTGATTTGGAATATTTAAGTTCGTGGGACAGTGGTGTATTTACTTTCCATATTGATAAAAATAATAATTTAGTGTACAAGGTAGTTCTTACAAAAGATGGTAAAGAAAGGACACTTGATCTTCCTTTGAGAGATTATTTTGTAGAAGGAATATTAGATCACTATAAAGTAACTAATAATGAACTTTCAGATGATTGGAAGCCTTGGAATACTATGATATTAAAATCTCTCCATTATGATATTCCATATGATAAAAGAGAAGAATTTGTAAATTATATTTTAGAATAATTTTTTTTAACTCAAAAAATATAGATAACTGATAAAAGCATATCAAGCTCAAGCTATCCCCAAAAAAAGCCTTCTGAAAAATTCCAGAAGGCTTTTGTGTATTAAAACAAGAGAACTTTACTTCTTCCCATTCGTATTAATAACCTTAATCAAATAAGTACCTTCTGGCAAATCTGTAATATTAGAAGCATTGGCGCTCATTATTTGTCTTCCTTGTGAGAAAACCTCAATAATTTTACCGCTTTTATTTGTTTCAATAGAAGCTGCAGGTGCCGGTACAGATGCTTTTGCAGGTGTTATAACAGTTTTTTTAGATGCACCTGATGTTGCAGGACTTGAAACAGGTGTGCTTTCGGTTACAGGCGCACCATTTGGTTTCGAGCTATTGTATGCTTCCTTAACTTGTTCATCTGTCATGGCGACACTATACAATCTTAAATCGTCAATATCGGCATTAATGCTTGTTGAGGTATTTAATTTTCCGAGATTCAAGATGTAACCTTTTGCCGAACGCTGAATTCCTCCTGCGGATTTTAATAATTCGCCGTTACGATAGATTTTTGAAACATTTCCGTCATAAGTTATACTATAAAAATACCAGACTTCTTTTACTAATGGCACTGAAACAATCACATTATTTGTATCTCCCCAGCCAACCAAACTCAAATCTGAATTGCTTCCAGACACGGGCTGTTGCACTAATCCAAAATATTGTCCGTTTACCGCTGCACCGTATCCTAAAATGTAATTTGGAATATTGACCGCATTAAATTTTACCCAAACCGATATAGTTTTTGGTTTATTATCCTGCGGAAGCTCTCCTACTACAGCCTGATAAGCTTTATTTGTAAGTCGCAAAGCGCTTTTGGGACTTCCCATTCTATCGCTAACAAAAAGTGGCGTTCCTAAAAAAGAAATGGAATTATCAGCACTGTTAAGATTACCGTTAAAATTAAATTCCTGTACCGGATTTTGCGCATTGGCAGTTAAAAAATTTACAAACATTAACGTGAGTAATATTTTTTTCATAGTTATAGCTTTTTATCAGAATAGTGGTAAATGGGCAAATAGTGTAAAATGGCAATTTGAAATCATTTTCTCGACTTCAAACTTTCGTTTATTATTTTCATAAATTTTGTTAAAACTATAATTTTAATTCAGCATCACCAAACGATTCCTACACACAAATGCATAATTCTCACAAAATTACAATTAACACGTAAAACAATAATGCTTTAATGCATTTTAGACAACTTTAGAATGGAAATTAAAACTAAAAAAAGCTTCCTGATCCCAGAAAGCTTCCCTTACTATTCCAAAAACTCAATTGCTTACGCAATAAAAAAAATACTAACTAACATTTAAAAACAAACTAAAAAACCATTTATTTTGAAGTAATTTTCTTTGATGCAGTGCTGGTAATTTTTAATAAATAAGTCCCTTCAGGGAGATCAGCTATGTTCGCTGCATTACTTCCCATTATTTTTTGTCCTTGCGAATAAACTTCTACACTTTTAGTTGTACCGTTAACTTCATTTGAAGTAATAATAGCTTCACTTGCAGTTTTTGCTTTTACAAATGTTTTTTCCGTTTTAGCTTCTACAGATTCCACAGGAGACAAATTAGAAACCTTTTCGCTATCATACAATTCTTTTACCTGAACTGGAGTCAAAGCCATATTATAAATCTTTAAATCATCTATATCAGCATTTATTCCAACCATTGTATTGATTTCTCCCAATCTAAAAATATTGCCATTTGTAGATCTAGTCATACCTTCCAGATACTTCAGTAATTTTCCGTCACGATATATCTTAGAAGTAGTACCTTCATAGGTAATAGTATAATGGTACCAAATATTTTTTTCTAGCGGTGTAGATACGATAACATCATTAGAAGCTCCCCAAGCCGCTAAACTTAGGTCAGAGTTAGAAGAAGTTGTTCCTTGCTGCAATAAACCGCAATATTGAGCATTTAAAGGATTTCCGTAGCCCCAAATATAATTTGCATTTGAAATATCGTTGAATTTAACCCAAATACTGATTGTTCTTGAGCTTTTTCCTTGTGGCAGATTATCAATTACTGCTTCTAAAGCTTTATTATTTAACCGCTGAGCGCCTTTCAGAACACCCGCTCTATCAGCTACATAATTGTCGGTTCCAATGAATGAAATTGTATTTGCCGTATTGTTTAAAGTACCATTAAAGTTAAATTCCTGAATCGGTGTTTGTGCATTTACATTCAAAAAACTTACAAACAATACGGTTAGTAGTAATTTTTTCATAATAGTAGATTTTAGGGATTAAACAACTTTCGTTATCTTAACACCTCAAAACTAGACTATTATAATTTTCACAAGAAAAATTTCCGATAAAATGCCTAAAAATTCGTTAAAATAACGTTTTTCATTCATTTTGACGGTAAAAACATTTTTAAAAAATCATAAATAATATTAAAATATTAAACTTAACTCAAATAAAATCACAATTTCTTACGTATAAATACGGTATATTCAACAAAATAATTATTTTAACTTTTTACAAAAAAACTTATCACACAGAAAAGTTTATCACAAAAAAAAACTCCATTCAAGAACGAATGGAGTTGTATATTTTGGAAAGTACTTTTATTACTTTACGAATTCAATTTTTTGAGCTTCTTCTTCATTAACGCTATCAAAGAAACCTTGCTCGTTCATCCAGTCATCGCTAAACACTTTACTCATGTAACGAGAACCATGATCTGGGAATATGGCAATAATATTGCTGTCTTTTGTAAATTCTCCTTCTTCAGCATATTGCTTAATAGCTTGCATTACTGCTCCCGAAGTATATCCAACAAATAAACCTTCTTTTCTAGTGATTTCTCTAGCAGAGTGAGCACTTTCTTCGTCGGTTACTTTCATGAATTTATCAATGATATCAAAATCTGTAGCAGATGGGATTAAGTTTTTACCAAGACCTTCTATACGATATGGGTAAATTTCTTTGCTGTCAAACTCTTTTGTCTCGTGGTATTTTTTCAATACAGATCCAAAAGCATCAACTCCTAAGATTCTAATATTCGGATTTTTTTCTTTTAAGAATTTTGCAGTTCCAGAGATAGTTCCTCCTGTTCCGCTGCAAGCAACTAAGTGCGTAATTTGTCCTTTTGTTTGTTCCCAAATCTCTGGACCTGTAGTGTTGTAGTGGGCATCAATATTTAGCTGGTTGAAATATTGATTAATGTAGACTGATCCTTTTGTCTCTTCGTGCAAACGTTTGGCTACATTATAATAAGATCTTTCATCATCTGCAGAAACATGAGCCGGACAGACATACACTTTGGCGCCTAAACTTCTCAACATGTCAATTTTGTCTTTAGATGATTTTGAGCTTACTGCCAAAATACAATTGTAACCTTTAATAATGCTTACCATTGCTAAACTAAATCCTGTATTACCAGAGGTAGTTTCGATAATGGTATCTCCCGGAGATAGAATTCCTTTTCTCTCGGCTTCTTCAATAATATATAACGCTATTCTATCTTTTGAGGAATGACCTGGGTTGAAAGCTTCTACCTTCGCGTAGAAATTTCCTTCTAACTCTTCGGTAATTTTATTTAGCTTAATAAGGGGGGTGTTTCCTATTAACTCTAAAACATTATTATAAGCAGTTATTTCTTCTTTCATAAAAAAATAGTTAATCAAAGGCCTTTTTAAATTAACCTTGATAGGTTGCAAATTTAACAAAAAATTTCTAATTAGCTTTTAATTTTTTCTAAATCTAATAAAAAACTAAATTCCTTTGCTAAGTCTTTTAAAGCCTCAAAACGTCCCGAAGCCCCGCCATGACCTGCATCCATGTTGGTATCTAAAAACAAAAGTTTGTTATTTGTTTTTAAATCTCTCAGTTTTGCAACCCATTTAGCTGGCTCCCAATATTGTACCTGCGAATCATGTAATCCAGTAGAAACATACATATTAGGATATTCCTGCGCTTTTACATTATCGTAAGGTGAATACGATAACATATAGTCGTAATATTTTTTATTGTTTGGGTTACCCCATTCGTCATACTCTCCAGTTGTAAGCGGAATACTGTCGTCTAACATCGTAGTAATTACGTCTACAAAAGGCACCTGAGCGATAACGCCATTATACAATTCAGGAGCTTCATTTACGATTACTCCCATTAAAAGTCCGCCAGCAGATCCTCCTTCTGCATAGAGATGTTCGGGAGAAGTGTACTTTTGGTCTATTACAAATTTAGAGCAATCGATGAAATCTGTAAAGGTATTTTTCTTTTTTAACAGTTTTCCGTCCTCATACCATTGTCTTCCTAAGTCCTCACCTCCTCTAATATGCGCAATAGCGTAAACAAATCCGCGGTCTAAGAGCGATAACCTAGTGGAAGAAAAATACGTATCCATTGTAATTCCGTAAGAACCATACGCATAAAGCAGTAATGGATTTTTACCGTTTTTCTCCAATCCCTTTCGGTAAACCATAGAAATTGGCACTTTTACACCATCTCTGGCAGTTGCCCAGACTCTCTCTTCTATGTAATTTTCTTTATCAAACTTTCCTCCTAAAACCTGTTGCTCTTTCAAGATTTCCTTGGTTTTGGTCTTCATATTAAAATCAATTACCGAAGACGGAGTTGCCAATGACTGATAGCTGTAACGCAAAATATCGGTATCAAAATCAACATTGGTTGTAGTGTAAGCATTATAGGTTTCACTGCCAAAAGGAAGATAATAATCTGGCTCGCCATTCCAAGGCATGATTCGAATATGATTTAATCCGTTAGAGCGCTCTTCAACAACCAAATAGTTTTTAAAGATCTCAATATCTTCCAATAAAACATCTTCTCTATGCGGAATAAGATCGACCCAGTTTTTCTTTCCTGTTTTGCTTTCAGGCGTTTTCATCAATTTAAAATTGGTCGCCTTATCTTTATTAGTCAAAACATAAAATGAATCCTCGTAATGAGAAATGCTATATTCTAATCCGCGCACACGGGGCTGGAAAACCGTAAATTCCCCATCAGGATTATCTGAATTCAAAATTCTATATTCAGTTGTCAAAGTGCTTCCAGAGCCAATAACAATGTATTTTTTTGATTTTTCTTTGCTGATAGAAACATTAAAAGTATCGTCAACTTCATCATAAACCAAAACATCATTTTCTGAACTAGTGCTTAATTTATGTCTAAAAACTTTATCAGCCCTTAATGTCACCTGATCTTGTCTCACATAAAAAATAGTATTGTTATCGTTTGCCCAAACAGAAGCTCCAGTAACATTTTCTATTTTATCTGCTAATATTTCGCCTGTTTCTAAGTTTTTAATCTGGATAGTATAAATTCTTCTCCCCACAATATCCACTCCAAAACTGGCAAATTTATTATCTGGGCTAATGCTCAAACCGCCTAATTTGAAATAAGCATATCCTTTTGCCATTTCGTTACAGTCAAAAAGAATTTCTTCATCTGCAGAAAGGCTTCCTTTTTTTCGAGCGAAAATTGGATAATCCTGACCTGTTTCAAAACGCGTAATGTAAAAATACCCATTGTAGAAATAAGGAACCGAAGAGTCATCTTCTTTAATTCTACTTTTCATTTCCTCAAATAAACTTTCTTTCAAATTTTGAGTGTGGGCAGTCATGCATTCGTAATAAGCATTCTCCTGATTCAGATAATCTATTACCTCTGGGTTTTCTCTGTCATTAAGCCAGAAATAGTTGTCAATTCTAGTTTCTTTATGTTTTTTTAATGTCTTTGGAATTATTTTAGCCTTTGGGGCCGATATATCATTTTGCATTGATTGAGCATTAATTTTTAAATATGAAGACGCAAAAATAGCACAAACCCAACAGAACAAAATTAATTTTTTCATAAAATATTCTATTGAATTAACACAGCAATATACTAATTTTGTCTGAAATAATTTAAAAAATCAACAAAAATGGATTTAATGGGAATGATGGGTAAACTTAAAGAAACCCAACAAAAAATTGAAGATACAAAAAAGCGTTTAGATACTGTTTTGATTGATGAACAAAGCGCTGACGGATTATTAAAAGTCACTATTACCGCAAGCCGAAAAATAAAATCTCTTTCTATTGACGATTCTCTTCTAGAAGATAAAGAGCAACTGGAAGATTACTTAATTGTAACGCTAAATAAAGCGATAGAAAAAGCAACAAGTGTAAACGAAAGAGAATTAGATGCTGTTGCCAGAATGGATATGCCTTCTATTCCTGGAATGGATAATCTTTTTAAATAAGATTGTTAGAAACTAAGGTTCTAAGTTTCTGAGCTTTTCTTTTATTGTGAAGACTTAGAATCTTAGAACCTTAGCAACTTTCTCTAAAACTTCGAAAGCGTTTCCAACACATATGTATGCATTACTTCTTTGTAATCTAAATGTGTTACGATTCTAAGTTTGTTGTGTCCAAGCGAACTTATTAATATATTTTTCTGTTTTAATTTCTCAATTAATAATTGATCGCTGTAGCCTTCTGCAAGCGAAAAAATCAAGATATTAGTTTCTACAGGTTCAATTGATGCAATCCAAGGTTTTGTGCTTAAGATTTTTGCTATTTCTTTTGCTCTGCGGTGATCTTCTGCCAATCTTTCGATATTATGAGCCAAAGCATATAATCCAGCTGCAGCTAAATAACCAACTTGACGCATTCCTCCACCCAATATCTTTCTGATTCTCAACGCTCTGTGAATATCAGCTTTGCTTCCAAGCAATACAGAACCAATTGGAGCGCCTAAACCTTTAGACAAACAAACCGAAATAGTATCAAAAATAGCTCCGAATTCTCTAGGATTCTGTCTTTTAGCTACCAATGCATTCCAAATTCTTGCTCCATCTAAGTGAAACTTCAAATTATGAGCGTCGCAAACCTTTTTTATTTCTCTTAAATCTTCCAATTCGTAACACGCGCCGCCGCCTTCATTGGTTGTATTTTCAACACAAACCAAACTGGTTAATGGACTATGATAAAATTCTGGATCATTTATCGCCGCTTTGACTTGCGCCGCCGTAATCATACCACGATTTCCATCCAGCAGACAGCAAGAAACGCCACTGTTAAAAGAAACACCTCCTCCTTCATAATGATAAACGTGAGCATATTTGTCAGCTATTAGCTGTTCGCCAGGCTGCGTATGCAGTTTTATTGCAGTCTGGTTTGCCATAGTTCCAGAGGGAAAGAAAAGTCCAGCTTCCATACCAAAAAACTCTGCTGTTCTGTTTTCCAATTCAATCACCGTTGGGTCCTGTTTGTATACATCATCGCCAACATGGGCGTTAAACATATACTGCAGCATTTCATAAGTAGGCTTTGTTATGGTATCGCTGATTAAATTTATTTCCATATTCTAAAAACTATATCTTATTTTTGTATGCAAAATTACGTATTACTTATAGTTATTCTCAGCAAGTTTTGGTAAAATTTAACTCGCTGGTTTCTCTAGACCAAATTAACGTAATAATTCTAAAAAACATATAAAACCTAGTAATTAATTTATGACAACAGCCGAACAAGTAAAAGGTATTGTGGAGCGCCTTGGTGCGTTGAGGAGGTATCTTTGACGTTGATGCCAAGCTAATCGAAATTGCAAACGAAGAAGAAAAAACGTTTGCTCCTGATTTTTGGAACAATCCAAAAGAAGCAGAAAACATTGTAAAAAATCTTCGAAACAAGAAAAAATGGATTGAAGATTATGATAAAGCAGTCTCTCTTACAGAAGAATTACAGCTTGCTTATGATTTCTACAAAGAAGGAGAACTTTCTGTAGATGAATTGGATGAACAATATAATGTTGCTCAAGCACACATTGAAAACATCGAATTCAAAAACATGCTTTCTGACGAAGGAGACAGTTTAAGCGCTGTGGTTCAGATTACTGCGGGAGCAGGCGGAACTGAAAGCTGTGACTGGGCAGGAATGCTGATGCGTATGTACATGATGTGGGGAGAAAGTTATGGCTATAAAATAAAAGAACTTAACTTTCAGGAAGGTGACGTGGCTGGAATTAAAACCGTAACTTTAGAATTCGAAGGAGATTATTCTTTTGGATATTTAAAAGGAGAAAACGGAGTTCACCGTTTGGTTCGAATTTCGCCATTTGACAGTAACGCTAAACGTCATACATCATTCGTTTCTGTGTATGTTTATCCGCTTGTAGATGATAGTATCGAGATTGACATTAACCCTGCCGATATCGAAATTACGACTTCTCGTTCGAGTGGTGCTGGAGGACAAAACGTAAACAAAGTTGAAACGAAAGTACAGCTTGTTCACAAACCAACCGGAATCCAGATTCAATGTTCTGAGACAAGATCACAGCAAGATAACAGACAGCGTGCTATGCAAATGCTTCGTTCTCAATTGTATGAAATTGAGTTAAAAAAACAGCAAGCACAGCGTGCTGACATTGAAGCAAGCAAAATGAAAATCGAATGGGGTTCGCAGATTCGTAACTACGTAATGCAACCTTATAAATTGGTAAAAGATGTTCGCACTGGCTACGAAACCAGCGATGTCGACGGCGTTATGAACGGAAATATAGACCCTTTCCTTAAAGCCTATCTGATGATGATGGGACAAAAAGAGGAAGAGTAAACAGTCACAGTTTGCGGTCACAGTAAAATTGAAAACTGAAACTTGAAACTTTAAAACAAAAAGTTATGATAAAATGGGCAGATGTAATTCATTTTACAAATAAAGGAAATCCAACTCCAGACAAAAAAGTGGAGAAAACGGAGGAAGAATGGAAACAGATTCTAACGCCAGAAGAATTTCAGGTAACTCGTTTAAAAGGAACTGAAAGATCTTTTAGTTCCGAATTATGCAGCTTGTTTGATCCTGGAATTTATGAATGTAAATGTTGCGGAACAGTTCTTTTTGATGCAAGCGAAAAGTTTGAATCTGGCACAGGATGGCCCTCATTTACCCAACCTGTAAAAGAAAACGCTATTGCTTATCATGCTGACAGGTCATACGGAATGATCCGTGTTGAGGTAGTCTGCAATGTATGCGACTCTCATTTAGGGCATGTTTTTCCTGACGGACCTCCTCCGAGTGGTCTGCGTTATTGCATCAATGCAGTTTCATTATCAAAAATCAAAGAATAATTTATAAAAAGCGATTCACTAAAAAAGTGAATCGCTTTTTTTATTAATCATCACTTATAAAAATGATTTAACAAAACAAATGTAAGCCATCACTTAACAATTATTTTTTTTAGCTTTTAGTCCTCAATTTTAGCTTTTAAAATTAGAAATCTAAACAATCGCCCCATTAGCACATTGAAAAACTTTTATTTAATTAATATTTTAAATGTTAATTTTATAAAAAACAGATCTATATTTTAAACAATTATTAAGAAACAAGAATAATTAATTAGGTAATTAAAATGTATTTCATTTTATTTGGCAAAAAATAACCTAAGTCGATTAAAATTTGTCAATGAGATCCTATTCAATTCAAGAAATTAATGAAGTTATAAATGGCGTAATTTACGGCAGCACTTCGCAAGGCATTACTGCCACAGAACAACTAGAAAAAGCAACAACTTCAGAAATTTCATTTATTGGAAACAAGAAATACGAAAAATACTGGTCGACTTCTAATGCTTCAATCGCGATTGTGAACGAAGACATTTCGATTGAGCCGGGAGAAAATCGAGCTTTTATAAAAGTCAAAAATGCCGATTTGGCAATGTCACAAATCCTTGCTCTTTTTGCTCCCCCTGCCCCAATCTTTCATTACAATATTCATAAAACCGCAACTGTAGACGAAACAGCCATAATTGGCGAAGGTGCTAAAATTGGCGCTGGCTGTTACATTGGCCCAAAAGTTGAAATTGGAGCTAATGCTATAATTTATCCAAATGTTACCATTTTAGACGAATGCACAATCGGAAGAAACACAACCATCTGGTCTGGAAGCGTTGTTCGTGAGCGCTGTCATATTGGCAACGAATGCATTATTCATCCAAACGCAACAATTGGTGCAGACGGTTTCGGTTTTCGTCCTTGCGAAGAAAATGGACTTGTAAAAATTCCGCAAATTGGTAATGTAATAATTGGAAACAGGGTTGAAATCGGAGCTAATACTTGCGTAGATCGCGGAAAATTTAGTTCAACTATTGTTGGAGACGGATGCAAAATTGACAATTTGGTGCAGATTGGACATAATAGCAAACTCGGAAAGTTCTGTATCATGGCTGGAAACAGCGGTTTAGCAGGTTCTGTAACTTTAGGAAACGGAGTTATTATTGGCGGAAGCGCTTCAATAAAAGATCACACCACTATTGGAGATGGCGCGGTAATTGGTGCTGGATCTGGTGTTACTGGAGATGTTCCTGCTGGAAAAACTATGTTAGGATATCCTGCTGTTGAAGCTCGTGATGCTTTAAAACAATGGGCTTTGCTAAAACAAATGGTTTGTGGCCTTAAAAAATAATATCACTTAAAATCTAAAAAAGAACATCCGCTAAAACGGGTGTTTTTTTTATTAATGCTATTTCTTAATTCATAAAGCAACTCGTTTATTTCAATTGATTTTGTAAATTAGCCAACACTATTTTATCAAATCAATACTATATCATGGATTTAAACTTCAATAAAAACGAAGATCACAATAAATTACTTCTTTCTGAATTAAAACAAAAATTTGCCAAAGTTAAATTGGGTGGTGGCGAAAAAAGAATCGAAAAACTGCATGCCGAAGGTAAAATGACCGCTCGCGAAAGAATTGCTTATTTATTGGACGAAAATTCTAAAAGTATTGAAATTGGAGGTTTTGCTGGTGAAGGAATGTATCCAGAACACGGCGGTTGTCCATCTGGAGGTGTTGTGGTGAAAATTGGCTACATCAGAGGAAAACAATGTATTGTCGTTGCCAATGATGCTACTGTAAAAGCTGGAGCTTGGTTTCCGATAACAGGAAAGAAAAACCTTCGCGCACAAGAAATAGCAATGGAAAACCGACTCCCAATTATTTATCTTGTAGATAGCGCAGGAGTTTATTTGCCAATGCAGGATGAAATTTTCCCTGATAAAGAACATTTCGGACGCATCTTTAGAAACAACGCCCAAATGAGCAGTATGGGAATCACGCAAATAGCTGCCGTTATGGGAAGCTGTGTTGCTGGTGGCGCCTATCTCCCAATCATGAGCGATGAAGCTTTAATCGTTGACAAAACCGGAAGTATTTTCCTTGCGGGAAGTTATTTAGTAAAAGCTGCAATTGGCGAAACTATCGACAATGAAACTCTTGGCGGAGCAACAACTCATTGCGAAATTTCGGGTGTTACCGATTATAAAGCCAAAGACGATAAAGATGCTTTAGACAAAATCAAAAACATTGTAGATAAAATTGGTGATTTTGACAAAGCTGGCTACAGCAGAATCAAAGCCGAAAAACCTGCTTTAGATCCAAATGAAATTTACGGAATTCTTCCAAAAGCAAGAACCGAGCAATATGATATGATGGAAATCATCAAACGTTTGGTCGATAATTCTGAATTTGAAGCGTATAAAGATGGTTACGGACAATCTCTAATAACAGGATATGCCAGAATTGATGGTTGGGCTGTCGGAATTGTTGCCAATCAAAGGAAAGTCGTAAAAACCAAAAAAGGTGAAATGCAGTTTGGTGGTGTAATTTATTCTGACAGTGCTGACAAGGCTACTCGTTTTATTGCCAACTGCAACCAGAAAAAGATTCCGCTAGTGTTTTTACAAGACGTTACTGGTTTTATGGTGGGTTCAAAATCAGAACACGGCGGTATTATTAAAGACGGTGCCAAAATGGTAAATGCTGTTAGTAATTCGGTTGTTCCTAAATTTACAGTTATTGTTGGAAACTCCTACGGAGCAGGAAATTACGCAATGTGCGGAAAAGCTTATGATCCTAGATTGATATTTGCATGGCCAAGTGCAGAACTTGCTGTTATGGGCGGAACTCAAGCGGCGAAAGTTTTGGCGCAAATAGAGGCTTCTTCGCTTAAAGCAAAAGGAGAAACTGTCGACGAAGCAAAAGAAGCTGAATTATTCGATAAAATAAAAGCCCGTTACGACGAGCAGACTTCGCCTTACTATGCTGCTTCAAGACTTTGGACAGATGCCATTATTGATCCATTAGAAACCCGCAATTGGATTTCGATAGGAATTGAAGCTGCAAACCATGCTCCGATTCAAAAACCATTTAATTTAGGAGTCATTCAGGTATAATGATTTAAGAATTCTCAACAAGACGTTAAATAAAAAGTAAAAAACTTATTTTCAAGGTGTTAAAAATAAATATCTGATTAAAAATTAGTAACTTAGTACATAATTTTTAATCACACAACATCATGGAAAATGTAAAAAGTTTGAATAAATGGGCGAACTCGCACACTTATTTACCAGTTGATTTAGTACGTATTGTTTTGGGTGGATTTTTATTTATGAAAGGTGTCTCTTTCGTCACCAATGTTCAATACCTGCATGATTTGATTTCCCCGATTGATAAGTTTGGAGGAGGTATGTTTATGCTACATTACATTGCTCCAGCCCACATGATTGGTGGTATAATGATTATTTTTGGGCTTTTGACCAGATGGGCAATCGCTGCTCAATTACCCATTTTATTTGGTGCTGTTCTTGTCAACTCTATGGGAAGAATGCATTCTGAAAGTTTAATTTTAGCTATAGTCGTTTTATTAGTCTGCATATTCTTCCTGTTTTATGGAAGCGGCAAACATTCAGCAGATTATTATTTTAAAATGCAACAATAACCTCATCAGTCCTCAGTTCCGCTGAGGACTTTTTTTGAGTGTTAATTAATTCTATAAAATTTCTTTAATTGCGTTTTATGACTTAAATTCGCCGACATGAATTGGATTCGTAAAACCGTTATTCTTATTACACTTATACTTGCAGGACTGTTTGCTTATCAGGCAAACCAATCTGCTGTACACGTAATTGAAACGGAAAAATCCGATACCAACTTCTGCAAAGACATTCCTGATTCGTCTGCATTTATACAGCCTCAGGGAAGTTATCAGCTTGCGGCAAACGTCAAAACAAATCCTACTGGAATAATTAAATGTTTTGAGAACCTTTTACCGCTTATCCCGCAGCATCAAACCGTTACGCACACTACAGCATATACTAAACTCTTTACAACACAAAGTAAAAAGGTTTTAGTCATACTCTATGCTTTCCATTTTTTCTGGTAAATAAATACTTGATTTTTCATTAGAAGATCTATTCTTCATCACGTACTTAACCGTTTTCAAATCGAGAACTGTTTTGCATATCATTTATTTATTACATTAAAACATTATGGAAACTACTACCACAATAATGGGAATTGTGATTTTAATCATTGTTGCTATCCCAATATATTTCTCTGCACGTTCATCTGCAGCAAGTAAATCGAGAATTTTAAACATCAAAAAAAGATTCAATCCCAATCATCCAGAAGATTTTGATTTGACAGAATCAATCAACAATAAGACTTTAACAATTGATCAAAAAAACAATAAGTTTATTTTGATGAATTTCAATCCAAATCAGCAAGAGTCAATTTATGTCGATTTGAATACAATTTCTTCATGCAAATTAGTTCCAACAACAGATGCTGGTTCTGATACTATTGTTAAAATTGATTTTGATTTTCAAGAAAAAGAAACTGGTAAAAAAATAATAATTCCATTCTATGATTTTGACGATGACCGCATCAAACAGATTAGCGTCTATCAAGATCATCAGTTTGCGAAAAAATGGCTTAAAATCATCCAAGATTCTATATCAAGTTAGTTATTTAATTCAGAAAAGAGGCTCCAATTTAGGCCTCTTTTTTTTGCGTTTTACATGATATTTGTCATTTTATGTCTTAGTTTGAAGTTTTAATTTTGAGGTAAACTAAATCCGTCATTATGAAAATTTCTTTGACTCAAAAGTACAACGTCCCAGGTCCAAGATATACTAGTTATCCGACTGTTCCTTATTGGAATGAAGCAAACTTTACGTCCGAAAAATGGATTACTACTTTAAGGCAATCATTTTCTGAAAGCAATTCAAGAAACGGAATAAGTTTATACATTCACCTGCCTTTTTGCGAAAGCATGTGCACTTTCTGTGGATGCAATAAACGCATTACAAAAAATCACTCAGTAGAAGAAAAATACATTCAGGCAGTTCTGAAAGAATGGAAAATGTATTGTAATTTACTTCCTGAAAAGCCTGTTATCAAAGAAATTCATTTGGGTGGAGGAACACCAACCTTCTTTTCAAAAGAAAATTTAGAATGTCTTATTAACGGAATTTTTGATTATGCTGTAAAAGCAGAAAATCACGAATTTAGTTTTGAAGGGCATCCAAACAATACTACTCACGAACAACTCAAAAAACTACATGATTTAGGCTTTCGCCGAGTGAGTTTTGGCGTTCAAGATTATTCTCCCGCTGTTCAAAAAGCAATTAATAGAATTCAGCCTTTTCATAATGTTGCCAAAGTAACTTTTTGGGCAAAAGAAATTGGCTATACTTCAATTGGGCACGATATTATTTTTGGGCTTCCATTTCAAACTATCGAAGATGTCGTAGATACAGTCGAGAAAACCAATTCTTTAAAACCAGATCGATTGGCATTTTATAGCTATGCGCATGTGCCGTGGATAAAAGGAAACGGACAGCGAGGCTTCAATGACGAAAACCTGCCAAAGGATGCCGAAAAAAGAAAACTATATGAAATTGGTAAAAAGCTTCTGATTCAAAACGGATATCACGAAATTGGCATGGATCATTTTGCTTTAAAAGGCGATAGTTTATACAAGGCAGCTCACAACGGAAATCTGCATAGAAATTTCATGGGATACAGCGCTTCTAAAACTCAAGTTATGATTGGTTTAGGCGTTTCTTCAATAAGTGATAGCTGGTACAGTTTTGCTCAAAACACCAAAAGCCTAGAAGAATATTATGAAATTTTAGAATCGGATAAACTTCCTGTTGTAAAGGGTCATATTTTAAACGATGAAGATCTTATCATTAGAAAACACATTCTGAATCTAACCTGCGAATTGGAAACTTCCTGGACTGCAGAATCTTTAAATTTTGCTGAACTTCCTGAAGTTTTAATTGCTTTAAAAGAAATAGAAAACGATAATTTGATTATTATTGAAAACAATAAAATCACAATTACCGAAGAAGGGAGACCTTTTGTCCGTAATATCTGTATGGCATTTGACTTACATCTAAAAAGAAAGTCACCGGAAACAAACCTGTTTTCGATGACTGTATAATAACTTAAATATATCTTCTAGTGGCAGTTTGGAATCTGCTGTACAAACAAACTCATGTTTGAGGGAGAGATATATGGAATTCCTAATCCCAATCCACGAAGGATGAATAAAACACCAATTATAACAGCTACATACGGAATTGCCTTTTGGATTTTATTTCTGAAAGGCAATTTTAATAATGAGTTGACATAAACCACAACCGTCATTAGCGGTATAGTCCCAATCCCGAATAAAAGCATGTAGAGAACACCAAGACTTGCACTCTGCATGGCAATTGCTCCAAATAAAGCAACATAAACCATTCCGCATGGCAGAAATCCGTTTAGAAGGCCAATAGTAAAAAGAGATTTGTAACTCTTGTTTTTAAACTGGCTACCTAAATTCGATTTAATTTTAGAAATGATTTTATAAACAGGTTTAGAAAAATTGTATTGAGCAAATTTTTTCTCTGGAATCAAAACCACAACAATCATAATTACACCAATAATTATTGACATTTTCTGCTGCAAGCCCGCTAGAAAAAAACCTCTTCCCAATAATCCAAAAATCAATCCAATTGTTAAATAAGCAGTTAATCGTCCAAAGTGATACGTCATAATCTGCATTGCCTTTTTAGCTTCATTTTGCCTATCTACAGGAAGCATCATAGCAATTGGTCCACACATTCCAACACAGTGCAGACTGCTGATTAAACCTAAAAAGAAAGCAGAGAATAACATTTTATTTTTAGTTTACGTAAATAACCTCTTTAGTGAGATATTTTTTGCCTTCGTACTGCCACTCCATATTAACATCCCAGCGTCCTTTTATTAATTTTTTCTGCGGAATAATGATTTCTGAATTGGTTAAAGCAATTTGAGTATTAAAGTCAAATTTTTTGTTTGAAGGTCTGTATAATTGAATATTTCCTTTTACTTTATCACTTTCAAATCCTGCAGGAAAAATTACCGCAACACCTTCTCCAGTATATTTGATTGATGGTTTGTGCTGCAAATCATGTGCATTCTGAATTCTTGCCATTTCTTCTTGAAAGTGCGTATCGTGTTTATAATATTCTTCTACAACCAAATCATTATCGTATTTAGAGTTTGATTGCACTTCAAAAACAAAATATAAAATAAAGGTCATAAACAATCCGAATGCAATGACGATACCTGTTCCCCAATTAAATTTCATATTTGTAGATTTTATTTGTTATTTGTCAAATATGTTATCGCCTTTATTCTTTTGTTTTGATTTCACAAAATTTATTTTGTGGCGATTTCATAATAATATCTTTTTAATTAAAACTGCGCGGCCCTAAGAAATTTGTAGTAGTTGTTTGCAAAAGTTCAGAACCATTATAAACTCCAATTTTTACTTTTGTTTTATCGCTTTCAAGCAGAACTTCATCAATTTCTATAAACAATGTTCCTTGAGAAATTCCTTCTTTAGCAATTTTAAAGTGTTTTTTACCAACATTTTTAATTTCTCCTTTCTGATCAATTAGTTTGAAATGTATATCGTTGTAATCTTTCATTGTCTTGTTTACAATTTTATAAGTGTAAACATTACTGATTTTTTCTCCATTATGCTGGAACAGCTGGCCAGGCAATCTTAAAATTACTGCCTGTACATCTGTTCTTAAAAACAGCATTCCAACAAAAATACTCAATAAAATGAAGAGAACGGCTGTATATCCTTTCATTCTCGTGGTAAACTTGAAAGGTTCTTTTTTGGCAATTTCATCTTCAGATGCATAACGAATAAGTCCTTTTGGCAATCCAACAGATTCCATAATATGATCACATTCGTCGATACAAGCTGTACAGTTTGTACATTCCAGCTGTGTTCCGTTTCTGATATCAATTCCCATTGGACAGACGTGAACACATTGAAGACAATCAATACAATCTCCTTTTCCCGTTAATGCTCTATCTTCATTTTTTTTGAATTTTGCACGTCCTTCTTCTTTTTCACCTCGAACAAAATCATAAGCAACATTTATAGATTTATTATCCAAAAGTACGCCTTGCAATCTTCCGTATGGACAGGCGATAATACAAACCTGTTCACGAAACCATACAAAAACAAAATAGAAAATACTTGTAAATATTAATAGAGCAATAAAATTGCTTGCTTGTTTAACAGGACCTTGCTCAATCATTAAGAATAAAGCATCACTTCCTACCAAATAGGCCAAAAAAACATTAGCTATAAGGAAAGAGATTAAGAAGAATATAGTCCATTTCAAAACTCGTTTTCTAATTTTTTCAGCATTCCATTCCTGTCTTGCCAAACGAGTTTGAGAACCTCTGTCTCCATCGATCCAATATTCGATACGACGGAAAACCATTTCAAGGAAAATAGTCTGCGGACAAATCCAGCCACAAAATATTCTTCCGAAAACAACAGTAAATAAAATTATAAATACAACGCCGACAAGCATTGAAATTACGAAGAGATAAAAATCCTGAGGCCAAAAAGGGAATCCAAAAATATTAAAACGACGTTCCAAGATATTGAACATCATAAACTGATTTCCATTAATCTTGATAAAAGGATTTATGAATAAAATTGCTAGCAAAACATAGCTGACAATTTTCCTATAATCATAAAATTTACCAGACGGTTTTTTAGGAAATATAAATTTTCGTTTACCACCTTCATCTATTGTTCCAATGGTATTTCTAAAAGCTTCGTCTGGTAAATTTGACATGATATTCTAATTATTTTTTAACTTCTGTGGTATCTTTTGTAGTTGCTGCAGCGGCATCGGTTTTAGGAGCGCTATCGTCTACCCAAACTTCTCCCTCTGCTTCTTTTGGATCTTTTGGATTACTTCCTTGTAAAGACAGAATATAACTAGCCACTTTTTGTATTTCTTTTGGTTTAAGAGTTCCTTTCCAGGCAATCATTCCTTTACCGTCTCTTCCTCCATTTGTAATGGTGTGGAATAGATTTTTGATTCCTCCTCCTAAAATCCATCTATCATCTGTAAGGTTTGGTCCAATCTGTCCTCCCGCATCGGCACGGTGGCACGCAGCACAATTCGTAGTAAAGATTGTTTTCCCTTCAGCTAGACTTGGTGCATCAGTTAACAAAACAACCGTTTTTTCATCCATTAAATCTGGTGCTGTTTTCATGTATTCCGCAACATCAATCTTGGCTTGAGCCAATTCTTTTTTCAATTCCATTTCCTGATCATCAGCCCCTAAAACATCGTAACGAACTACATAAATTACTCCGAAAATGATACAGATGTAGAATAAATATACCCACCATGGCGGTAAATTATTATCTAGCTCTTTGATTCCGTCATAATCATGATCCATCAATAATTCACCTTCTTTTTCAATTGGCTCTGTTTTAGTCAATTTATGCATTAGGTTTTTAAACCAAGTGCTTTCTTTAAAGCTTAAACTTTCTTCAAGTTCTTTTTGTGCTTTTTCTTCAGGCGATAATAATTGATACATTACTCGATTGACAGCACTAAGCGTAATCTCGATAGCAATTAGAATAAACAAAAAGACAAATAAAAAGAGTGATACCATTGGATATTTTACAAAAGCCGGCTTATCACCTGAATCTATAAAATATTCCATCAAAGCAAATACGATGAAGAAAATCAACGGTACTCTAACATATACTGGGAAAAACTTTTTCATTTTTATCTATCTTTTGTAGTTACACTAAGTCCTTCATCTAAAGGTATATTACTCATTTCTTCAATTTTTTCTTTTCTATAAGAGAACACCCAAATGCCTAATCCTACAAAGAAGAAGAAAAAAATTAAGAGGGAAATAATCGGGTAAATTTCTATACCCGATATTGTTTCCATATTGTGTTTTATCTGTTCAAACATAATGCTGTTATTTTGAAGTTTCTTTTACTTTAATATCAGTACCAAGTCTTTGAATATAAGCGATTAAAGCGACTATTTCTCTTTCGTTCATTGGAGTGAATTTCTCGCCTTTTGCTTCAGCTTTTTTGCGGCTGTCTTCATAACTCTTAACGAAATCAGGATCGCTTTCTAAGCTTTTTTCTATCTTAACAGCCTGCTCTCTTAAAGTTTTTTGCGCATTTGCAACATCTTCTGGAGAATATGGCACACCTAATGAAATCATTGCCTGCATTTTCTTTTGTGTCAATGAAATGTCCATTGGTTTGTTATCGAACAACCATTTGTAACCTGGCATAATTGAGCCTGCTGATGTGCTTTGCGGATTCCACATGTGGTTAAAGTGCCAGTTGTCATTGTACTTACCACCTACTCTTAACAAGTCTGGCCCTGTACGTTTTGACCCCCATAAGAATGGATGATCGTAAACAAATTCTCCCGCTTTTGACTGAACTCCATAACGCTCTACTTCACTTCTAAAGGGACGAACTGATTGCGAGTGACATCCAACACAACCTTCTCTAATGTATAGGTCACGCCCTTCAAGTTCTAACGGTGTATATGGTTTTACACTTGAAATTGTTGGAATATTTGATTTTACCATAATTGTTGGCACAATCTGAATAATACCTCCAATTAAAATTGCGATTGTAGCTAGAATAGTTAATTGAATTGGTTTTCTTTCTAACCAAGAGTGGAATTTCTCTCCGCTTAATCTACCACTTTTTATCGTTTGTAATGCAGGAGCTTGAGCCAATTCATCTTCTACTGGATTTCCAGCTTTAATTGTCATCACAATATTATAAACCAATGTAAGCATACCTACTAGGTACAAAGTACCACCAATAGCTCTCATCCAATACATTGGCATAATAGCCGTTACGGTTTCAAGGAAATTCCCATAAGTTAAAGTGCCATCTGGATTAAACTGTTTCCACATTGATGCTTGCTGGAAACCAGCGACATATAATGGAATCGTATAAGCTATTATCCCCAAAGTACCAATCCAAAAATGGAAGTTGGCTAATTTCTTAGAGAATAACTCTGATTTTGTCATTCTTGGAATCAGCCAGTAGATAATACCAAATGACATGAAACCATTCCAAGCTAAAGCTCCTACGTGTACGTGTGCTACGATCCAATCAGTATAGTGCGCAATAGCATTTACATTTTTTAAAGATAACATCGGACCTTCGAAAGTTGCCATACCATAACCAGTAATGGCTACGACGAAGAATTTCAAAACCGGTTCTTCACGAACTTTATCCCAAGCTCCTCTTAATGTTAAAAGACCATTGATCATACCTCCCCAAGATGGAGCAATTAACATTACTGAGAATGCAACTCCTAAATTCTGAGCCCAGTTTGGCAGTGCAGAATATAATAAGTGGTGTGGTCCTGCCCATATATAGATAAAGATTAAAGACCAAAAGTGAATAATTGATAACCTATATGAATAAACAGGTCTGTTTGCAATTTTTGGAACGAAGTAATACATTAATCCCAAGAACGGAGTTGTAAGGAAGAATGCAACAGCATTGTGTCCGTACCACCATTGCACCAATGCATCCTGAACACCTGCATATACAGAGTAACTTTTTAAACCTGAAACTGGAATTTCGATGTTATTGAAAATATGCAGTACAGCTACCGTTACAAATGTTGCGATATAAAACCAAATCGCTACATATAAGTGACGCTCCCTGCGTTTTATCATTGTACCAATCATATTGATTCCCATTACAACCCAAATCAAAGCGATTGCAATATCAATTGGCCACTCTAACTCTGCATATTCCTTCGAAGAAGTATAACCTAGAGGAAGCGTAATTGCCGCAGCCACAATAATCAGCTGCCATCCCCAGAAGTGAAGATTACTAAGAAAATCACTAAACATTCTGGCTTTTAGTAATCTTTGCAGCGAGTAATACATACCGGCAAAAAAAGCATTACCCACAAAGGCAAAAATAACTGCATTAGTGTGTAACGGTCTTAATCGGCCGTAACTCAACCACGAAATCCCATCTGTCATGTTGGGAAAAAGGTACATTACCGCTAAGGTAAGTCCCACTAACATACCGACAACTCCAAAAAGAATTGTGGCATAAATGAATTTTTTTACAATTTTGTTGTCGTAATAAAACTGTTCCATTTCCATAATTATACTTGTTTTTCTTCGATTGGTGAATTATTATTTTGGGAATTAATTTTTGTTTCGTCATCAAAAAGGATTCTGACTGAAGGAGTATAATCATCATCATACTGTCCAGATTTGACAGCAACGATAAAGGCAATAAAGAAACAGATTGCCACAAAAATACTTACTGAAATTAAAAGATAAATAACACTCATACCTTAGATTTATATTAACAAAATTACTTCGTTAAAGGCGCATAAAATATGATAATTATCATGATCAAAAAGATATGTTAAATTTATAAAAAATATCTTTCAAAACAATTTAAATTTACTCTAAATTTTTGTTACTGAAATAGTTAGACATAAAAGTTACAAAACTGACAATCGTAATTGTACTCAGTGGCATAATGATCGCCGCAACCAGCGGAAGCAGATTTCCTGTAACCGCAAATGCAAGACCGACAACATTGTACAGCAATGACAACCCAAAACTCATTTTTATAATTAAAATAGCTTTATGAGAAAGCTTTAAAAAGTAGTTGAGACGAGAAAATTCTGTTGCATCCAAAATGGCATCACAGGCAGGTGAAAAGACATTCACGTTTTCAGATATAGAAATCCCGACATTACTTTGAGCCAAAGCACCAGCATCATTCAATCCATCTCCCACCATCATAACGTTTTGTCCTTTCTCCTGAAGTTGCTTTATGTATTCTAATTTCTGTTCAGGTTTTTGATTAAATATCAACTCGGTACCTTTTGGAAGAATAGCTTCCAGATTTGACCTTTCGCCATCATTGTCACCAGAAAGCACTTTTATTTGATAATCTTTGCTAAGGTCTGCAAAAAGCTTTTCTAAACCTTCACGATATTGATTTTGGAAAGTATATTTTCCGAAATAAATCTCCCCTATTTTAATGTGTAATGCTGTTTTTTCTATTTCTGAACCATCTGCAACTATATCATTTACAAATTGCCCTGAGCCAATTTTCATTTCCTTTCCGTCAATTATTGCTAGAATTCCTTTTCCTGTAATTTCTTGAAACTCTTCTACAGCAATGCGTTTACTTTCTGGCAGAAAATCATAAAGCATTCGGCTTAATGGATGATTTGAACCTCGCAATACATTTTTAAACAATGTAATATCTGAATTTGAAATAGGATTTCCTTCATATAATATATTCGACTTCTTGTTGGTTGTAATAGTTCCTGTTTTATCAAAAACAATTGTATCAACTTTGGCAAGCTGTTCGATTACAACAGCATTTTTCAAATAAAATTTCTTTTTACCTAAAATTCGCAATATGTTTCCAAAAGTAAACGGGGCAGTAAGAGCCAATGCACATGGGCAGGCTACGATCAATACCGCGGTAAAAACATTAAAAGCAGTATTTGCATCTTTAAAAATCCAATAACCAAAACCAGCAAATGCAATGAGCAATAATATGGGGGTAAAATATCGACTTATTGCATCTGTTATGGTCTTATGCTTCTGGTCTACTTTTTTCTGAAAAATTTCGTTACTCCATAATTGGGTTAAATAACTTTGGGAAACAGAATGCAAAACTTCCATTTCGATCACTTTACCAATCTGCTTTCCTCCTGCAAAGACTTTATCACCAGACTTTTTGGTAATAGGCACTGCTTCTCCCGTAACAAAACTATAGTCTATTTCGGCGCTATCGCTGATTAAAATTCCGTCAACAGGAATAAGCTCTTGATTTCTTATTAATAACCGGTCTCCTTTTAGAACATCATAAATAGCAACATTTTCTTCAGAAGTATCTTTATTTATTTTAGTAACCGCAATTGGAAAATATGATTTAAAATCCCTTTCGAAACTTAAAAAACTATACGTTTTAATTTGAAACATTTTGCCAAGAAGCATAAAAAATATCAAACTGGCCAAACTGTCAAAAAAACCTGGACCGTGGTCCATTAGCATATCGTAAGTACTTCGAATAAACATCACGATAATTCCTAAAGCAATCGGGATATCAATATTGAGCATTCTCGTTCTAATGCTATGATAAGCAGAAACATAATATCCGCTCGCTGAGTAAAAAAAAGTGGGTAATGCTAGAAGAAAAATAAGTAATCTGAAAAACGGCTTGTAACTATCGAGCCAGAATTCTTTCATTTCGAAATATTCTGGAAATGAAAGCAGCATAATATTTCCGAAACAGAAAAATGCAACACCTAATTTATAGGTTAAACTTCTGTCGACTTTTGCTTTTGCAGATCCATAATTTTCCAAACTAATATAAGGTTCATAACCTATCGAACTTAAGAGATAAGTAATATCTTTTAAAGAAACTACATCAGAATTAAAGGTAATTCTAACTTTCTTTTCGTGAAAATTAACTTGAGAAGTGCTAATTCCTAGCTGAAGACGATTAAGATTTTCTAGAATCCAGATGCAAGAACTGCAATGGATATGAGGAATATTAAGCGAAACGATTGAAGTGTTTCCTTCTTGAAACTCTAAAACTTTTGCAAGTATGGTTTCATTCTCTAAAAAATCATATTTTCCTTTGATGTCTTGCGGAGTGGCACCTGGAGACTTTTCAAAATCATAATATGATGTCAGGTCATTAATGCTAAAAATTTCGTAAACTGTTTTACAGCCAGTGCAACAAAATTTTTTATCATCAAAATCAATTTCTTCATTTTGTTCAATAGTTAAACCACAATGAAAACAACTTTGCTCCCTCATAAACTTGTTTTTATTTGCCACAAATTTCCAACTAAAGCACAATTATTAAGATGATAATTGTCATGTTATTTTGAAATTGGATACCTAAATTTATAAAATAAAAAGTTCAAAAAAGAGCTAACCCTAATTTATAATAAATTTACCTTTTAAAGGTGGCTAAAACCCTCAAATATCCTTATTTTTGCAGCAAACAAATATTGTCATGAACAAATGTGATCAATGCATTGTACGCCAGTTAAGCTCATTAAAAGCCCTTAATAAAGAAGAAGTTATTAAGTTAGCCAATAGCAAAACGACTTACAAAATTAAAAAAGGCGAGGCTCTTTTTGAAGAAGGCGAAGTAACCAATGGTGTTTTTTGTGTAAAAGACGGAGTTGGGAAACTTTCAAAACTGAGTGCAAACGGAAAAGACCAAATTGTAAAATTGGTAAAATCTGGTGAACTTCTTGGACAGCGCTCTATGATTAGCAATGAACCCGCAAACTTGACTGCAAAAGCGATTGCCGATATGGAAGTCTGCTTTATTCCTAAAGCTGAAATCATCAATTTCTTTAATAATAACAATCAATTTTCTTTAAATATGATGCAATCTGTTTGCGAAGATTTAAAGGAATCTGAGAACGAAAAAATTGCCTTAGTTCAAAAAACTGTTAAGCAGAGGCTTGCCGAAACTTTACTGCACCTACATGATGAATTTGGCGAAGATACCGATAAAACACTAAGAGTACAGCTAACAAGAGAAGAACTTGCCGGTATTATTGGTACCGCTACAGAAAGCTGTATTCGTTTATTATCTGATTTTAATAAATTAGGATTGATAGAATTAGTCGGTAAAAAAATTATGTTGAAAGATGTTCGCGCATTAAAGAAATTGGCCGACAACTAGAGTTTTTTAGCTTCATTCCAGAAAACATCCATTTCTGTTAGCGTCATATCCATTAAAGGTTTTCCTAATTCGTTTGCTTTACTTTCTAGGTATTGAAAACGTTTAATAAACTTTTTATTGGTTCTTTCTAAAGCATCTTCAGGGTTTATATTTAAAAATCTTGCGTAATTAATCATAGAAAACAACACATCTCCAAACTCGTCTTCAATTTTATCTTGATTTCCAGTTTTTACTTCGTCTTGCAATTCCTGCAATTCTTCTTGCACTTTATCCCAAACCTGATGAGGTTCTTCCCAGTCAAACCCTACTCCTTTCACTTTGTCTTGAATTCGGCTTGCTTTGACCATTGCTGGAAGACTTCTCGGAACGCCTTCTAAAACAGATTTCTTACCTTCTTTAAGCTTTAGCTTTTCCCAATTTTGTTTTACTTCTTCCTCATTTTCTACTTTTACATCTCCATAAATATGAGGATGACGATGAATCAATTTATCGCAGATTTCATTACAGACATCAGCAATATCAAAATCATTAGTTTCACTGCCTATTTTGGCATAGAAAACAATATGAAGCAGTAAATCACCCAATTCTTTTTTAACTTCATTTAAATCATTGTCCAGAATAGCATCTCCTAGCTCATAGGTTTCTTCGATTGTCAAATGTCTTAAAGTCTGAAGAGTTTGCTTTTTATCCCACGGACATTGCTCACGAAGTTCATCCATGATATTCAGTAATCTCTCAAATGCTTTTAACTGGTTTTCTTTGCTCATTTTGAAGTTTCTTTTGATTTAAACTCGATTCTGTAAAATTAAAAAATCCTGTCAAGAAAACCTCTCAACAGGATTATATTATATTTAAAGAAGAGCGATTATTCTTCTTTTTTAGCTTTTGCTTTTTTAGCTGCTGGAGCTTTTTTTGGTTTTTCAGCCGCAACTGGGGCTTCTTCTTTTGGTTCTTCAGCTGCAGGAGCTAAATCTGTAACCAATCCTTTTGCTTGAAGTGTGTTGTACCAGCTTAATACTTTTTTAATGTCTGATGGGTAAACTCTTTCTTCGTCGTAATCAGGAAGAATTTGTTTAAAATAAGCAGACAAAGTAGCGTTATCTTCTTTATGAGAGATAGCTTGTCCTTTGTTTTCTTTAACGGCAATCTGCTGCATTACTTCAGTTAACGGTTTTTCGCCTTCGTAAGTATAAATCGAAATTTCAGACAATAAACTTACATTGCTTTTTAGATTTACAGTAATCTTCTTCCCATCAATTAATGATTCCGCCACAAAACCTGTACGAGTTTGTACTTTTAATTCGTATAAACCTGGTTTTCCTGAAATGGCTAAAATTTTCGTTAAATTCATTTTTATTAAAATTAGTATTAAGAATTTTATTTATTTTTTGTTTCTAAATATATAGAAAACTTATCTTGCTTTTTTAGCTGCGAAAAATTTCATTCTATATTCCTGAGACGTTTTTCCCTCAGTAATATTTTTTAATTTCTTTTGGATTAAACGTTTTTTTAGAGATGAGATTTTATCTGTAAACAAGATTCCTTCAATATGGTCGTATTCATGCTGGATAACTCTTGCAATTAACCCGTCAAATACTTCCGTTTTCATTACAAAATCTTCTTCACAATATTCGATTGTAACAGTTGGTTTTCTGTAAACGTCTTCACGTACATCAGGAATACTCAAACAGCCTTCATTAAATCCCCACTCTTCTCCTTCTTCTTTAACGATTTTAGCATTGATAAAAGTCTTCTTAAAGCCTTTCAAATCTTTTTGTTCCTCTGAAGGAAGATCCTCATCATCACTAAAAGGCGTTGTATCTATCACAAACAAACGAATTGGCAGTCCAACCTGCGGTGCTGCAAGTCCAACTCCATACGCATTGTACATCGTCTCGTACATATTTGCGATCGTTTCTTTTAGGTTTGGATATTCTGGTGTAATATCCTGCCCTACTTTTCTTAAAACAGGATCACCGTATCCTACAATTGGTAAAATCATTTGTTTTTATTTATGTTTTAATGTGCTGCAAAAACAGAATTAAAGTTCTGATATTTCAGCTGGCAAAAATAGTAAAAAATAGTCAATGAATAATTCTTATAAGGCATTATATCATATTTTTTACTTGCTAATAAAAATCTCAGCTATAATTATGCCAAAATCACTCCTACAATTCTTACCTTTGTTAGTAAACCTCTTTTTATGATTGATAGAATTTCGAAATTTACTAACAGCACTTCCTTTCTAAATGCCTCTAAAGTAACTATTGCTTCTGTTGTTCCTGTTTTAGTTTTAAATTTTCTAGGTCATTTTGAAATCGGTTTTACCATTGCGCTTGGTGCATTTTATACTTATCCCAGTGATATTCCAAGTTCTCTCAGCCATAAAATAAAAGGATTAATTGCTGCTTCTTTTATTGTTTCTGGAGTTAATCTTTTGGTAAATCTTGTTTATCCTTTTCCTTTCCTTTTTTATATCTTTTTAGGATTTCTGCTGTTTTTATGTTCTATGATTTCGGTTTACGGACAGCGAGCTACTTTGATTTCTTTCTCTGCCTTATTATCGATTTCCCTGTCCTTTGGCCATTTGCATGAAGGTTGGGAAGCTTTTGAATACTCTGGTTTTATTTTTATCGGAGGAATTCTATATTTAATAGTATCTCTTGTTTTTCATTTTGTACAGCCTTATAAATATGTAGAATTACAAATTGCCGAAGGAATAAAACTTACTGCTAAATATCTAAAATTAAGAGGCGATCTATGGAGTCCTGAAGCCAACAGAAAAGCAATTATTGAAAAACAGTTAGCTGTTCAGGTAGAATTGAATCTTATTCACGAAGATTTAAGGAAAATGCTCATTGGAAACCAGAATGCATCTGGAACTACAAGCCAGAACAGAAAAATGCTTTTGGTTTTTATTACTTTGGTCGAAATTCAAGAATTGGCTTTATACACTTCATTTGACCACAGCAAACTTCATGAAAAATTTGCCAAACATCCTGATGTTTTAAGAACCTATCAAAACGTAGCATATAAATTAGCTTCTACCTTAAAAAAGCTTTCAAAAAATGTGAACCATATTAGTACTTATGTTGACAAACATGACCTAAAAAATGAATTGGATGCTCTTGAATTTGCCATTTTTGATTATGAAAAAACATTAGGAAAAGAAGAAGCCGCAGAAGGTGTATTAATGCTGACCAATATGCTAAAATATGCTAAGAATCAGGTTGGAAAAATAAAAACCATTCAGCGTGCGCTTTCTTTAGCAATGCAATCTTATAAATTGAAAGATCAAGACAAAGAGCTTGAAAAATTCTTAACACCGCAATATTATCCGCTTCGAACTTTAATTGAAAACTTAAGTTATTCTTCTTCCATTTTCAGACATTCGATACGATTAACCATAACTATTTTGATTGGCTTTTTTCTCGGCCAAATGCTACCGTTTCAAAACGTATATTGGATTCTGCTGACCATTGTAGTAATCATGCGTCCTGGGTATGGTTTAACCAAAGAGCGATCGTACAACAGAATGTTCGGAACTATTCTAGGTGGAATTATAGCTTTCGGAATTGTATCTGTTATTCAGAACCACGTGGCATTGAGCATTTTCTCTATTGTATGCATGCTGCTCGGAATTTCATTTACCCAGATCAATTACAAGATTAGTGCAACATTTGTTACGATGTACGTGGTTTTCATCTACGGAATTCTAACTCCAGACATTAATGAAGTAATTCAATACAGAATATTAGATACACTTGCAGGAGCAACCTTAGCTTTTATTGCTAATCAGTTTTTATGGCCAGCTTGGGAATTCATCAATACACCGATTCACATTGAAAACACCATTCGAGCCAATAGAAATTATTTAAAAGAGATTGCAGATTTTTATAATAAAAAAGGAGAAGTTCCTACTTCGTACCGCTTAGCGCGAAAGAATGCCTTTGTCGAAATAGGAAATTTAATGACTTCTTTCCAGCGTATGATGCAAGAACCTAAGTCGAAACAAAAAACAATGCCTTTGGTAAATAAGTTAGTGGTTTTAAACCACTCTTTATTATCTGCTTTGGCATCACTTTCTACCTATATTCAGTCTCACCAAACCACTTCTGCATCTGATTCTTTTAATTATATCATCAAAACAATTTTAGCCAATTTGGATCACTCTATTTCGGTCTTAAGAAACGAAGTTGTAATACAAGATACTTTTTTTGAAAAAGAAGATGTGACTTTGCAATTTGAAGAATTAAAGCGTAGGCATTTTACCCGTTTAGCGGAAGATGACGATTTGGACAAAGAAACGCGCCAGGCTAAAATGCAGGAAGCACAGATGGTAATTGAGCAATTAATATGGATGAGCAATCTAGCAGAAAAAATTCTAAAAAACACAACCGACTTAAAAGCAACAAATCCAGATTAATTCATCTGGATTTGTTTTTTTTTTATATTAATATGAGATACTTAATTTAATTTTAGAACTTCTGCTGTTTGTTTTCTAAGCTGTTCTAAAAGTTCTGGCTTATCGTTTAAAGTCTGTCCGTAAGACGGAATCATTGTCTTTAATTTCGCTTGCCATTCTGGTGTTTTAATCTGGTGTGTAAAACATCTGCTAATCAAATCAATCATAATTGCTACAGCTGTAGAAGCACCCGGAGAAGCACCCAATAAAACCGCTAAAGTTCCGTCATGTGTATTGATAACTTCTGTACCAAACTCTAAAACTCCACCTTCTTTTTCATCTTTTTTGATTACCTGAACACGTTGCCCTGCTTTTTCTAATTTCCAATCTTTTGAACGTGCTGTTGGAAGATATTCGCGTAAAGCCTTCATTCTGTCTTTTGGAGACTGACGCACTTGCTCAATCAAATATTTGGTTAATGGAATATTGTGATATCCAGCAGCCAACATTGGAATTAAGTTGTTACGCTTAATAGACAGAGGCAAATCTAAATATGAACCATTTTTAAGGAAACGAGTTGAGAATCCTGCGAATGGCCCAAAAAGAAGCGCTTTTTCACCATCAATTACACGAGTATCGATGTGAGGAACAGACATTGGAGGAGCTCCAACACTTGCTTTTCCGTAAACTTTTGCTTGGTGTTTTGCAATTACTTCTGGATTTGTACATTTTAGCCATTGTCCGCTCACAGGGAAACCTCCATATCCATTGCCTTCTGGCACATTTGCTTTTTCTAGTAAAGGAAGAGAGCCTCCACCTGCACCAATAAATACAAATTTTGTATAAGCTTTACGAGTTTTTCCAGTTGACAAATCCTTAATTTTAATTCTCCAAGATTTATCTTCACGCTGTCTTAGTTTTTTAACTTCGTGATTGAAGAACAAAGAGACTCCATCTAGTTTTTCTAAGTAATTGAACATGCTTCTTGTCAAAGCACCAAAATTAACATCAGTACCAATTTCCATATGTGTTGCTGCTAATTTTTCGTCAGCACTTCTGCCTTCCATTACCAATGGCATCCATTTTTGAAGCTGTTCAAAATCGGTACTGAAAGTCATATCTGAGAAAATCGGGTTACTCTGAAGCACCTCGAATCTCTTTTTTAAATAATTTACATTTTTATCTCCCCACACAAAACTCATATGAGGCACGCTTTTTATAAAATTATCCGGAGACGGCACTTTGTTTTGCTGTACTAAGTAAGACCAAAACTGGCGAGAAATCTCGAATGATTCTGCAATGCTTATAGCTTTTTTAGGATCTATGCTTCCGTCTGCCTTTTCTGGAGTATAATTTAGTTCACAAAAAGCAGAGTGTCCAGTTCCTGCATTATTCCAAGCATCAGAGCTTTCTGCTGCAGCAACATCTAATCTTTCGTAAATTTCAATTTTTATATCTGGTTGTAATTCTTTCAAAATTACTCCAAGAGTGGCACTCATTATTCCAGCGCCAATGAGTACTACATCACTATTTGAACGTATGGTTTCGTCAGGCATAACAGTATTTTTATTTAAAGTGCAAAGGTACTTTTTTAATTGCAAAAAAAAACTAATTTTTAGATGATAAAAGTTAGGATTTTCTAAAAACCATTAAATTATAAATAAAAAATACGACGAACAGCGCTATTTTTTTGCGGAAAGATAATCTTGAAGCAGAATTGTGGCAGAAATTTCGTCTATTAAACCTTTGTTCTGACGCTGCTTTTTACTTAAACCACTGTCGATCATGGTTTGAAATGCCATTTTTGAAGTAAAACGCTCATCAACGCGAATCACTTTCATGTCTGGAAAGATATTCGAAAAATGCTTTGCAAAACCATTAATCACTGAAGCGCTTTCTGATGGCTGTCCGTTCATCTGTTTTGGCTCGCCAATCAAAACCGCTTCGACTTTTTCTTTAGCAAAATAATCTTTTAAAAAGTCAATCAAAGTATGAGTCGGAATCGTTGTTAAGCCCGAAGCAATAATCTGCATTTCGTCTGTAACAGCAATTCCTGTGCGTTTTTGTCCGTAATCTATTGAAAGGATTCTTGGCATGTTTTGAAATTTTTATAAAAGAAGGAAGGTGAAATTATAATCTTTAAAAGAATTCTTTATATTTTATAAAACCGAAAACGAAAACAATGTCTTTCTCAGCATTAACCTCATAAACACAGACGTAACCTTTAAAAACATAATCTCTAATATTTTCATCATCAAAATATTTCGACTTAGTAAAATGAAAAGGATGTTTTAAATCTTTTTTAATGTTTTTAAGCAAATCTTTTCTAAAATTTAGCGCTGCTCTAGGTTTATCTTTATAAATATAATGAACTTGGTCTTTTAATAATTCTAAAAATTCATTCGAAATTTTAATTGTCATATTCCGAAAATGTATTGTCTAAAATTGAGTCTACTTCCTCTACTGAATACAACTTTTCATTACCACTTTTTAATTTAGCATAAGCTGCATGCACTTTTCTTTTATCATTTTCAAAATCAGAATCTTCTTCTATAATCCTCAATTCACTAGGAGAAAACTTACTTAACAACTTAAGCACTTTCTCTCTAATCTCTGGCTGAAATTCTAATCTAATCGCTTCCATAATACTTACATTTTACAATACAAATATAACCTTTTAAATTCATGTTTTTTAATTAAATCTAAAACCAAAAAAATCCGTCCTGAAAACTCAAGACGGATCTTTATCCAAATATTCAAACCTAAAAAATAACTCAATTTATCTTCCGAACAAACGACTGAAAAAACCTCTATGTTCTTCTTCCTCTCCTGCATCCTCTTCTTCAGAATAATTAGCAAACTTAGATTGTGACTTTTCATGTTCGTAAATCAGCTCCTTAATATATTCAACGTAAGTTCTCTTTTTCTCTTCTAAGAACCCAATCAAGTACTTCTCGCTAAATTCTACTCCGCTTGCTGCTTCGATCTGCAATAACTTTTTATACAAAGGTTCAATATGCATCGCAATTACTTCTTGCGGTACAGCTTGTCTTCTTCCGAAATAATTTACAATAACGTCGTTTTCGTCGCGGGCAATTTCAAAATCTGTAATTACCCAATAGTATCTTCCAGACTTCGCAAGGTTTTTTACAATAGCATGAAAGTTTTTCCCGTTTTTAAGATTTTCCCAAAGCACTTTAAAGATTACTTTTGGCATATCAGGGTGACGTATGATATTATGAGGCTGTCCCATTAATTCATAGTCTTCGTAACCACAAACATCTACAAATACTTCGTTGGCATATTCAATAATACCGTATGCATTTGTTTTACTCATGATAACCTGAGTCTTGTCCCAGCTTACTTCTTTGTCAATGATTACTCTGTTTTGAAGGTGATTTTCTTGATTCATATTTTACTGCTTATATGATTATTTATGGAATGGAATGTTGATCAACACTGCGAAATTAAAGTGAAGAAAAAAGAGAAATCCTGACTTTTGTCATATTTTGATATAAAAAAAACTTCTAGTGGTAATAGTATTAATCAAAAAACTCATATACCCTTCGACAACCTTACAAATAAGAAACAAAAAGTTAAATCTGTAACATTTTCAAGTGGTTTTGCTTTTTTGCATTTCTACAAATACGTTATCTTTGCCAAAAAATAAAACGTATGAATTCTTTACAGACTATAATTGAACAAGCTTGGGAAAACAGAGCTTTATTGCAAGAAACTACAACTACAGATGCCATTAGAGAAGTTATCGAATTGGTAGACGCAGGAAAATTACGTGTTGCTGAACCAGTTGGTGACAAATGGCAAGTAAACGAATGGGTTAAGAAAGCAGTTGTTATGTATTTCCCGATTCAGAAAATGGAAACATGGGAATCTGGTATTTTCGAGTACCACGATAAAATGTTGCTGAAAAGAAATTATGCTGAAAAAGGAATTCGTGTAGTGCCAAATGCTGTTGCTCGTTATGGTGCTTACATCTCTAGCGGTGTAATCTTAATGCCAAGTTATGTAAACATTGGTGCTTATGTAGACGAAGGAACAATGGTTGATACTTGGGCAACTGTAGGAAGCTGTGCTCAAATTGGTAAAAACGTTCACTTAAGCGGTGGTGTTGGTATTGGTGGTGTTCTTGAGCCATTGCAAGCAGCTCCAGTAATTATTGAAGACGGTGCTTTTATTGGATCTCGTTGTATTGTTGTTGAAGGTGTTCACGTTGGTAAAGAAGCTGTTCTTGGAGCTAACGTATGTTTGACAGCATCTACTAAAATTATCGATGTTACAGGTGATGAGCCAGTCGAAATGAAAGGTTATGTACCTGCTCGTTCTGTGGTTATCCCAGGAAGCTATACTAAGAAATTTGCTGCTGGGGAATACCAAGTTCCTTGTGCCTTAATCATTGGAACTCGTAAACCATCTACAGATTTAAAAACTTCTTTAAACAATGCACTTCGTGAGTACGATGTTGCTGTATAGATTTTAAGAAATCCTAAAATTAAAAATCCAAATTCCATTTAATTATTATTGGAATTTGGATTTTTTTATTTTCTGCTTTTTTGAAGTTTTATAAGCTTGGCATATTTCATATACGAGAAAAAAGCCTGAATCATTGCTATTGAGAGTCCGTCAAGACCATTGAAGATTCCTTTTTTAAAGAAATAGCAGCGAACAAAAGCTACTGTTCCGTTAAGAACAGGTTTGAAAGCATTAATTCTTTTCCCTTGATCAAATAACTGCTGTGCATGCCATCCAGAATACTGGTTCTTTTTTGCAATAATTTGGTCAAAAGAATCCCATCCATAATGCAGAATATGTACAGCAACTTTTTTCTCGTTTTGAGTTACAATTTTCTGGTGTACTTTAGATTCTGAAGGATGAGCTGTTAGTTTATTAAAAAAACGAACTTTATGATCTGGATACCATCCTGAAAAATCAATTAACTTATCTGCTAAAAAGTTCTTTACCCTGAAACTGAAAGCGTCGTAATTTCCTTCCAAATACTTTTTGTTCAGAATAAATTCCTCAGCATCTTTATCTAAAAATTCATCTGCATCAAGATTTAAGATCCAATCATTTTTACAAAAAGGCAATCCGTGTGTACGCTGCGGACCATCTCCTAAAAACACTTGTTGAATAACCTGTGCTCCTTTTTCTTTAGCTATTTCTACTGTTCGATCTTTACTGAAAGAATCCACAATAATAACTTCGTCACAAACTTTAAATAAGGCATCTATACATTTTCCAATGTTTTTTTCCTCATTGAAAGTAATAACCAAACCGCTAATTCCCATTGTTCATTTTAATTTGTTGAGCACAAAAATATAACTTTTTAATTTAGTTTAATCTTATTCATATCATCTCTTGTACACTTCGTAAAATAGTTTGTATTTTAGCCTTTTAATTGAACAAAAACCCAAATGAGAATATTAGTCATTCAGCAAAAAAGAATTGGAGACGTTTTAACAAGCACGATTATTTGCAACAATCTTAAAGCCAAGTTTCCAGACTCTACAATTGACTACATGTGTTACCCTAATTCGATTGATGTTCTTATAGAAAATCCGAATATTGATAACATAATACCGGTGACTAATAAAATCAGAAAATCAACTTTTGAATTCATTAAATTTATTTTTGAGATTCGAAGAAAAAAATACGATGCTGTAATAGACGTATACAGTAAATTGGGAACTAGTCTAATTACTTTTTTCTCTGGTGCAAAATATAAAGTTTCATACCATAAGTGGTATTCCAACATATTTTATAATTACAGTTACGAGCGTTTTGATGCCATAAAATCTGAATTTGGTTTGGCAATTGAAAACAGATTATTGCTTCTTAAACCTTTTTTCTCAGAAAAGATTACAAACGTAAAACCAAAGATCTTTTTAAAAGAATCTGAAATTGCTGAAGCAAAAAACATTTTAAAAAGTTATAATGTAGATCCAGAAAAACCATTGATTATGTTTGGAATTTTAGGAAGCGAGCATTACAAAACATATCCGCTTGACGGAATGGCAAAAATTATTGATTTTACTGTAGCCAAAACAAATGCCACTATCCTATTTAATTATATTCCAAACCAAAAAGAACAAGCTTTAGAGGTCTATAATTATTGTTCGGAAGAAACCAAAAAGCATATTATTTTTGATTTATATGCTACAGATTTACGTCAGTTTTTAGCCATACTTTCTCAATGCGAAATGCTAATTGGAAACGAAGGCGGTGCTGTCAATATGGCTAAAGCTCTTGAGATTCCAACTTTCTCAATCTTCACTCCTTCTGTTAGAAAAGAAACATGGCAATTATTTGAAAATGAAGCAAAAAATGTTTCAGTTCATTTAAAAGATTTAAAACCTGAAATCTACGAGAAGCATACAGAGCAATATATAAAAGAACATACTTTTGAATATTACGCTGAATATCCATTGGAATTGATGCTCCAAAAGCTCGAAACTTATTTTCAAGAATATAAAAATTGAAAAAAGTAAAAGGAATTTATAATGAATAGTGAAAAGCAAAAATTATCAGTCCTGATTATTACGCTTAACGAAGAACAGCATATAAAATCACTTCTGGATGATATTGATTTTGCTGACGAAATAATTGTTGTTGATTCCTACAGTACCGATAAAACAGTAAGCATAGTTGAGTCTTTCAAAAATGTAAAATTGATTCAGCACCGTTTTGTCGATTATACATCTCAACGGAATTTTGCCTTGAGTCAGGCAAAAAATTCATGGATTTTATTTATTGATGCCGACGAAAGATTAACACCAGAATTAAAATCTGAAATTGTTACAGCAATTAATTCTGAAAATGTAACAAGCGCTTATTTTATCTACCGTATTTTTATGTTTAAAAACAGTCGATTGAAATTCAGCGGTTGGCAAACCGATAAGATTTTTAGGCTTTTTGACAAATCAAAATGCAGATATAACGAAGAGAGAACCGTCCATGAGAAATTAGTTGTAAACGGACCAATTGCCTCCCTAAAACATAAAATCATACATTTTTCGTATTCGTCCTATGGAGACTATAAATCAAAAATGTATCATTACGGAATTCTTAAGGCTAATGAAAAATTGGCAAAAGGAATAAAACCTAACTTCTTACTACAGCTCCTCCATCCTCTATATACATTCTTGTATCAGTTTATAATACGTTTTGGTTTTTTGGACGGCAGAAAAGGCGTTATTATTTGTTATCTGAATGCTTACAGCGTTTATATTCGCTATAAAGAATTAAGAAGAATTACTTCTTCCAAAATTTAAGTTTCTTTTTCAAGCGTTTTTTTCTATAAAACTTCTCTTGAAAATCTGAAGTATATTTCCATAAAGTTTCAAAAATCTTCTCTTCAGATTCTGCTTTATAATATTTAGCATATTCATTACTCATTGTTGCAACCATCTCTTCTAAAGGCGTCAAACGACAAAGGTTTTTCATGCGCATTTCAAAAGACATAGAATTATGAAACTCCATTCTGTTTAAATCTACCAGAAAGAAATCGTAATTTCCGCTGGCATTCTTTTTTATCAAAGTATTACCTGGGGAATGGTCTAAAAATTCGATGCCTTTTTCGTGAAGATCAAAACTAAATTTAGTAAACTGTCTTAAAATGTTCTCACGATCTGGAAAATCAGGAATTTCGACTAGTTCTCTATAAGTAAGATCTGCATTTAGATGCTCGCTTACATAAAAACTTTTTTCCAAACCGAATACCGACGAAAACTCAGCAAATGCGATAGGCTCAGGAGTTCCAACGCCTAATTCTAACAATTTGTTTGCAAACTCAAATGATCGTTTTGCTTTTGATTTTCTAAAATATTTATAAGCGATTTTATTGATAAAGTGCGGAACTTTAAACGATTTTATATTAATTGTCTTGCCATTAAAATCAAACAATTTTATTTTGTTGCGATCTCCATTTCCAAAAAGCTCGCCTGTGGAACTAAACATTTTGATGGTATTCAGTATCGAATCAGTATTGTTCTCGAAAATTGGATTTACTTTAAAATTCATCAGCTTTTTTTTATAAACAACAAAAATACATATACGATTTAACACTTCAAATTATTATTGTATTTTCGTAAAAAAAAGAAAAAAATGTCATTTAAGATTTTTCTGGAAACACATAACATAATTAACAGGGCTGCTGGCTTAGGAACTTTCAATTATGAACTAGTAAAAGGTTTATCTACTTTAGATTTTAAAAATTTTGAATTAACACTAAACACTCCTAATCCTGATGTATTGAAAGAAGAATTTAAAGACAAATTTGAATATCACAAATACAATAGTCTATCTAGGCATCCACTATTTAGAGTTCGAAAGAAATACGATTTATGGCACTCCGTAAATCAGAATACTAAAGTCGAGCCTTATCATTGTAACAAATACCTATTAACGATTCATGATGTTCATTTTATCGATGAAGTTTCTCCAGATCCTAATCATAGATTAAATAGGTTATTTAGAGCTAAACTCGAAAAATCAACTGCCATAACATATATCTCAGAGTTTGCAAAGTCTGAGACACATAAAAATTTTGATGTCCCAGATATTCCTGAATATGTAATTTATAATGGAAACCCGATTTCTACAATATTAGACACATCTAAATATATTACAAACATTCCTGTTGAAAAGCCTTTTTTTTATGCTATTGGAGATTTTCTTGAAAGAAAAAATTATCAGTCGATTGTTAATATGATGAAGCATATAAAAGACTTCAACTTAATTATTTCTGGGAACAATGATAAAAAATACGGCGATAAAATAAAGCGGTTAATTGCTGATAACGGATTAACTAATCAGGTTTTTTTGACTGGAAAAGTAAGTGAAGAAGGCAAACAGTTTTTTATGAAAAATTGCACTGCATTTCTTTTCCCTTCAATTAGGGAAGGTTTTGGACTTCCACCAATTGAAGCAATGAGTTTTGGGAAACCTACTTTTTTATCGAATAAAACATCTCTTCCAGAAATTGGTGGGGAAGCATCAATCTATTGGGATAATTTTGATCCTGAATATATGAAAAACGTTTTAATCGAAGGTCTACATGATTATGAAACCAATAAAACTGAAAGAGAAGCAATCATAAAAAAACGAGCAGCCGACTTTGATTGGAAAAGAACAGCTGCTGATTATTTTGATGTATATACTAAAGTTTTATATTAATTCCATTTAAATAAAAATTTAAACCATTGTCCAAAGTTTTTCATAAAAAGATAGGTCTTGGAAAGTTTTAAAACTTTAGATTCTATTACAAATTTTTTAATATCTTTTAAGTTTTTACTAGGAAAATAGTTTAATCGTTTCCATCTTTCTGGTTCTATATAGTAAAAATTTTCAAACTGAAAGTAATTGTTTTCATTTACCTTAATCCATTTGTTCAAAAACTCAGGATTTACTTCACGTTTATGTCCCCAATTTTCTAATTTAAAACGTAATTCTTCTTCTGTTCTGGATAAAGATTCATGCAACACAATATTATCAGTGTAAATTACCTGTGCTTTAGTTCGTCGTGCGCAAGTATAATTAGGATAATTGGTAGCAAACACTGCTTTCATCGGCAGATCGACATATAATATCCCATTATCAGTATATTTATAAAGTATTATCCAAAAAGCGGCAATCTGGATTTTCTTCTTTTCAGGATTATCGAGATAATGGTCAAATTTTCTCAAGTCCATAACAAACTTTTCGAAATTTAAAAAGTATTCATCACTATCAATCTGAATGAGCCAATTTCCAATTCCCATCTTTAGAGACAGCAAGTGACGCTCTCTTGTATCCATATCAATTTCCGTGAGAGATGGGATATAGAAATTATCTTTATAAATCTCGATTTTATTATCTACATCAATTTCTTTTAGCCATTCAAAAAAAGCAGGATCTACCGCAAATTTATTTCCTGACCATGTGACGAAATTTTCATCCATAGCGATAAAAATTCTATCAGAAGCTCCATAAACAGGAGGGATAGACAACTTTAATTTTTCATAATCATGAGAAAATAAAAAACCAACATGGATTTTCTTCATATACATTTTTCAATCAAGGAGGAGTTAAGGAAAAATTATCTCTTTTCAATTTTAGGCAAAAATAGTAATAATACGTTAATAAAACCTTTTAATAATTTCCAACTAATGTTATATTTTTTTATATGTTGAAATTGCAAAAACCTTTTCGAATTCAAAACTTCAACTTCTTTATAATCATCTTCAAATGCAGGAAAATATTTTTGAAAAGTTTCTTTTTTTTCTTCATTATATAATTCTCTGAATTTTGGATCTGAAGAGATTCCTGTAAAATCATAAACGGCAATAGTCTTTTTTAAATACTTATAGGATACATTTTGATGACATATAGTATAAACAAAAAATTCCCAATCTGAAGCAATCTTATAATCTTCATTATAATAAAAGTATTTATCAAAAAGACTTTTTCTTATAAATGTAGATTGATGATTAATAGAACTTGTATAAAAAAAAGAAAAATGAAGTTTTTCACTATATGTTTTTAGCCTTTTTGATCCATTACCTTGTTTGTAATTGTCGCCATAATAAATGTCATATTCAGACGTCAAACTTGAAACATTATCTTGCAGTACAAAATCATCATTAAAGCAATCTCCACTATTCATAAATATTACAAATTCTCCTGTAGCAGCCTTAATTCCTTTATTCATTGCATGAAAAACCCCATTATCCTTCTCACTAATCCAATATGAAATTTTATTTTGATATTTTTCTATCAATTCTTTACTTCCATCTGTACTTCCGCCATCAATTACAATAAATTCGAAATCTTTGTATGTCTGATTAGTAACACTTTCAAGTGTTTTCTGCAGTCCATTTTTATCATTAAAATTTACAGTTATTACAGATATCACAATCATGGTCATTTAATTATTTCTTTTTCTTCCAAAATTTCAATCTTCTCCATTTGTTTTTTCTTCTTTTCCTTTCTACATTGAACTCTCTCGCCATAGTAAAAAAATCGGCTGTTTTACTAGGAAGAACTATAATAGGATGTGTGATATCGTCAAGTTTTTCAGTCTTTAAATTTGAGAAACAATCATCAGCATTTATAGTATGCGTTGCATTTACTCCAAAACCTATGTTACTAATTAAATTTACATTGGGAATAATTGATAAACTATTATTAAAAAAATTGGTTATTGTCCATTGATAATCCCAAGTATCAATTTCGCTTCTAAGCATTTTATCAAAAATAGACTTCCAGCTATCTACAACAATTGGATCGCTGAAAATTAATTTAAAACTATTTTCAGCATCAATGTCTTTATACTTAGAAAGTTCAACATCATAATCATTCCAAGCTCTTCTCCACGAAGCCCATCCCCATACGTGAGTCAAATTCGAAAAATAATAGCTATCCTTTCCATGTTTTTGACCCATTTGTAAATTGCTGCCTCCAATGTGCCGTATTCTGGTATCAAATCGATATTTTTCAAGCATTGTGTCACAAAAAACAAAAAAATCATCAGATGGAAGACAATCATCTTCTAATATAATTCCTTCCTCTTCATTATCAAAAAACCAATTTATTGCAGAAGAAACAGCATACTTACATCCTAAATTTTCATCCCGAAATAAAGTTTTTACTTCACAATCCCAATCAATTTTATTTATAATACTTCTAGTTTCATTACAAAGTTCTTTTTCATTGAATCTATCATTTCTAGGACCATCAGCCGCTATATACAACTTTTGAGGTTGTTGTTTTTTAATCTGTTCAAAAACCAGCTCCGTTACATCCGGACGATTAAAAATTAAAAATAATACTGGCGATTTTGTTTTATAATTATTCATTTTTATTAATTAATTTGAACACGCTTTCCTATAAAGACCTAAACATTGCTGAGCAGCATTTTCCCATGTAAACTTTTTTATTTGTTCAATTCCTTTTACCGAAAATTCTTTTCTTAATTCTTCACTTTGTATCAATTTCAGAATCTTTTCTTTTAAATCATCTTTACTATTCACATCAAAATATACTCCTGCATTTGCTGCTACTTCAGGAAATGAGCTATGATTTCCTAAAACAACCGGACATTCACAAGCCATAGATTCTAAAACTGGAATTCCAAATCCCTCATATAGCGAAGGAAACACAAAACATATGGCCTTTTTATAAAAAAGTCCTAATTCATTTTCTCTAAAATCAAATTGTAATATTTGCTTCTCTAAATTTAACCTTTTTATAAATTCTTTCTCCTCATTATCTAGTTTTCCCCCTCCGGCGCAAACTAGAAACAAATTTGAATCATTTTTTAAAAGTTCTTTAATAGCTTCAGCTAAAAACTTAAAATTTTTATAATCTGCCCTAGATCCAACATATAAGATATAATTTTCTGGCAAATTCACATTAACATTTTCATTCACACTAATTGATGTTCCATGATAAATAACCTCTATTTTTGACTCATCAATATGTGGGTACAATGTTAAAATATCCTTTTTAGTATTTTGAGAAACGGCAATTATTTTCGCTGACTTTTCAATTAATAATAATTTACTTTCTCTTAATTCAGCAGCATTAGAAAAGTACTGCGGAAAAAGCTCATGAATCATATCATAAACTGTTAGGATAAATGGTTTTTCATTTATAAAATTTAAAAAGTAAGGATCATAGTATGTGGGAATAAAAACATCAAAAGAATCTTCTAATAATGTATTAATTGTTCTAGAGTAATTATTTTTTTTACTTTTTTTTCTAATACTTATTCCTAGTTTAGATAAAAGCCCTAAAAAATAGCTATTTCGCTTTTGGCTTTTATTAAAAAGTTTACTATCTCGATAATATAAATTTCTAGTATATAACCAAGGAGTGATAATCTCTAGACCAGCTTCATTGGAAAGAATAGAAAAAATCTCTGTATAATATCTTGAAACGCCTCCATATTTTTGATAATTAAACGCTTGGGAATCGAGGATTATTTTCATTGTTTGAGATTAATTTTCAAATTTAAAATTAAAAAAAATAAGTAGCCAAATTACATTTTACAGACAACATTTCAGATTTTCCTTAATGAGAACAATTGGTTAAATTTTGCTGCAAAATAAATGCTTAAAAAACTCATATACTATTTTTTTATTCATTTTAAAATAACAATCTTGTCATAATTTCTAAATACGTTTGATTATTTTCAAACAACTTTTTTTAAAGTTTATTATTTACCTTTACATTTCTTTCTGAAAGAATAAATTAATTAGTTTATGGATATTATAAACCAAGAAATCATCAACGCATACGAAGTAATAAAAAACGGAGGTATAATCCTTTACCCAACAGATACAGTTTGGGGAATTGGCTGTGATGCCACAAACGCAGAGGCTGTTGCTAAAATCTATAAATTAAAACAGCGAGCAGAAACCCAAAGCATGATTGTTTTAATGAACAGCGAAAAAATGATGTACAACGTTTTTAAAGATATTCCTGAAGTTGCATGGCAAATTATGGATTTATCTGAAAAACCAACAACTCTAATTCTTGACGACGCTAGAAACGTTGCTCCAAACATCATTGCCGCCGACAAATCTCTTGGAGTGAGATTGGTAAAAGAACCTTTCTGCTATAAATTGATGGAAAGAATGAAAAAGCCGTTGGTTTCTACTTCAGCTAATATTTCTGGACAGCCAACACCACAAAGTTTCAAAGACATAAGCCCTGAAATTATCAATGGTGTAGATTATGTTGTAAAATTAAACCAAGACAAAGTCAACGGAAAATCTTCGACCATTATCAAATTAACTAAAGATTCTCAGGTAAAAGTTATTCGTAAATAGTTTTTTTGTTTCAAGTTTCAAGTCTCAAGTTTTTGAAAATTTTTGCGTATAGTTTTTACCGCAAGTTTTACTAGAATCTAAAGAGAGCTTAAAAAAAGTTAGCAAAGTTTTATCAAAACAAACTTTGCTAACTTTTTAGTTTTATTCTTATCGCAATCCTAATTAAAAAAACTTAAAATCTCAGAGCCTTAGCATCTCAGCATCTTAGACGGTTTTCAAACTCTCAATAAGCCAGTCGATATCTTCTTTGGTATTATAATGACTAAATGAAATTCTGAGATTTGGTAATTTTAAATCCGTCTCAGAAAGCATTTCGTTTAAAACATGCGAAGGTTTTATACTTCCAGACTGGCAAGCGCTTCCTCTTGAAACCGCAATTCCTTTCATATCCAAACTAAAGAGTAACATCGAGGTTTTATCTGATGAAAAAGGCAGAATAATATTGATGATGTTATAGAAGTCATCTTTTTTCCCGTTGATTCTAAAATCTGGAAAATGAATTTCTAACTGCTCAATCAGGTAATTTTTTATACTTGAAATATAAGCTCTTTCTTCTTCTAATTTTTCATAAGAAATAGACAAAGCTTTTGCCATTCCGGCAATCTGATGTACAGCTTCAGTTCCTGCACGAAGTCCTTTTTCTTGTTCTCCTCCAAAAAGCAACGGTTGTAAACCAGAATTTTTTCGAATAAAAGCAAAACCAATTCCTTTTGGTCCGTGAAACTTATGCGCACTAGCCAAAATAAAATCAACAGGAGTCTTTTGCAGGTCGATTTCTGTCTTTCCAACCGACTGCACTGTATCTGAATGAAACAAAGCATTGTATTGCTTGCAAATTAAACTTACGCGATCTAAATCTAGAATAGTTCCGGTTTCATTATTAACATGCATCAAACTGACTAATGTCTTTTTTTCGTCAGCCAATAAATTAGATAAATGTGTTAAGTCAAGACTTCCGTCTGTATTTACATTAACGTAGTCGACCTGAATTTTGTATTCATCTTGAAGCGCCCAAACGGTATGCAAAACGGCATGATGTTCAATCTTTGAAGTAATGATTCTTTCTACTTTTAAATCCTCGACAGAAGAGCGTAGAATCCAATTGTCGGCTTCAGTTCCGCCAGAAGTAAAAATGATTTCTTGAGCAGTGCAATTAAGATGTTTCGCAATACTCTTTCTTGAAAGTTCTAATATTGTTTTACCGTTTCGCCCGAAACTATGTGTAGAAGACGGATTTCCGTAATCCTCAAGCATTATTTTTGTCATTTCCTGAATTACTTCGGGACGCATGGCGGTTGTTGAGGCATTATCTAGATATACTTTTTTCATTGCTGCAAAGTTAAGAAATATCAATTGTCAAATCTTAAATATCATTTGGCATTTTTTTCACTATTTTTGACCCAAATAAATTTTACAATGAAAAAATATGCTGCCCTCTTATTATTTGCTCTTTTCTTAAACGGATGCGATGATGGAGATTTGACTGTAGATAAAATAGATTTTGAAGATATTGCAGAGTCTCAAGCTTGTGATCCTACAACAAATACTTTAATTTATAAATTAAAGCCACAAGAAGCGCTTTTACTTCAAATGCCAGAAGGAGCAATTATCAATGACAATGGCACCAAAACATACACAATAGATTCTAAAGGTAATGGTTCATACAGAGTAGTTTATAGAGCTTATGACGGAACTGTTGCGAAAGAAAATATTTGCGGTACGATTCCTCCAAGCACTCCAAAAGTAACCGAAGAATGGCTTGGAATTGATGGTCTAATAGAAATTGCAACCACTCAACTGGTAGATTCAAGCGCAACTGATGGAAGCACTAGAATTAAAGGTTATGAGCACAGTATCATTTTTAGAAATATCACATTTGCCAAACCAGCAGGAAACCAAACACAAGCAGAATTTGTATTTGGAACATACAATACTACCATAACACCAGCCAACCTGACTTTCAAAACTAACCCGAATGGATCTGCTTATGAATGTGACGAAGTGGCTAGAGTTTATAATTACAACAACACATTCTATTTATCGATTGATGATATAGATCCTGCTTTACTTGTCAATGTTGTTACTCCAAGCAACCAGCCTCGTACAAGTTTAATAACTGCTACACAAAATAAAGTGTTTTATAAAACGGCTAAAGAAGGAACTGGATCTATAACGCCAGCTTTTGTGTGTGCCAAAATACAGCCGTCTGCTCCAGCAATCGAAGAAACCTGGACAGGGCAGCTTGGAGTTGCTAATGTAAGCGGAATTATCGAAGTCACTACTACTTTGACTGGACAAGTTTATGAGCACACAATCGTCCTTAAAAACGTAGTTTTACAAAAAGGAAATAGCAACTTTAAACTGGGAAGCAATTTCGTTCTTGGAAAAATTAATAGAACAGCGACGAACTAAATAAATAGATTTCTAAAAAGAAATCAGCAAAAATAATTCTTACAAAAAAACGTCTGTTTTTTGAGATGATTTTACAACTAAATCGAATCAAAAAAATAGACGTTTTTTTATTCTTTAAGGCAGCCCTTTTTACTGCATAAAATTGTTTTACTTATTGCTTTGTCTAATATAAACTTCTGTAGCTCCAAGACCATATTTTTGATAATTGGCATCTTGAAAATCAATTCCGTCATAACGGCCTAATAAAAAATCGAGTTCCGCTTTCAAAATTCCTTCACCAACACCATGAATAAAAACGATTTTTGGAATGCGGTTTCTTATCGCAAATTCGATATGTCTTTTTGCCGTTTCAGTCTGCAATGTCAAAATATCATAGTTTGACATTCCGCGTTTATTCGGAACCAATTTTTCGATATGCAAATCAAATTCTGGAACACCAACATCACGTTTATCTTTCTTTTCTTTTACAAAACTTCTTGGTTTTGGCTCTGTTTTTTCTTTTGAAACTTCATCTAAATTAATTCTTTTAATAGAATTCATTAAATCACTGGTTTCTTGAATTTTAATTAGTTCGTTGACTAAAAATGTCATCATAAAACCATCTTCTGTTTCAATCAAAACTTCATTGTCTTTAACCGAAACTACCGTTCCGTTTATGGCTTCATCGAGTACTGAAACCTTATCTCCTTTTACCAGCATCCTACTCCTCTTTATCGTTATTTTTACTTGGCGTTTTTGCACTCAATTGCATCATTCCGAACATGAAAACTACAATTGCAGCAATCATGATATAGATGTTTTTTTCTTCCGAAACCTGTTCGTATAACGCAACCGAAATCGCAAGAATCATTATTATAATTTTAAAAGTTTTCATCCTTTCTTTATTTTAAGATTTCAAAAATATAAAACTTTCAAATAGTACTTCTATACTCCTTCAAACGTTTGTCATATTTTTTTAGTAAAATTGCAAAAAAGATCTGCCATGAGTTTAGAAAAATATATGATTCCTTGCATGTTCAAAACTGTGTTTGGCTATGACTGTTTGGGGTGTGGATTTCAGAGATCTCTATTCTTACTTTTTCAAGGCGATTTTTTAGCAGCTTTTAAAATGTATCCAGCCATTTATACCTGCCTTTTACTCTTTATTTTTTCGGCATTTCATTTCTTAGATAAATCTAGAAATTATAAAAAACTAATCTGGAGAATGGCAATCATAAATCTATTTTTTATGCTGGGCGGTTACTATCTTAAACACTTTTATTTTTAGATTTTCTAAAATCGCTTCGCTCTTTTTTGGAATTTGTCCCGATAGCTATCGGGATTAAAAAATTGGAATTTTAAAAACTTTTATTTCTTAATCTGATCCAAAATATCGTTCATCATTTCGATTTGGACTTTTTGAATTTCGATTAATTCTTGCTGCTGATGCATAATCAAATGATCAATTTTATCATGAATTAATCTAATTTCCAACTCTGATTTAAGATTAATCATAAAATCTTTTTTAGCACGATTACGGTCTTTTTCTTCCTGACGGTTTTGGCTCATCATAATCACAGGTGCCTGTAAAGCTGCCACACAAGACAGTATTAAGTTCAAGAGAATAAATGGATACGGATCAAATCCTTTGTTTAAGAAAATAAAAACATTTGAGCCAATCCAAACCGAAATAAAAACTACAAACGAAATAATAAAAGTCCAGCTTCCTCCAAAATCAGCCACTTTATCGGCTACTTTTTGCCCTAAATTTCTAGTTTCCTCCTCTTCTTCCACAATACTTACAATCGATTTATCTTCTTTTAATGAAGAAATAACATTTTTCTCCATTGCAGAAAGAGCTCCGATTTCAGAAGAAAGATAATTTGAAATATATTTTTGGCGATAAACATTTAACTCATTTATAGAAATACAGTCTTCAGCATCAAAATCAGGATATTCTTTTTTAATTAATCCCAAAATAGGATCATGAATTGCCCTTCCGTAAATTTTCTCACTTTCAGGAAAAGAAATCCCAGAAATATCACTTTTAAATGTTTGATTGTTTTTCATTTTAATATATTTTAAAAGCTAATTTACGCAATAAACTTCTTAAGAATTGCATAAAAAGAACCGCTTATAATTCGTTTTTTATCACAAATCAAACTTTGCAAACAAAATTTCTTTCGTTAAATCGTGATTTTATTTCCAAAAAACGCCTTACTTTTAACGTTCCAAAATTATTCATTCATTTTTACCATTGTGACAAAAGACAATATCATACAAAATATAAGAGCTTTAAAGAGCCATTCACATATAAATTACGGCATTAAAACCAAAACGGAAGACTTTACAGAAAAGCTTTTTTATACGCTATTTGATTCGAATGCAGCGTTGGACGAGAGCATTGATGAACTGGAGTTCCGTTTTAAAGAAATTGCGGTTTTAGCCTGCAAAAAACCTCAAAATTTATGCGAATCTATTTGGGACCGTTTTTTAGAAAAGCTCCCTGGCGTTTTAGAAAAGCTAAATCAAGATGCCGAATATATTCTTGAAAATGATCCCGCTTCAAACAGCATAGACGAAGTATATCTGGGGTATCCTGGATTTTATGCCATCGCGATTTACAGACTAAGCCACGAATTATATCATCTCGATTTACTGCTGTTTTCTCGATTAATGAGCGAATATGCACACAGAATTACAGGTACAGATATCCATGCCGGAGCCGATATTGCATCGCCATTTTTTATTGATCACGCTACAGGTATTGTAATTGGTGAAACAACCGTTATTAAAAAACATGTAAAAATCTATCAGGGAGTTACGCTTGGCGCATTGAGTGTAAGCAAAGAAATGAAGAATGCTAAAAGACATCCGACGGTAGAAGCCAATGTCTGCATTTATGCCAACGCGACAATTCTAGGCGGAGAAACTGTAATTGGAAAAAACAGTATCGTTGGAGGAAATGCTTGGATTACCAAATCTATTCCAGAAGACTCTATTGTTTTAAATACCACTACTACTGAAGTCAAAATAAAAGAAAAGAAATAACATGAATTCACATAGATTATTAAACTTAATTGGCAATACTCCATTGATGGAAACGGTCAATCTGGTTAAAAATAAAAATGTAAAACTTTTACTGAAACTGGAAGGAAACAATCCTGGAGGAAGCGTAAAAGACAGAGCGGCTTATAATATGATTGCCGCAGCATTAGAAAGAGGCGACATCAAAAAAGGAGATAAATTAATTGAGGCAACCAGCGGAAATACCGGAATTGCATTAGCGATGATTGCACAGTTGTTTGGCATCGAAATCGAGTTGGTTTTACCAGAAGATTCAACCAAAGAAAGAACTCAGACCATGCGTGCGTATGGCGCCACTGTGATTCTTACGCCTGCCAGCGAAGGAATTATAGGATCTAGAGATTATGCAGATAAAAAAGTGGCGCAAGGCGGGTATTTGATGCTGAATCAGTTTGCTAATGATGACAACTGGAAAGCGCATTACAAGACAACTGGTCCCGAAATATGGAATGATACTGACGGAACGGTAACACATTTTGTTTCTGCTATGGGAACAACTGGAACTATTATCGGAACTTCGACTTATTTGAAAGAAAAGAATGCAAATATTCAAATTGTTGGCGCACAGCCTAGCGACGGTTCTCAGATTCCTGGAATCCGTAAATGGCCACAAGAATATCTTCCAAAAATTTTTGATGCTTCTAAAGTGGATACCGTTGTCGATGTAAGCGAAGAAGAAGCACGTGCCATGACTAAAAGATTAGCTCTGGAAGAAGGTGTTTTTGCAGGAATGAGCAGCGGAGGTTCTGTTGCCGTTGCCTTAAAAATAGCCGAACAGCTAGAATCTGGAGTTGTCGTAGCCGTAATCTGCGATCGTGGCGATCGTTATTTATCTTCTGATTTATTTGACTAAAAAGATACTAAGTTGCTAAGGCTCTAAGATGCTAAGTTTTGAATAAATAAAAACTTTTTGTCTCAGAATCTCAGCAACTCTAGAAAAAAACTTAGAATCTTAGCAACTCAGAACCTTAGAATCTCAAAAAAAATGAACTACAGAAAACTAGGAAAAACAAACTTCAATATCTCTGAAATCTCACTTGGCACTTGGCAAGTTGGCGGAAAATGGGGATCGGGTTTTGATGATAAAACTGCCGATGAACTTTTGAACACGGCTATTGATAATGGTGTAAACTTTATTGACACTGCCGATGTATACGAAAACGGATTAAGCGAAACTGCTGTTGGAAGAGTCGTTCGCTCACGTTCTGAAAGAATTTTTGTTGCCACAAAATGCGGACGCCAGATAAATCCGCATGTTAATGAAGGATATACTCCAAAAGTGCTTCAAAAATTTGTTGAAGACAGTTTAAAAAGAACTGGCTTAGAAACTCTTGATTTAATTCAGTTGCACTGCCCTCCTACAGAAGTGTATTATCGTCCAGAAATATTTGAACTTTTTGACCGATTAAAAGATCAGGGAAAAATTCTTAATCTTGGTGTTAGCGTTGAAAAAGTTGAAGAAGCTTTAAAAGCAATTGAATATTCTAATGTAACCACAGTTCAGATTATTTTTAATCTGTTTCGCCAACGACCTTCTGAATTATTTTTCTCAGAAGCTAAAAAGAAAGACGTTGGAATAATTGCAAGAGTACCGTTGGCAAGTGGACTTTTAACAGGTAAATTTGATTCAAAAACTACTTTTGAACCTCAGGATCATCGCAATTTTAATCGTAACGGAGAAGCGTTTGATAAAGGCGAAACTTTCTCAGGAATTGATTATGAATTAGGATTAAAGGCTGTTGATGAATTAAAAGCTTTATTTCCTGAATCTAAAAATTTAGCCGCAATCGCCCTTCAATGGATTTTGAGTTTTAACGAAGTCAGCTGCATTATTCCAGGTGCATCAAAAACAGAACATGTTTTATCTAATTTATCGGTTTATAACACTCCAAAATTAACTTCTGAAAAGATTGCTGCAATGAACAAAATTTACAGCGATTTGATCAAACCTTCAGTTCATCAGCTTTGGTAGTAAATAAAAAGGAATAAAAAGGGTTATTAAGCATTTCAAAATCTTAATAACCCTTTCATATTTAGACATCAAATTCAATTCTAAATTCGGCACCTTTATTTTTTCCTTTACTGGATGCTGTCAATTGCCCTTTATTTCTTTCAATGATTTTTTTGCACAAATACAATCCAATCCCCGTAGAACCTTCACTTGCAGTTCCAAGTCGGCTCATTTTCGTGAATTTTTTAAATAATTCTTCAATCTGATTTTTATCAAAACCTATTCCGTGGTCTTTTACTGTTATAATCAATTTTGAGTTTTCTGAAAAGATTCTGGCTTTTATTTGACTTTCAAAATAGGAAAACTTAATCGCGTTGCTAATCAGATTTACCAAAACCTGAATCAAAAGTCCCTCATCTATTTTCAGTTTAGCTTCTGAACATTCTATTGCTAAATCTAGTCTTATATTTTTATCAAGTAATCGCTGTTCGACTTGTTCATTAATAAAAGGAAGAATATTAGAAAATGAAATGATCTTAGCTTCTTGGCTCACTTTTGCAACATCATCCTGTTCTTTTAGCAACTTGATGAAATTTTCGATATATCTAAATTGAAGATCAGTCGATTCGCAAATCAATTCAGCCATATTCTTAACCGATTCTGATGGATTTTCGCTTATAATCAATTGAGCCAAACCTTGCGGATTTCCAGCAAAATTTTTCAAATCATGCGAAAGCATATAGATTAAATCCTGTTTTTCGTTGATAAAATTCTCAGCTTCATTAATAGATTCTTGTATGTTGCACAAAAGCAGTCCAGCTTCATCTGTATATTCTGTTGGTAGATCAGACAATTTTCTTGAAGTTCTATAATCATCCAACGCCTTTGAAGCAGTCGCAATAGGCTTTATCAGCTTGTTTAAAACCAAAAGTGTTATTGCTGTTGCCAATAATGTCATAATTAAAGAAAAAATAAGAATGGAAGTCGATGACACCTCATGCTCGAAAAACAAGACGAAAAATAAAATGCCAATTAAAGGAATATGGATACCTATAAAAGCGACAAATAGGAATTTAAAAGCATAACTTTTTTTAAGAAAGCTGATTTGTGAGAGTTTATGATACAACTTCATAAAAAGACAAGAATAAGCGTAGATTAATAGCTATTTTTATTGGGGTAATTGCTAAAACAAAATTAGCTTTTATAGCCAATTAAACTAATATTTTGAAGAATTTCTAAATTTTTTCAAAAATTAAATTTGTAAAAGTTTTCAAAGGCTTATTTTTGCGCTATGGGAAGAAAAAATACAGACAAAGTTGTCTTTCATCAAATTCAAGTTCTTGATGCTGGTGCAAAAGGGGTTTCAGTAGCCAAAGCACCTGACGGAAAAGTAATCTTTATTCCGAATGTGGTACCTGGAGATGTTGTAGACGTACAGACATTAAAAAAAAGAAAGGCTTACTACGAAGGTAAAGCTGTAAAATTTCACGAATTATCTGAATATAGAGTAGATCCGATCTGCGAACATTTTGGAGTGTGTGGAGGTTGTAAATGGCAAAATATGAAATACAGCCAGCAACTTGCATTTAAACAAAATGAAGTTAAAAATCACTTACAAAGAATAGGAAAAATTGAGCTTCCAGAATTTGAAGATATTTTAGGTTCTGAGAAACAGTTTTTCTATAGAAATAAAATGGAATTTTCTTTTTCTAACAGCCGTTGGCTTACAGAAAAAGAAATTGGAAGCACGGAAGACTTAGGAAATAGAAATGCTTTAGGATTCCATATTCCGAAAATGTGGGATAAAATTCTTGACATCAATAAATGCCATCTACAAGAAGATCCCTCAAATGCCATTCGTAACGAGATCAGAGCTTTTGCAAACGAGCATAATTTAGCATTTTTTAATCCAAGAGAACATTCTGGATTATTGAGAACTGTCATGATTCGTACTGTCTCTACAGGAGAAATTATGGTTCTAATTCAGTTTTTTGAAGATGACAAAGAAAATAGAGAATTAATTCTTGACCATTTATACGAGAAGTTTCCACAAATCACTTCTTTGCAATATGTGGTAAACGGCAAGCAAAATGACACTATTTACGATCAGGATGTTATTCTTTACAAAGGAAGAGATTACATTTTAGAAGAAATGGAAGGTCTAAAATTCAGCATTAATGCAAAATCTTTCTACCAGACAAATTCTGACCAAGCCTACGAATTATACAAAATAACACGTGATTTTGCTGGTCTTACAGGAAACGAGACGGTTTATGACTTATATACAGGAACAGGGACAATTGCTCAATTCGTTTCTAAAAAAGCAAAAAAAGTAATCGGAGTAGAAAGTGTTCCAGAAGCTATTATTGATGCTAAAGCCAATGCAGAACGCAATAATATTACAAATTGCGAGTTTTTTGTTGGTGACATGAAAGTAGTCTTTAACGAAGCTTTTATTGCACAACACGGGAAACCAGATGTTATTATTACAGATCCGCCTCGCGACGGAATGCATAAAGATGTAGTGGAGCAAATTTTAAAAATTGCACCAAAAAGAGTAGTTTATGTAAGCTGTAATTCTGCAACTCAAGCACGTGACTTAGCTTTAATGGATGAAAAATACAAAGTGACACGAGTGAGACCTGTTGACATGTTTCCGCAGACGCATCATGTTGAAAATGTTGTACTTTTAGAACTTCGATAAAAAATAGATGAAAAAACTAATTTCTCTTTTGCTACTCTTTACTTTTGGCTTATCTAGCTGCGAGAAAGATGATATTTGCGACGCCAATACACCAACCACGCCAAGATTGGTGATTACATTTTATGATATTGCCAATCCGACAAAAACTAAAAATGTAAGCAACTTAAAAGTTATTGGCGATGGAATGGAACAGGGAATTGTTTTTAATGAAAGTCTCGCCGTTGATGATCCGTTGAGATATGTAACTAGCGGAAGTAGTGTTATGATTCCTTTAAAAATAAATGACAACACAACAACCTTCAAGTTTATTTATAACTCTTTAAGTGAAACGCCGACAACGATCAATACTGATGTTATAAAATTCAACTATACGACACAAAATGTGTATGTATCTAGAGCTTGCGGATTTAAAACTATTTTTCAGTTAACAAACGTTGCCCCTTTTGTACATACTGATCCAGACGGAGATACTTTCTGGATGACCGAAGTTGATTTAGAAAACCCTAACATTGAATTAGAAAATGAAACACACATTAAAGTTTATTTTTAGTCTTTCATTATTGTTTTCAATGTTTTTAGGTTTTGCTCAGGATGTGCCTGAAATTTCTAAAAATAAAGACACAATGGTGGCTAAAAAGCCTCAAACAGAAAAAACTGTAAAAACGGTAAAACCAGAAATTCAGGAAGCTCCAAAAGATAGCGTTGTAAAAACTGATCGCTATGGACTTCGTGTTGGTGTTGACTTGTACAAATTAACTCGCGGACTTTACGATAAAGATTACAAAGGAATTGAATTTGTAGGAGACTGGCGCTTGACAAAAAAATATTATATAGCTGCAGAATTAGGCTACGAAGACAAAACTACAGAAGACGACCGATTGACTTCTTCTGCTAACGGAACTTATATTAAAGCAGGTTTTGATTATAACTTTTATCAAAACTGGCTGGATATGGAAAACCTGATTACGATAGGAATGCGCGGAGGTTTCAGTACTTTTAGCCAAGAACTGATTAATTACAAAATTTACAATTCGAATCCATATTGGGGTGAACTACCTCCGATAAACGAGGGTCAGAAATACAGCGGACTTATGGCAACTTGGATCGAAGTTGCAATGGGATTAAAAGCACAGGTTTTTAGAAACGTATTTGTTGGTTTTGGTGTTCAGCTGAAACTTCTGGCTACAAACAAAGAACCAAATAATTTTGAAAACCTTTATATTCCAGGATTCAACAGAACTTACGATGGAAGTTTTGGAATCGGTTTCAACTATACCGTTTCTTACTTTATTCCGATTTACAAGAAAAAGACAATGGCTTCTGAAACTGCAAAGAAAGAAGAGCCTAAGAAGAAATAGTTTTTTTAGACGCTAAGATTATAAGATACTATGGTTCTAAGATTAAAAAAGGGAAAATTCAAATTGAATTTTCCCTTTTTTAATGATGTTTAGAAACTAAGCAACTTAGAACCTTAGTAGCTTAGCAACTCGAAACTATGTTAATTGAAAATTAATTGCTGCTTGTGTGTGTATTAAAGTTGTGTCAAAAATTGGAACATCTAAATCTCCTTCTTTTATGACTAGCGGAATTTCGGTACATCCTAAAATGATTCCTTCTGCTCCGTTTTTTATCAATTCATTTGCTATTTCTAGATAACGTTTTTTTGTTTCTTCCGTTGCGATTCCTCTTCCTAATTCTTCAAAAATAGTGTAATGAATAAAATCTTTTACTTCTTCACTTACAGGAATTATCGTTTCAATTCCTTTTTCAGCAAGCTTGTCTTTAAAGAAATCTAGTTCCATTGTAAATTTGGTTCCTAACAGACCTACTTTTTTCAGCTGTTTTTTCTCAATTTCAATTGCCGTTTCTACTGCAATATGAAGAAGAGGAATATCAATTGCTTGCTGTAATCTATCCGCAATGAGATGCATGGTATTGGCACATAAAAGGATCGCTTCTGCCCCGCCCGATTTTAAAACTTCCGCAGCTTTCAAAAGCATATTAAAAGTCGAATCCCAATCGTTGGCGTCGTTATTCTTTTTAATATCGGCATAATTAAAAGAATAAATCAAACACTCAGAGAAATTCAATCCGCCGAGTTTTTCATTAATTCCTTTATTAATCAAGGTATAATAATCAGATGTAGAAACCCAGCTGATTCCACCAATAAGTCCAATTTTCCTCATATATTTTTTAGATTATTCGATTTCTTTGATTCCTTTTATAAAAAGCCATTTCATAAAAAGCTTCTCCCCATCTTTGGTTCTCACAGCTTGAAATTTAGGACCAATTATAGTTCCAATTACAAATGCTGTCATCGGAATCCAAATCCCTGTTAATCCTGTATAAGAAGCGATCAAATATCTAAATAGAAGAAATAGAATTGCAAAAGCTGCTAATTGATATAAAAAAGCTCGTAGTTGTAGTTTTGACATTTTTTTTGAGTTACTAAGGTTCTAAGATGTTAAGATTCTAAGTTTTTCCTTTGAATCTTAAACAACAGAAACCTTAATTATTTAAAATTTTCTTTAATCTTTTTTAGTTAGCTAAAATTCTAAGCATCTTAGAACCTTAGTAACTTAGAAACTTAGACTTGAAATTTCGTTCTCTTGCTTCCTTCGTACATTTCGTATTTCACCAAACGCGCTTCAAGACTTCCGTTGAAAAGTTTAATTTTTCTTGACGGTTTTAATCCGACAAATTTCAAAGCTTCAAGGTTTGCTGTAATAAACCAGGCGTTTGTTCCAGGATAATTTTTCTTCAAAGTGTCTCCAATATTAGCATAGAATCTTTCCATGTGAATATCTAAACGCTCATCATAAGGCGGATTGAAAACGACATGAAGTTTTCCTTCTGTTTCTTTTTCCGTATCAAAGAAATTTTCTTCGTAAACCTTAATATAATCCTCTAAATTGGCATTTCTGATATTATCTTTTGCTTTGCTAACGGCGCTTGGCGCTTTATCAAAACCTTTAATCGTATAATGAAACTCGCGTGTTTTTTTCATTAAACTATCCACAATTGTATCAAACAAATCATTATCCCAATCTTTCCATTTTTCAAAAGCGAATTCTTTTCTGTTGATGTTTGCTGGAATATTGCAGGCAATCATAGCCGCTTCTGCCAAGAAAGTTCCCGAACCGCACATCGGATCAAGAAAATGGCTTTGCCCATCCCATCCAGACAATAAAAGAATTCCAGCTGCTAAAACCTCATTAATTGGCGCAATATTCGTAGCTGTTCTATAACCACGCTGATGAAGCGAAGCTCCCGAAGTATCTAAAGCTACAGAAACCTGATCTTTATCGATATGAATATTAATACGCAAATCTGGATATTGTTTATCAATACTTGGTCTTTGCCCAGTTCTTTCTCTAAACTGATCTACAATTGCGTCTTTGCATTTCTGAGAAACAAATTCAGAATGATTGAAATAAGTAGAATGCACCGTGGCATCAATCACAAAAGTCTGGTTCGCATTTAAATATTTTGACCAGTTTAAACCCGAAATACCTTTGTACAAAGCCTGCTCATTATTTGCTCTAAAAGAATAAATTGGTTTTAAGACTTTAAGAGCCGTGCGCAAAGACAAATTGGCTTTGTACATAAAACCTTTATCTCCTTTAAAGCTTACCATTCTCACTCCTTTTTCAACATCCTGAGCACCAAGTGTTCGTAATTCTTTTTCTAATATTTCTTCAAAGCCAAAAAAACATTTGGCAATCATTTTAAAATTTTCTTCCATTTCTTTTTCAATTAAAAAAAGCCAATCGCCATAACATTTTATTATACTGGTATAAACACGTATCGGAGCGAAATAGTTATTTTTCGGCAAAAATACACTAAATTTGCCGGACTTTGAATTAATTGAAATAGAATAAATGTCTGAAAAACATAACGCATCAACCCCAAACCAAGAAGACGACAATCAAAACTGGTATTCTTCATGGTTTGATACGCCATATTATCACATTCTTTATAAGGATCGTAATTATCGTGAAGCACAGATTTTCATGGACAATTTAACGCATTACCTTAATTTGCCTGAGAAAGCAAAAGTATTGGATTTAGCGTGCGGAAAAGGCCGTCATTCTATTTATTTAAATCAACTTGGCTATGATGTCTTAGGAGCCGATTTGTCTGAAAACAGTATTGCCGAGGCCAGCAAAAACAGTAACGAAACACTGCATTTTAAAGTGCACGATATGCGCGAACCTTTTGAAGAAAAGTTCGACGCTATTTTTAACCTTTTCACCAGTTTTGGCTATTTTGAAAGCGACGATGATAATCTAACAACCTTAAAGGCAATTAAAGAAAGCCTATCTGAATATGGTTTTGCTGTTATCGATTTCATGAACGTGGCAAATGTTATTGAAAACCTTGTGCCTGAAGAAGTAAAAACGGTTGACGAAATAGATTTTCATATCAAAAGATATGTTGAAGACGGACATATTTTTAAAGAAATTGATTTTGAGGACAAAGGCAGAAAATATCATTTTACAGAAAAAGTAAAAGCACTAACTTTGAAAGACTTTCAGGATTTAATGGACGAAGCCGGAATTTTCCTGCTGGACATTTTTGGAGACTACAAACTCAAAAAATTCCATAAAACCGAAAGCGAAAGATTAATCATGATTTTTAAATAAATTGGTAAATCGTTTAATTGTTTAACCGTTTAATCGGAGGCAAAAAACGATTAAACGAATCAACGGTTAAACAAATATAAATGAACTATTTATTACCTTTATTTTCTGTACTTTTAGGATATAGCGCGGCTTTGTTTATAAAACCCGAAAACAAAACCAATTTAAAATTACTGCTGGCTTTCAGCGGCTCTTTTTTATTGTCTCTAACCGTAATGCACCTTCTTCCAGAAGTTTACGAATCACACAATCATAATATCGGAATCTTTATAATGGTCGGGATTTTGTTCCAGATCGTGCTCGAATTTTTCTCAAAAGGAGCCGAACACGGACATGTTCATGGACATGCAAAACTGTCTCAGATTCCGTGGCTGTTGTTTGCCAGTCTTTGCATTCATGCCTTTTTAGAAGGTTTTCCAGTAAGCCACCATCATGGTTTGGCTATAGGAATTGCCATTCATCACCTTCCAATTGCGGTTATTCTAACGACCTTTTTTATCAATGCCGATTTAAACAAAAAAGCCATTTTTGCTTTCATGCTGACATTTGCTATTATGACGCCACTAGGAACTGTAGCTTCAGAATACCTACCTTTCTTAAGTAATTATTACACCGAAATAACAGCAATCGTAATTGGAATCTTATTTCACATTTCGTCAACGATTATTTTTGAAAGCAGCGAAGGGCACAAATTCAATGTTGCTAAAGTTTCTATGATTGTTCTCGGAATTCTATTGGCATTCTTTTTATAATCTGGGCGTGCCACCATCCCGATAAGAGGGCAAATTTACTTTGAGGTTATTCGCCCTCTTATCGGGACGCTGTCGGGCTATCCGCATTAATTCGGTAATTTGCTCCTATCCCTCACGCAAAAAAATTATTCATAAGTCAACTCTAGATTCTAAAATCTCCTAAAACGTGCTGTCCTTAAAGAAATAAAAGCTAAAATTCTATCTATTCTCTCTAACAAATCTAACTTGGTACTTTATCTTTCAAAAAAACTTTGTGAAAAATATTTTAGCATATGTAACAATGATGGGAATAAAGCGTCTTTATGCTAAAAAAACACAAGAAAAAAATTGATTTTAAATCTCTGAGACTTTGCAAGATTGAGATAAAATATATTAATTTTGACGAGTCTAAATAACGATAAAATGACATTTACCAAAACCACTGAACAAGCATCAAAATATGAACATTTAGAGAAAATGTCTGTTCATGAATTGTTATCTAATATAAACCAAGAAGACAAAACTGTGCCTTATGCGGTAGAAAAAGCTTTGCCACAAATCGAAGCTTTAATTCCTCAGATTGTAGAGAAATTAAAACTCGGAGGCAGATTGTTTTATATTGGTGCAGGGACTTCTGGCCGTCTTGGTGTTGTCGATGCTTCAGAATGTCCGCCAACTTTTGGCGTTCCTTTTGATTTAGTAAATGGCATTATTGCAGGCGGTGATACAGCCATAAGACGTGCTGTAGAAAACGCCGAAGACAGTACAACAAATGCTTGGATCGATCTTCAAAACCATAATATCAATTCAAACGATGTGGTTATTGGAATCGCTGCTTCTGGAACGACTCCTTATGTAATTAGCGGTTTAGAATCTTGTAATAAAAACAATATTGTAACAGGATGTATTACTTGTAATGCAGGAAGTCCGTTGGCTTTAACTGCCCAATTCCCAATTGAAGTTGTAGTCGGACCAGAATTCGTTACAGGAAGCTCTAGAATGAAAGCTGGAACTGCACAAAAATTGGTGCTGAATATGATTTCGACTGCATCTATGATTCAGCTTGGAAAAGTGAGAGGAAACAAAATGGTTGATATGCAGTTAAGCAATATCAAACTTGTTGATCGAGGCGTTAAGATGATTATGGATGAAATTTCGGTTTCGTATGATGAAGCTTCTGAACTATTGAAAAAATATGGCAGCGTGAGAAATGCTGTTGATAATTATAAAAAATAAAAGTATTTTGCTTTGTCGTTTAGTTTAACCGCAATCCCGATAGCTATCGGGAGCTAAAGTTTACGCAAGGTTCGCAAGTTTTTTCAAAGCTTTGCGAACCTTGCGTTTTATTAAAGTTTCTAATGTAAAAAAACTTTGCGACCTTTGCGGTTAAACACAAGTCAAACAACTTGAAACTTGACACAAGGAAAACCTGAAACTAAAAACATGGCAACAAACAAAGAATTACTAAAAAAAGGAGTGAAATATTTATCAGGTGCTCTGCCTCTTATGTTTCTTGGCCCAACATTGATTTATAATGCTTTTATGAACCAGCATACTAACTGGCATTATCTTGTTTTAGGAATCGGAATTGTGGCTTGTCTTTCTTCTATGCTTTTGATCTTTTTCGGATTGAAAATCATTATGAAAGGTATTTTTAATGACTAAATAAGCAATCAACAAACCTAACAGGTTTTGAAAACCAGTTAGGTTTAATATTTATAAAACATGGAAAGTCTAATTCACATTCAGAAAACATTTGAAAAAGTTGTTTATATCGATAAACGAATAAACAATCGGGAATTTGAAGATTGTGTGTTTAAAAATTGTGATTTTTCCAACAGCAATTTCAATTCTAATACTTTCCTTGACTGCGAATTTATTGACTGCAATTTATCTATGACCAGTTTGGCTGGAACGAGCTTAAAAAATGTAACCTTTAAAAACTGTAAACTTCTCGGAATCGCTTTTAATGAATGTGACGATTTTTTATTTCAAGTATATTTTGAAGATTGTGTTCTGGATTATGCTCTTTTTTCGAATAAAAAAATGCCTAAAACCAAGTTCATCAATTCTTCTGTGCGCGAAGTAACTTTCATCGGAACCAATTTAACGAGTTCTGTCTTTGACAATTGCAATCTTGACGGTGCTATTTTTAACGAAACTCAACTAGCTGGAGTTAACTTTAAAACCGCATACAATTACAAAATTGATCCTGAGTTTAATCCGATGAAAAAAGCACAATTTTCTACTGAAGGAATTGTTGGATTATTAGATAAATATGACATTAAAATCATTTGATTATGAATGCAGATCAATCTTACCTAGAAAGTGTCAAAAAGCAATTTTTATATTATAAAATGCTTGGAGAAAAAGCCATAGATCAACTCGAACCATCACAGCTTTTTGTTTCTTTTAATGACGACACCAACAGTATAGCGACAATCATAAAACATATTTCTGGCAATATGCTTTCTCGTTGGACAGATTTTTTAACTTCTGACGGCGAGAAAGAATGGCGAAACCGTGATTCCGAATTTGAAAACGATTTACAATCTAAAGAAGAAGTTTTGGAAGTTTGGAATAAAGGCTGGAATTGTCTTGAAAATGCTTTGGAAAGCTTAAAACCCGAACAGCTTTCAAATATCATTTACATTAGAAATGAAGGTCATACGGTTATTGAAGCCATAAATCGTCAATTAGCACACTATCCTTATCATGTCGGACAGATTGTTTTTTATGCTAAACAATTGAAAAACAGCGAATGGAATAGCTTATCGATTCCGAAGAATAAATCGAGAAATTATAATGCCGAAAAGTTTGCCAAAGAAAAAGAAATCAAGAACTTTACTGATGATGAATTAAAGAAATTGAAATGATAAAAGCTATAGGCTTAAAGCATAAAAAAATGAAAAAAATACTATTCTTATTACCGATTCTGGCTTTAGTGTCTTGTTATAATACCGAACACAATTGCAAGGATTTTAAAACTGGAAAATTCAAATTTGAAACAGAAGTCAATGGCGTAAAAAAAACAACTTATTTTGAGCGCAAAGACGATATTGAAATCGAAACATTTGAAGGAAAAACAGATACCGCGACCATTCGCTGGGTAAGTGACTGCGAATATGTGCTGCAGAAAAAGCATCCAAAAAATATGGCTGAAGAAAAAGCTATCAGCATGAAGATTCTAACAACTTCTAAAGATTCTTATACTTTTGAATTTGGCTTGGTTGGTTCTGAAGAAAAACAGCGAGGCACAGTTTATAAAGTAGATTAAAATAATTAAACTTTTTTGCCGCAAAGGCACAAAGACTCCAAGGACTTATTTCTTTGCGACTTTGTGCCTTTGTGGCAAATTATTATAATGTGTTTCTTTTACATTTCTATTTTAAATAGTACATTAGGGCTTTAATCTAACCAAATGAAAAATACCATTTCGCAAAGAGTAGCTGACTTTTTAAAAGGATATCCGCCGTTTAATTTTTTGCATCAGAGAGATTTAGAAAAACTGTCTGAGCAGATTTCAATTATATATAAAGAAAAAGATGCTGTGATTTTTGCTGAAAATGACAAAACTCACGACTCTTTTTATGTGGTTCATAAAGGTGCAGTAGCTTTGAAAAAAAGCACTAAAAATACGGTTTTAGACATGTGTGATGAAGGGGATATTTTTGGACTTCGTCCGCTTTTGGCGCAAGAAAATTATATTATGGAAGCTGTGGCGCATGAAGAAACCATTCTATATGCCATTCCGATTGCCATTTTTAAACCCTATGCGCTTGAGAATAGAAATGTTGGTAATTTCCTGATTGAGAGTTATGCTTCGAATACTCGAAATCCGTATTCAGATATCCATAAAGATAAATTATATGGTGATGATCAGCTGAATGAAAATTTGCATTCCAGCAATCATTCTTTCGATTTAGCCCCTATCAAATATTCTAAAAAAATCGTAACCTGCAGTCCGTCAACAACTGTTAAGGACATTGCGAAAATCATGAATAAGAAAAAAGTCGGTGCCATTTTGATTGTAGATGAAATGCTTCCGATTGGTATTTTGACGGATAAAGATCTTCGAAACAAAATTGTTACTGGAGATTTTCCTATAACGACAACTGCAGAAACGATAATGACAAAACCGGTTATTACGTATCCGAAAAAAATGACGGTTACCGAGGCGCAAATGGCGATGATGAAAAGCAATATCAGCCATTTATGTTTAACAAAAGACGGAACTGTAAACACCAAAGCGGTTGGAATTTTGTCAAAACACGACGTTATGGTGGCGCTCGGAAATAATCCAGCCGTTTTAATAAAAGCGTTGAAACGTGCTAAAAAAGTCAAAGAAATAAAGCCAATCCGAAACCGAATTATGCAATTGCTACAGGGTTATTTGGATCAAAACATTCCGATGACTCTGATTACCAAAATCATAACTGAATTGAATGAAGCGTGCATAACTCGAGTTATCGAAATTTGTATCGAAAAAATGAGCAGTCCCCCACCTGTAAAATTTGCTTGGCTGGCACTTGGAAGTCAGGGACGTGGTGAACAGATGCTGCATACGGATCAGGATAATGCTATTGTATACGAAAATGTCAATGAAGTTTTCAGAGATGAAACTAAAATCTATTTCTTAAAATTTGCTGGGCTTGTCAATAAAGGTCTTTTTGAAATTGGTTACGATTATTGTCCTGCCGAAATGATGGCTTCGAATCCAAAATGGTGCATGAGTTTGGATGAATGGAAAAGTCATGTGCACCATTGGATTACCAATCCTGGTAAAAATGAGGTCTTATTGTCGTTTATTTTCTTTGATTACAGCTTAACTTACGGAGATAGCGAAGTGGCAAATCAATTGTCCGATTATATTTTTGAAGATTTAAAAGCAAATCCGATTTTTTATATGCATTTGGTGAGTGGTGCTTTGCAAAGTCCTTCTCCTACTGGTTTCTTTAGACAGTTTTTAGTAGAGCAAGACGGAGCTAACAAGGATAACTTTGACATTAAACGAAGAGCTTTAATGCCTTTAACCGACGCAGCACGTGTTTTAATTTTATCTCATTCGGTAAAAGGAATCAGTAATACGGCAGAGCGTTTTGAGAAACTGGCAGAATTGGAACCAAACAATAGAGAGCTATATTTATCATGTTCGTATTCGTTTAAAGCGTTATTAAAATTCAGAACGAAACAAGGATTGTTGCATCATGATTCGGGTCAGTTTATCGAATTGGAATCTTTAACCAAAATGGAAAAAATTAAACTGAAACGTACTTTTAAAACTATAAAAGAACTTCAGGAACTTATTTCAGTACGTTTTAACATCTCAAATCTGGTATAATAATGAGTTTATTCAATTTTTGGAAGAAAGAAGAAAACAATTTATTCGACGAAAATATTACGATCGAAGAAACTCGTTTTGTGGTTTTAGATACCGAAACTACTGGATTTGATTATGATAATGACCGTATTTTGTGTATTGGTGCACTGGTTCTTCAAAACGGAATTATTAATGTTCAGGAAAGTTTTGAGGTTTATTTGGAACAAGACCATTATGATAAATCGACCGCTCAGATTCATGGTATTTTAAAAGATCTGCTTGTTAAACGCCCGACTGAACTAGAAGCTTTACAACAGTTTTTAGATTTTTTAGGAGATTCTATAATTATTGCACATCATACCATTTTTGATGTTACGATGATCAATAGAGCTTTAGAGCGCAATGAACTTCCGCAATTGCAAAACAAAACTTTAGATACGGCTTATTTGTATAAAAAGACTTTGATTCAGTCGCATTTATTTGAACGAAAAGATCATTATACCTTAGATGATTTAGCCGATAAATTTGATATTTCAAAAAAAGATCGACATACCGCTTTGGGAGATGCTTATATAACAGCGATTGCTTTTCTTAAGATTGTGAAGAAGTTAAGAGAAAAAAAAGAGGTCAGCTTAAATCAGCTTTTTAAATATTAATTTTTTTTTATCAATCTTAAATTTACATTCAAAACCTTCAATTTACCATTTCATAATACAAGACTTAGATTTATTAGCATTAAGAAAAAATTAACATAACGTGTACTTTGTTTTAGAGAGATAGCTTTGCCTTAATCAAAAAAATAAAAAACACTTTATGAAAGCTAACTTTTTAAAATCAATTACCTTGCTTGGACTTGCAGGTTTTTCTGCAATAAGCTGTCAAAATGATGACAAAGATTCAAAAAACGATGTAAACGCAAGTATCGATTTTACTTCACATTCAAAAGTATCTCCTTTTGTGTATGCTCAAACAGGTTTTGAAAACTTAAAAATCAGTACTTTACTTACAAGTGCAGATGCACTTCCAAATTCACCTTCTTTTGTTTACGGAGCGCAGCCAGACGGAGCTGGATTAATGAAAGATCCAAATGGTGATGGATACATTATGATTACCAACCACGAAATTATACAATCTGTATCAAGAGTATATCTAGATAAAACATTCAAACCTGTAAAAGGAGATTATATTGTTGATGGCGTTGGAGGTCTTACTCGTTTATGTTCTGCTACTCTAGCAACTCCAGAAATCCATGGGTTCGGACCAATCTTTTTAACTGCTGGAGAAAGCGGACAAGAAAGTATGGTTCACGGAATTAATCCTCTTGGATTGTCTACTGATAAAGCAAGAACTGACAGAGTGTTGCCAGCTTTAGGAAAAGCAAGTATGGAAAACGCGGTTCCACTTCCTAAAGAAGCTTATCCTGGAAAAACAGTTATTTTAATCGGTGAAGATCAGTCTTATGCAACTTCTCATGTAAGCGCCGGCCAGCTGATTATGTATGTAAGTACAGTTGGTGATTTATCTAACGGAAAATTATACGCTTTAAAAAGAACTGATGGAAATCAAGTTGAAACTACTATGACTTTAAACAATTCATACCCAGTTGAATTTGTTGAAATTCCAAATGCTAAAAACTTAACTGGTGCTGTAATCAATACAACGGTTAATGATTTAAAAGCAATTCGTTTTTCAAGAGTTGAAGACGTAGATTACAGAAAAGGAAGCGCAAGCAACAATAGAGAAATCTATTTTACTGCAACTGGTCAGGCAACTAACAATGCTCCTGTTGAAGGATATACCATGTGGGGAAGAGTTTATAAAGTGAAATTAGACGCAACAAACCCATTAAAAGGAACTTTAGAATTGGCTGTTGAAGGTGATAGTACTCCTGGAACTGGAATAATCAATCCTGATAATTTATGTGTGACTGAAAACTATGTATACATTCAGGAAGATGGCGACAGCTATTATGCAGATGCAAAACACGATTCATACATTTGGCAATACAATATTGCTACAAAACAAAATAAACCGTGGTTAAACATGAATCACAAAAGAACAGATACAGCTTGGAACACACTTTATAACCAAACCGGCGAAATGAGATTTGGAAGCTGGGAATTTGGAGCCATGCAAGACATTTCAGATATCATTGGTGTTCCAGATACTTTCACGATAAATATTCACCCTCATACTTGGCAGAGCGATGCATTTAAAAATGCAGACGGTTCAGGAACTCAAACTAACAAAGAAGGAGGGCAAACTGTAATTATTAGAAACGTGCAGCGCTAATAATTTCTAACAAAATCTTATTGACAACCCTTATTTTCCGATAAGGGTTGTTTCTATTACAACGCCACTATGAAATTAAAATATTTTACTTTTCTATTCCTAATGCTTTCTTTTTTCTTCTCATGTAAAAAAAGCGAAACATCAAAACCAACTGTTAAACAAGAACTGCTTGTCGATTTAAGTAAACTTAGCAATGAAATTACTCATTTTCAAAAGCTTGTAAAAAGCAATTCTTCACAGAAAGAAATTGTCGAACAATTTAAAAAATCACGTCTGGCATACAAAAAAGTCGAATGGGCAATTGAATATTTCATTCCTGAAACTGCCCGATTTATGAATGGTCCCGCTCTTGACGAAATGGAGTTGGAAGAAAACCGCTCTTTTGAACCTCATGGCTTTCAGGTTATGGAAGAAATGATTTATCCTGAATATAATCCCGAAAGTAAAGAAGATTTAGCGAGAGAATTGAATATTTTTCAATCGAATATAAAACAATTAGAAAGTACATTTGAAGCTATAACTGTAAGTGATGATTACGTTTTAGATGCTATACAGCAGAATGTTTTTAGAGTGATTGCCTTAGGAATTACGGGTTTTGATAGTCCGATTTTGCAATCTTCAATTCCAGAAGCCAGCCAGAGTTTAATCTCAATTCCAGAAACACTTGAAAAGATTGATGCTGATAACAAATCGGTATCTGAATTAAGAGAATTAACCAAAAACGCACAAAAGTACTGCACTGAAAATAATAACTTCAATTCTTTCAACCGTGCTGTTTTTATAACTGAATATTTGAATCCTATTTCGAAAAAACTGAAAACTTTTCAGAAAGAAGAAAACATTAAGAATGTAAAGAAAAGCAGTCCGCTAAAACCAACAATTGAAACTTTATTTGACAAAGATGCCTTTGATGTAAATGCTTTTGTGCTTTCTAAAGAATATAATTTTACTAAAGAAAAAGCGATTTTAGGCGAAAAATTGTTTTATGACACAAGTCTTTCCAAAAATAATGACAGAAGCTGTGCAACTTGCCATAATCCAGAAAAAGCTTTTACAGATGGTTTAAAAACTAATGTTTCATTAACGGGAAAGAATTTACCCCGAAACACTCCTACTCTAACCTATGCCTCTCTGCAAAATGCTCAATTTTGGGATATGCGTCAATTAGATTTAGAAAAACAAAGTGTAGATGTGATCCAGAATAAAGATGAAATGCACGGGTCTATGGAAAATATTCATGCTAAAATTCAGCTTGATAAAGAATATGTAAAACTATTCAAAAAATCCTTTCCAAAAACCTCAAAACCTGAAGCTTGGCAGATTCAAAATGCTATTGCGAGCTATGTGCGTTCTTTAAATTCTTTTGATTCTCGATTTGATGAATACATGAGAGGAAATAAAAATGTTCTGAACAATGAGGAAATCGAAGGAATGAACCTATTTATGGGAAAAGCAAAATGTGCCACCTGCCATTTTACACCTTTATTTAACGGAACGGTTCCGCCAAGTTATTCCAAAACAGAACATGAAGTTATCGGAACTCCAAATGAGCCTTCGGGAAAATCTTTAAGTTCAGATAAAGGCCGTTACATATACAATAAAATGCCACAATTGGTTGGTGCTTTTAAAACACCAACGGTTAGAAATTCGGCTGTTACAGCTCCGTACATGCATAACGGAGTTTTTAAAACGCTGGAAGAAGTGGTTTCTTTTTACAATAAAGGCGGCGGAATTGGTTTAGGCTATGAAGTAGAAAACCAGACACTTCCTTTTGACAAACTGAATTTAACTGTAAAAGAGGAAAAAGCTCTTGTTGCTTTTATGAAAACGCTCACGGACAAGAAATACCAGTAAAACCAAAATAAAACCCCAATTAAACAAAACCGCCGAAAAAGATTTTTTTCGGCGGTTTTTATTTTTTTATTCTTCAATGAAAAGTCGGTAAGGAAATACGTTTGATGATCTATTTTTTAAGTTCTTTATAAAACTTTCGCATAAATAATCCCATTCTGTAGCTGATAGATAATTTCTTTCTGTTGCATTTATTTTTAAATAAATATCTACCGTTCTACTAAAACCTGCTTTTACAGAAATTTCTTTTCGTGTTCCTTTCTCTATTCTAATATCTATTAGACAACTTTTAAAATGATTAAATCCAAACGCTTTTATATCCGCAAATGTTACAATTCTGCCACGAGTAAGTAAAGCATTTCTATAAGCCAAAATACGGTCTTTATTATTCTGCTTATTCATTCCGCCCACAGTATTAGTAACCAAAACTGCCTCTTTACTCACAAATAGCAAATCGTCTTTCGATTCTAAAACAGTTCCTGCTTTGATATCATTTCCTTCTTCTGCACAAGTTGACCAATAATGTATAGCAAAGGACTTTCCTAAAGATTCGTCAAACTTTGGCTTAATCATTATGTAAGGATCATTGTTTTTAGAAAAACTGCTTTCTCTTGCCTGTTGCTCTACAGAAGCTAAAAGCTGATTTATTTCACTGGCATTCCTGCAGGAAAACTTAAAGAAGAAGAGAAACAAAAACTAAATACTATTGAAGACGTTTTGAGAAAAAGGGTAATTGGCCAGGATCATTGTATTGCAACTGTTTCAGGATCTATTCTCGAATCACGTTCGGGATTAAGCAAAGCTGGACAGCCAATTGCATCATTTTTCTTTTTAGGACCAACAGGAACTGGAAAAACAGAATTAGCAAAAAGCTTAGCGGAATTTCTTTTTCAAGATGAAAATGCTATTATTCGTTTTGACATGTCTGAATTTAAAGAAGAACATTCTGCGGCTTTGTTGTACGGGGCACCTCCAGGCTATGTCGGGTATGAAGAGGGAGGTTTGTTAGTCAATAAAATTAGGCAAAAGCCCTACTCTATTGTTTTATTTGATGAAATTGAAAAAGCACATCCTTCTGTTTTTGATGTTTTTCTTCAGATTATGGACGAAGGAAAACTGCATGACCGTTTAGGCAAAGAAGGCGATTTTTCAAATGCCATTATTCTTTTTACCTCAAATATTGGTGCAGATCATATCGTCACTACTTTTAATAATGGTGAAATTCCTACTTCAAATTCTCTAATGGAAATTATGGCAAATTATTTCAGACCAGAATTTTTAGGACGTTTAACCGAAATTATACCTTTTGCGCCTATCAGCAAAGAAAATGCATTAAAGATTTTCGAGATACACCTCAAAAAAGAATTTACAGACTTATTGAAAAACATTAATATTAAAGTCGAAATTCCGATAGAAGCAAAACTCTATCTTGCAGAAAACGGCTATAATGCCAAATATGGAGCAAGACCAATTAAAACCATTATCAGAACGCATTTAAGAAGGCCTCTAGCTAAGAAAATAATTTCCGGAGAAGTCAAAGATGGTGATACTATTTCAGTAGTTATTGAAAACAACGAAGTAAAATGGATTAAAGAAGAAGCCCTTTCAATTTAAAATTAGATCTCAATAATTTATATAAAAAACGCTAAGAAATTAAGTAATCTCAGCGTTTTTTTTATTTTTATTCTAAAACTAGGCCTATTTGTCCATCGTCGTCTAATTCTGTTTCAACAGGATCATCTTCTGGAATTTCCGGTTTTTCCGGAACTTCTTCAATTGGTTCTTCATAAGGAAGCGGCTCTAATAAATTTACTTGTCTTAATTTATCAGTCGTCAATTGGTTTCCAAGAGCTTTGAAACCTTTTACGGCTATAAAGTCTTCTACATCAATATGAAGATCGTCTTTTTGAACACCTTTTACTTTGGCGAAAACCAATTGTGCCACTGGACGATAATCAGTCGAAACGATTTCTAACTGCGAATTTGGATGATCAGTAATGAAACTTTCTTCTTTTCCTTCATTTTCTACCAAGAAACGTTTCAAGAAATAACGTTCTTTTTCTCCATCATAATAGATTGCTGAAATTGGTTTTTTAGGATTCCATTTTTCCAATACAATCATATCTTCATCAAAATGTGTAGATAATTCTGGAATGATTACTTTCAATTTCCCTGATTGACTAATGACTAAGATTTTATCTGTTGGTTTAAACTCTCCTAATAATTCTCCTCTTGCATCAACATTTAAACGTTTTACGGTATCATCAAACCAAACTTTTCTTGGCAGTAAAGTCGAAATTCCTTTTTCTTTTAATTCGATTTTTTTGATTGGATATTTGGTTACTAAATTTCCTTTAGAACCACGCCCTTTAATAGCTAACTTAGCGAAATCAATATCGAATTTCAGTTTCTTAATCGTTCCAACCTGACGAAGCAAAATAGTCACAACCTCGGCTTCTCCATTAGGATTATGCGAAAAATACACTACCTGAGAACCGTTTGTTCCATTCGTTAAATCGTAGGCTTTATCACGGGTAACACCTGTAACATTAAAACGTTTTATATAAGACGGACCTGACTTACCATCACGATACATCATATTATAAATTGTACGTTTATCGTTTTTATCAAATACCGCTGCGTGTATAATATCTTTTCCGATAAAAGTCTTGGCATCAACTTTTGTAATCATCATGGTTCCATCTCGTAAAAACACGATAACATCGTCAATATCAGAACAGTCGCCTACGTATTCATCTTTCTTTAAACTAGTTCCTACGAAACCTTCTTCGCGGTTTACGTATAGTTTTGTGTTTCTTAAAACTACTTTTGTAGCTTCAACGTTATCAAATACGCGAAGTTCTGTTTTACGCTCTCGCCCTTTTCCATATTTCTCTTTCAGTTTGGTAAAGTAAGCAATGGCAAAATCGGTAAGATGCTCCAAATTGTATTCTACCTCTTTCATTTCCTCTTCTAATCTAGAGATTAATTCATCTGCTTTATCAGAGTCGAAACGAGTAATACGAATCATCGGAATTTGAGTCAGTCTTTGTAAATCGTCATCGTTGATTTCTCTAACAAATGATTTTTTGAAAGGCTCAAAACGGTCGTATAAATATTTGTAAAGTGATTCTCTATCTCCATATAATTTGAAGTCAATATACATTTCTTCACGAATGAAGATTTTTTCTAAAGTAGAGAAATGCCACTTATTTTTTAATTCTTCTAATTGAATTTCAAGTTCTTGTTTAAGCAAATCAACCGTTCTTTCAGTTGAAATCTTCAACATTTGTGAAACGCCAATAAATAACGGCTTATTATCTTCAATTACGCATCCTAAAGGTGCAATTGAAGTCTCACAGGCTGTAAACGCAAATAAAGCATCGATTGTTTTGTCTGGCGAAACTCCTGGGAAAAGATGAATTAAAATCTCAACATCAGCGGCGGTGTTATCCTCAATTTTCTTGATTTTGATTTTACCTTTTTCATTGGCTTTCAAAATACTATCAATCAAACTCGATGTATTGGTAGAAAACGGAATCTGCGTAATTACCAAAGTATTTTTGTCTAATTGCGAAATTTTAGCACGCACACGCACACGTCCGCCACGCATTCCGTCGTTGTAATTCGAAACGTCGGCAATACCAGCTGTGGCAAAATCTGGATAAAGCGTAAATGACTTCCCCTTTAAGATTTTAATCGACGCGTCAATTAATTCGTTAAAATTATGAGGAAGCACTTTTGTAGAAAGTCCAACCGCAATACCTTCTGCTCCTTGTGCTAAAAGCAATGGGAATTTTACAGGAAGATTAATTGGTTCAGCTTTTCTACCGTCATAAGATAGTCCCCATTCTGTAATTTTTGGAGAATATAAAACCTCCAAAGCAAATTTGGATAAACGTGCTTCAATATAACGGGGTGCTGCTGCACCATCACCGGTTAAGATATTTCCCCAGTTTCCTTGACAGTCAATCAATAAATCTTTCTGACCGATTTGTACCATGGCATCACCAATACTCGCATCTCCGTGTGGGTGATACTGCATGGTGTGACCAACAACATTGGCAACTTTATTATAACGACCATCATCCAACTCTTTTAAAGAGTGCATAATACGACGCTGAACAGGCTTGAATCCGTCTTCGATAGCAGGAACTGCACGTTCCAAAATTACGTACGAAGCATAATCCAAGAACCAGTCTTTATACATTCCCGTTACTTTAGTAATAACGTCTTCGCCTTCTTCTTCTTGATTTTCGTAAAAATGTGCACCTTCGAAATGTTTTCCTTCACCATCAATCACATCATCATCGCCATCCTGAATGTTATCCAGATTTTCCTCTGAATTATTCTCGTCGTCGTTTGGAATTATGTTATCGTCTTCTTCGTCTTTCATATATTTTGTTCAGTATAAATACTAAAAAATTCTTCTGTAATTCTTTTCTTTTTAAACCTCTTCAAGCTCATCAATCTCCACCTTAAGATTTTTGATAATAAAATCTTGTCTGTCTGGGGTATTTTTACCCATATAGAAAGATAACAGCTGCTCAATCGAAGTATGTTTATCCATCATAACTGGATCAAGGCGAATGGTGTCTCCGATAAAGTTTTTGAACTCATCTGGAGAAATCTCTCCTAAACCTTTGAATCGCGTGATTTCTGGTTTTGGCTTTAATTTCTCGATGGCATCTTTTCTTTCTTCTTCAGAATAACAATAAATGGTTTCTTTTTTATTTCGAACCCTGAAAAGTGGTGTCTGTAAGATATACAAATGCCCTTCTTTGATTAATTCAGGGAAAAACTGCAAAAAGAAAGTAATTAAAAGTAAACGAATGTGCATTCCGTCGACATCGGCATCGGTTGCGATTACGATGTTGTTGTAACGCAATTTTTCTAGTCCGTCTTCGATATCAAGCGCTGCTTGCAATAAGTTGAATTCTTCATTTTCATACACAATCTTTTTAGACATTCCGTATGAATTCAGAGGTTTACCACGTAAACTGAAAACTGCTTGTGTATTTACGTCGCGTGACTTTGTAATCGATCCAGAAGCCGAATCTCCCTCAGTAATAAAAAGCGTACTTTCTAAGTTTCTAGGGTTTTTGGTATCTGGAAGATGCGCTCGGCAGTCTCTTAATTTCTTATTGTGAAGATTGGCTTTTTTAGCACGATCTGTTGCTAATTTTCTAATTCCTGACAATTCTTTTCGCTCGCGTTCTGCCTGAAGAATTTTACGCAATAAAGCTTCGGCTGTTGGCGGATTTTTATGCAGGTAATTATCCAGTTTCGTTTTGATGAAATCGTTAACGAAAGTACGAACAGAAACCGCTGGTGTTCCGTCATCAGAACCCATATCGGTAGAACCTAATTTTGTTTTGGTCTGAGACTCAAAAACCGGTTCCATTACTTTAATGCTAATCGCACTTACAATCGATTTTCGAACATCTGACGCATCAAAATTCTTATTGTAAAACTCTCGAATTGTTTTTACAACCGCTTCACGATACGCCGCTAAGTGCGTTCCTCCTTGTGTTGTGTTCTGACCGTTTACAAAAGAGTGATATTCTTCGCTATATTGGGTTTTACTATGGGTCAATGCCACCTCAATATCGTGGTCTTTCAAATGGATAATTGGATATTCTAAATCTTCTTCACTGATAGTCTCTTCCAACAAATCGCGAAGTCCGTTTTCTGAATAGTATTTTTCTCCGTTGAAAATAATCGTCAAACCATTGTTTAGATAACAATAGTTTTTAACCATTTTCACTACATATTCTAAACGGAATTTAAAGTTTTTGAAAATCGTTTCGTCTGGCGTAAAAGTTACTTTCGTTCCTTTACGTTTTGTTGTTTCTATAATATCTTCTTCGGAAACTAAATTACCAGCTGAAAACTCTGCCGCTTTTTGTTTGTCATCACGAACCGATTCTACGCGGAAATAAGTCGAAAGTGCATTTACTGCTTTTGTTCCAACTCCATTCAAACCTACTGATTTCTGGAAAGCTTTTGTATCATACTTTCCTCCCGTATTCATCTTCGAAACTACATCGACCACTTTTCCTAAGGGAATACCTCGTCCGTAGTCACGAACGGTAACCGTCTTTTCTTTGATACTTACCTCAATAGTTTTTCCAGAGCCCATTACGAACTCATCGATACAGTTGTCTAAAACCTCTTTTAGAAGAATGTAAATACCATCATCCGGCGCAGATCCGTCTCCAAGTTTTCCGATATACATCCCAGGACGCATACGGATATGTTCTTTCCAATCAAGCGAACGAATATTATCTTCGGTATATTGATTTTGCTCTAGCATATATGATTTTGGGATTTTTTGCTAATGTACCATTTCTTAGCAAAAAATGAAAGCGTATTTTCTTTTTGTTATGAATAATAACAGTTTAAAATCTATTTAAATTGATTTTAAAGTAAAAAGGGCGCTGCAAGGATCTAAAAATTGCTTTTTCAGTAAAAATTATCATTTGATTCCTAGCACTTCTTTTGCTAAAGCAATCATTTCGGGTGTTCCCGTATTTTTATTTTTCTCGTCAGAAAGTTTCACAACACCCTGCCAATGTAGATTATCGGGTTTTGTATCGGTCAATTTTATAACCATATTCATTGCAGGAAGCCCAACATCATTAGTAAAATTTGTTCCGATTCCAAACGACATTTTTATTTTGTCCTGACAGAAATCGACAATCTTTTTTACTTTATCATAATTTAAGGAATCAGAAAAAACAATAGCTTTTGATTTTGGGTCAATTCCCATTTTTACGTAATGCGAAATCACTTTTTGAGCAAATTCAATCGGGTCACCACTATCATGTCGGACGCCATCAAAAAGTTTAGAATATTTTTTATCAAACTGATTGAAAAATATTTCGGTAGTATAAGTGTCTGTTAAAGCTATTCCGAGATCGCCGCCGTAAACTTGTGTCCAATGTTCCAAGCTTATCGAATTTGCCATTTTAAAGCCATATTGCGCAGCATGAAACATAAACCATTCGTGAGCATGCGTCCCTAGAGGTCTCCGATTATTGACCATTGCAAAATGTACATTGCTGGTTCCAATGAAACTTTGCCCACCATAAGTACGCAAAGTCTCATTTACAAGATTCTGCACATCATAAGAGTGGCGTCGTCTGGTTCCAAACTCTAAAATAGAAACTCCAAGTTTATTATAATTCTCTATTTTTTCTTTCGTAAGACTTTTTACCGCTTCATCATTTAAACGAATTAAGTGGTTGGATTTATAAAAAAGTTCCGAAATCAAAGCCATTAACGGTACTTCCCACAAAATGGTTCTGTACCAAAATCCTTCAACAGTAACTTTTATTTCTGATCCTTCTTGACTAATCTGAACTTCAGACGGATCAAAGCTATATCCTTGCAGAAAATCTAAATACGTAGGATCGAGATAGGGACAATAATGGGCAAGATAGTTCTTTTCTTCTTTTGTTAAACGAAGATCTGCCATTGCATCGACAGAATTTCGAAGTAAATCGGCAAAACCTTCCGGAAAAATATGTTTTCCGCGGTTTATAAAACCATACCGAACTTTTGCTTTTGGAAAAAGTTTAATTACAGCATGCTGCATTGTAAATTTGTAGAAATCATTGTCTAAGATTGATTTCAGAAAAGTTGTTTCCATAGCATTCAAATTCGGATCATTCTTGCTAAGATACGTCAATTTTAACAAAAGAAGAAAGATCTAAATCTAATCTTTTATTTTTAAACTATTTTAAAAGAAACGACACTATTTCCATCTACAAAAACAGTAATATAATCACCTATGTTACTATCTATTGGAATCTGAAATTCTAAACCTCCTCGCTTCTCTTTCGGATTTTGAACCTTAACAGCTTTATTGTATTTATTCAAATAAAAAACCTGATTCGATTTCGAAAGATTTTTGATTTCTACTGTAATTCTATCCCCATTTCGTGCTTCAATTATCCCAGAATCTGGAGATTTAATTTTATAATCTTTTTCGATTGTCGTATTATAAATCAAAGGTCCATTAAGAAAATCTTCTTTGCTTAATCTGTTTCCTAAATAAGAACCTGAATCTGGAAAGTGCTTCGCAAAAAAATAATCTGGATCAGTATCAAAATAAGCAGGATTAAAATCATTGACCATTCTGCCTTTACTGCTGTCATAATAGCCTTGTCCCCATGTTACATCTAGAAGACGCCATTTTTTATCAATCAAAACCATATTCCAAGCATGATTGGATGAAGTGGTTTTTCTTCCAATATCTCTTACTGAAATTTTAGAATCGCCACGAATGATTTCGCATTTAATTCCCATCAAGGAAGCCAAATGCTGATACAAAGCCGTAAAGCCTTCACAAACTGCTTTTTTAGATTTAAAAGCTTTCTGAATCAGGTTATCATTCAATTGTTTTATTTTTCGCTGTTTCTCTGCTTCTGACGAATAACTGAAACCCTGCACTCTTGGCGGATTCAAATAGGCATTGTAATCGTATCTTATATTGAAAGCAATCCAACTGTAAATAGCACGCGCACGATCATAATCCGAATCAAAATCTTTTTCGATTCTGTCGGCTAATTTTTCAGTGCTATCAAAGCTTTTTGGGTATTTTGCAACTATTTTATCAACTTCACTAATCTTTTGAGCAAAAGTAAAATTGATGAAAATACTATTTAATAAAAGGAAAACAAGGGCAATCTTTTTTTTTGGCATTTAAAAATTTGATTTAATAATATCTTTCAGTTCTTGATCTAATTCAGGATTAGAGATTTTATTTTCTTGTAAATCAAAATTCGAGCCAAATGCTGGTAATGAGAAACTTCCTTTGATTTCTGCACCATAACGAGGAAAAAGATTCTGTGCAATTCCTAAAACAGATGCACCACCTCTACCGCCAGGAGAAGTTGCCAACAATAACATTGGTTTGTGTTGAAAAACATCTTTTTCAATTCTAGAACTCCAATCGAAAACATTTTTGAAAGCAACAGAATAATTTCCGTTATTTTCCGCCATTGAAACCACTAGAATATCAGCTTCTTTAAGTTTGTTCAAGAATGCTTGCGCCACTTCATGCTGACCAATTTCTTTTTCAAGATCGACGCTAAAAACCGGCATTGCAAAATCATTAAGATCTAAAACTTCAACATCTGCATTTTCAAATAAACTAGATGCATAAGTTGCTAAATGTTTATTGATTGACTGCTTGCTGTTACTTCCTCCAAAAGCTACTATTTTCATATTTGTGGTATTTGTTGTTTTATAATTGGTTTAAGATTCTATTTCAAAAATCTCTTTTTGTATTTCTACAGAATAATCATTTGGTGAAATACTTCCGCCGAAAGCTTTTGCATAGACTTTAGTAAATTCTGCTCCAAAATATAAAATAATGGCCGAATAATATACCCAAACCAAAATTATAATTACAGAACCCGCCGCACCGTAAACGCTTGCAACAGTTGAATTTCCAAGGTAAACCCCAATCGCAAATTTACCTATCATAAACAAAATCGCAGTGCTTGAGGCTCCAATAAAAGCATCTTTCCATTTGATGATTCCATCAGGTAAAGTTCGGAATATAATAGCAAAAAGCAATGTTATACTGGCAAAAACAATTACCAAATTAACCACATAAAAAAAGTAAACTGTTGTGTCTGGAAAATACAGTTTTAAACGTGCATTTAAAACGTCGAGTGTAGCATTGACTATTAAACTGACCAGCATTAAAAATCCAACTGAAACAATCATGGAAAAAGACATCAATCTGTTTTGAATGAATTTTTTCAAACCTTTATTAGGTTTTGCGCGAAGCCCCCAAATATAATTGATAGAGCTCTGAATTTCTGCAAAAACCCCAGATGCCCCAATTAAAAGCATTACAATCCCAAATACGGTAACAAAGACATTACTGTCTGATAATTGAACATTCTTGATTGCCTCCTGAATCTGTACTGCAGCATTATTTCCAACCAATCGATTTATCTGACCATATAACTGACCTGTGACTGCCTCTTCCCCAAAAAAGAAGCCACAAATGGTAATTATAATAATCAATAAAGGAGGCAAAGCAAAAATGGTATAATAAGATAACGCCGCGCTTAACTTTATAGCATTGTCATCGTTGAATTCTAAAAATGTTGTTTTTAATAAATACCAAGTTTTTGAAAAGATATTATGATTTTTCATTTGCTGATTTTTTGATATTCACTCAAATTTAAGCATTAATGAAAATTGCGTACTTCTTGGATTTTTGTTGAGTTTTACATTTTTCCCATATTTTGATTTGGCACTTTCGCATATTCTTGATCATAACCTAACTTTTTAATTTTCAGAATATTTTTAAATTCTTTTTTAGTTGGTTTTATCAAATAAGAAAGTGAATCGAGCATTTTTGCCTTTATAGCAGTCACAGAATCTAATTTTCTTAAGTCTTCTGGTAAATAAATATTTTTAATTTTAAGAACATCATTTTCTAATGAAATGGTTTTTATATTCCAAAAAACAGAATCTCTTGTACTTAAAACTAACTGCCCGTTAATTCGTTTTAATTTCTGATTATATGACAATCTGAATAATGTGTCTGTATCTCTTTGAGACAATTCAATCGAGTCTCCTTTTTTAAGTATATCAAATGTTTCCTTTCTGTCTTTAGTAATTAATTTTCCATCAATGAGGTCGTATTCAGATTTTAAAGAATCTAATTTTTGCCTATCTACCTTGAATTTAAAATAATATTCTCTAAAAACTCCATTATCATCTATTCTTAAAAAAGTAGGATCTGAACTCATATACAACCCCCTAAATTTAGAAGGAAAACTGTTTAACTCAGAATCATCAATTGGTTGAGGATTTTCAAAGAAAAACATCAAACCTCCAAATTCTGCAGGTGCGTTTGCTTTTTTACAGGAAATAAAAAATACTATTATTGCCAAAATTAAAATCAGCTTTTTCATTTCACAAACTATTTATAGTGACAGAAAATCCCTTTATCATAAACCGTCCATAAACTTGCTTTTTGATTGGCTGCTTTTAAAGCATTATTTGCCCAAGTATTGCATGTATAAAAAAGACTGTAACTTCCTTTGGCTTCATAAAAAGCATCTTTTTTCCCGTAGCTGTGACCTTCAATCCATTGTGGATGAATTGGATCACTAAAACTATTGGAAATATAATTGACTAAGTTTTGATAATTTTCTTTTGAAACTAAAATTCGCTTACAATCTTCTCCTTCTCTTAATTGTTTAAAAAACGTTGCATGCACAGCAGAAGAACTAATTCCAAATGCGGCTTTGAACGCTGTACTTGCTTTTAAATCTGACCATTCTGGTGTTTCCAAATAAAAGCCCTTGTCTCCCCAACCAAAAGCAATATAATTCATCAACGAATCTTTTGATTGCGTCTGATTGAATTGAATTTCGTTTCTCCAATCTTTTATTTCATTTTTTACGGGAACTACAATATCGGTATGAACTCCATTTGAAAGAATGTAAATTGGAATTGCGTCTTGTTCTTCGACTTTTGCGATATCTGAGTTGACTGTAATTTTAGAAATAATCAAAACAGAAGAGATATAAAGGGCAAGAAAACTGAAAATTCCGAAAAGTGTCCAGCCCAGAATTTTGAATGATTTTTTTAGCATTTTAATTGGTTGATTTTAGATTAGTAATTGGTTATTTTTTCTGTAACCAATTTTTGAGCCAAAAAATTTACTTGCTAAAAATAGCACGCGGATTTTACTGATTCGCTTTCGCGAAAGCGCGGATTTAAACGGATTATCATTCTTGTTTTTGTCATCCTGAGGAACGAAGGATCACACTAGAATTTCCACAATCCAAATCGCCAATATTTGTAGAGTTTCGTGTGCGGTCCTTCGTTCCTCAGGATGACAAACTTGTGATTATTCATTTTAAACATAAAAAAACTGCTGAATCTCTCCAGCAGTTTTAGTCTTTATTCTTTTTTGTTTCTTCTATTTTCTATAAAAAGACTAAACATTAAAACGGAAATGCATTACATCACCATCTTTCACGATATATTCTTTTCCTTCCACTCTGAATTTTCCAGCTTCTTTCGCTTTAGCCTCAGAACCGTAATGAACGTAATCGTCATATGAAATCACCTCTGCACGGATAAATCCTTTTTCAAAATCAGTGTGGATAACTCCAGCTGCCTGTGGTGCAGTTGCTCCAATCGGAATAGTCCAAGCGCGAACTTCTTTTACACCAGCTGTAAAGTAAGTTTGCTGTTTTAATAATTTATAAGCTGCACGAATTAAAACTGAAGCTCCTGGCTCTTCTAATCCCATATCTTCAAGAAACACCTGACGCTCTTCGTAGCTTTCCAATTCTGTGATATCAGCCTCTGCTCCTACTGAAAGCACAATTACTTCAGCATCTTCATCTTTTACTAATTCACGAACTTGATCCACATATTTATTTCCGCTTACTGCAGAACTTTCGTCAACATTACAAACATACAAAACTGGTTTTGCTGTAATTAATTGGAAAGATTCCATCAGAACTTCTTCGTCATTATTTTGAGGAACCACTGTTCTAGCAGATTTTGCCTGCAAAAGAGCTTCTCTAATTCTGTTTAGCAAAGCTTCCTCTGCTTGAGCTTCTTTATTCCCTGTTTTTGCAGCACGTTTTACTTTTTCTAAACGCTTTTCGATGGTTTCTAAATCTTTTAACTGCAATTCAATATCGATAGTTTCTTTGTCACGAATTGGGTTTACGTTTCCGTCAACGTGTACAATATTATCATTGTCAAAACAACGCAAAACGTGAATGATAGCATTACACTCTCTAATGTTTCCTAAAAACTGGTTTCCAAGGCCTTCACCTTTACTCGCACCTTTCACTAAACCTGCAATATCAACGATATCAACAGTTGCCATTTGAACGCGCTCTGGTTTAACCAATTCCTCTAATTTGTTGATTCTTGGATCTGGAACGTTTACAACACCAATATTAGGTTCGATTGTACAAAACGGAAAGTTCGCACTCTGCGCTTTTGCATTAGATAAACAATTAAATAATGTTGATTTTCCAACATTTGGCAATCCTACAATTCCTGCTTTCATCTGTTTGTTTGTATTTATTTGATGTGAGCCTTCGATTTAGCTCTTCACATTAAACCCTGTGATTTAATGCCTTATGATTTACATGTTTTTATCATTTTCTGCCAAAATGCTATTTTTTGGCTCTAAAATTTTGCAAATATAAGATTTAATAGCTCTTGCACGAAGTAAAAATGTTCAATAATATAATTTTAGACATAAGCAATGAATTTTTTAAACATTTTATTAATATTTTGTTAAAAAAGACTACTTTTATAAAACTGATTAACAAAAAAACAAACCAAAAAACCACTTACCATGAAAAAGATTGCATTATTGTTATTTCTGCTGAATTCAGCATTTCTCTTTGCACAAAAAGAGGTCTCGGGTCTTGTAAAAGATAAATCGGGAAATCCGCTTCCGGGGGTTAATATTGTCGAAAAAGGAACTTCAAATGGAGTTTCTACTGATTTTGAGGGTAGCTTTAGAATAAAAGTAAAAGAAGGTGCAACTTTAGTTTTTAGTTATGTCGGTTTTACAACAGTTGAAAAAACAGCTTCTGGAGATAAAATAAACATTGTCTTAAGCGAAAACGATGGCCAAGTTTTGAATGACGTTGTTGTCGTGGGTTCTCGAAATGCAAAACGAACGGTTGTAAATTCGGCCGTTCCTATTGATGTAATCAATGTCAAAGATGTTACTACTCAAAGCGGAAAAATTGAAATTAATCAGCTTTTACAATATGTAGCTCCTTCATTTAATGCAAATAAACAATCTGGTTCTGATGGTGCAGACCACGTTGATCCTGCTTCTTTAAGAGGTATGGGACCAGATCAGACTTTGGTTTTGATTAATGGAAAAAGAAGACATCAATCGTCTCTAATCAATTTATTTGGAACACGCGGGCGTGGTAATACAGGAACAGATTTGAATGCAATTCCTGCCGCGTCAATTAAAAGAATTGAAATTCTGCGTGACGGTGCTTCCGCACAATATGGTTCTGATGCGATTGCAGGGGTTATTAATATTGTGACAAATGACAACGTTGACGAATTAACAGGTTCAGTTACGTACGGCGTTTTTAACACACATGCCAAAGGCGAATTCTTACCAGGAACTCCAAATACGAAAGGATTTAGATTAGATCAAAATGGAAATGGGAATTCGTACGGAAAAGATCAGGACTTTGACGGAGGTTCTGTAAGAGTGGCAGCTAATTATGGAACAGGAATTGGAAGCAAAGGCGGTTATGTAAATGTTACGGGAGAATTTTTAAGTAAAAACAAAACTCTTAGACCTGCTTACGATTTTAGAAAAGGGTTTGGCGATGCTGAAATGACAGGTGTTAACCTGTTCGCCAATTTAGCAATTCCTATTTCTGATAAAACCGAATTTTATGCTTTTGGAGGAAGCAATTTTAGAGATACCGACGCTTATGCTTTTACCAGAAATGACGGAGAAAGAGTTGTCGAATCTGTTTATCCAGGAGGTTATACTCCAAGAATTACTTCTAAAATTAATGATAATTCTATCGCAGCGGGAATTAGAACCGAATCTTCTGGCGGATGGAAATTTGATTTGAGCAATACTTTTGGTAAAAACAAATTCCAATATGATATTAAAGGAACTATAAATGCTTCTCTTGAAGAAAAATCTCCTCATGAATTTGATGCTGGAGGACACAGTTTACTTCAAAACACTACAAATTTTGATATTTCTAAAAACTACGAAAGTGTTTTAAGCGGTTTAAATATTGCTTTTGGAGCAGAATTTAGAGTGGAGCAATTTGAAATTTTTGCTGGCGAAGAAGATTCATACGCGACTTATGATACAGACGGAAAACCTATTACAGATCCAACAACGCAAAGCGCACCAATTGATCCTGTAACTGGAGAACCAAGACCTGGAGGTTCTCAAGGTTTCCCAGGATACAGCCCTGCAAATGAAGTCAATAAAGACAGAACCAATTTTTCTCTCTATACTGATGCCGAATTGGATGTTACCGAAGCTTGGATGGTAAGCGGAGCTTTACGTTTTGAAAATTACAGTGATTTCGGAAGTACATTAAATGGGAAACTAGCATCAAGACTTAAAATCACAGATCATATCAACGCTAGAGGATCGATAAGTACAGGTTTCCGCGCTCCTTCTTTAGCTCAAATTTATTATAATTTACGCTTTACCAACTTTAACGCAAGCGGGGCAACAGAAGTTTTATTGGCTCCAAACGATAGCCCAGTTACAAGAGCATTTGGAATTGAGAAATTAAATGAAGAAAAAGCGGTAAATGCTTCATTAGGATTTACTGCGTCTTTCGGTGATTTTACAGCTACCATTGACGGATATTACATTCAAGTAAAAGACCGTATTGTTTTGACAGGATATTTTGATGCCAGTTCTTTAAATCTAGGTGTTTCTGAAGCTCAATTTTTTGCGAATGGAGTGGACACAAGCACGCATGGTTTGGATTTGGTTTTCTCTTGGAAAAAGACATTTGATTTTGGTCAGTTTGGTGCAACTTTAGTTGGAAACATCAACGACATGAAAATTGACAAAGTAAAAAACGGAACTCTTGACGAAGCTATTTTCTTCGGAAAACGCGAAAAAGCATTTTTATTAGCTTCGGCTCCAGACAATAAATTTGGTTTAAACCTTACTTACGCAAAAAACAAATTTGATGCTGGTTTAGCTTTTACTCGTTTCAGCAAAGTAGTTCTGGTTGATTATGCAGACGAAGATGATGTTTACAACCCAAGATTGATTACCGATTTAACTGTTGGATATCAGTTCACTAAAAGCTTAAAACTGACTTTAGGAAGCAACAACTTATTTAATGTATATCCAACCAAACAAGACGAACAAGGAAATACAGAGGCAGGAGGTTATTGGGACGCTGTACAAATGGGTTTCAGCGGAGCTTATTACTACGCAAGGCTTGGTTTTAATTTTTAAGAAAGGGCTTCGACTCTGCCCAGTCTGACCAAACAAAAAATCCTGAGCGTTATGTTCAGGATTTTTCATTTCTATTTATAATTACAATTTAAACTCTAATGATGCGATGATTGCTTTTTCTTCGTCGGTTGCTGTAAATCCTGAAATATCCCAATAATTGGTCAAGATTTTGTTTTTCTTATTGAAAAGTGATTTTTCTTTAAAGACATCACTGTCGTTATAGGTGAAATTTTGTTTATTGAAACCTGTTGTTACAAAACTATTTCTTATCTGGACATTTTTAGTTTTATCCTTTAAAACAATATTATAACCAATTTCTTCATTCGAACTCAATACATAATAATCGGTTCCATCCCATCTATAATTTACTTTTACAAATGATTTTGTTAAGTTTTTTTCGCCTTCTTTTGTCTTTTCTTCCACTTTATCGAGAGTTGCAGGCGAAGTTGAAATCGTAAATTCTACAATAATTTTTTTCAAAGGATCATAAATGATTTCAAAATTATCAATTGCTTCTTTGGCCTTGTCCAACGGAACAACTGACATTACGTAGTAATCTTTGTTTTTCGAATGTCCTTTTATTGTAAAATCGTATGCTTTTTTTGACTTTGAATCTAATAATGGATCAAAATATTTAAAATTCGAATAATTCTCCATTATATTATTAAGGTTATAGCCCTTTAAATCAGCACTTACATCTGCTTCTAATAATCCGTAGGAGCGATTTTGTTCAACCAATAAAGTGGTTGCATTATTATTTTTATCAAATTGAAAATTTACCAATCCATCATTATAGTAGGTATACTGATTGTCAAGCATAAAAAACTCTCTAACATATACTTTTTGTCTATGAGAGATACTTATTTTCTTTATAGAATTGTTAACCAATTTCTGCAGTATTTTTTCAGGAGATTCCTTAGACAAAACTACTTCATCTAATTTATTGTTTTTACTCTTTAAATAAATAACAAATTTTTGCTCTCCATTTAAAGAAGTCCAGCGTACAGTCAAATCTTCATAATTAGTTTCAGAAACCTGAACGTTAGATCCGCCGGTCAGCATAAAAGTAACTTTTCCTTCTTCATTGCTCAATAAAATCTGTTGGGTTTTCATTATTTTAACCGTAGCATTTTGTATTGGCTCCAAAGTTTCTATATCCTTAACAATAATAGAATATTCTTCCTTTTGTGCAAAAACGCTTACATAGCTGAGCAAAACAACAAATAAAAGTAGCAATCTCTTCATAGGCATTGTTATTTTTTCAACTAAAGTATTATTTTTTTAACAATTAACCAATAGCCTAAAAATAAAACATTCACTATCAAGAAACTGACTTTTTAAAATACCTGAAATCAGGGTAAAAAAAAATCCTGAACCAAAAGGTTCAGGACTATATTTTAAATACAAAGAAAAATTATTCAGCATGCAAAAATGCTTGTCTCTGCAATAAAGTTTCTTCGTCTTCAACATGATTATCATCAGGAACGCAACAGTCAACAGGACAAACAGCAGCACATTGCGGCTCATCGTGAAAACCTTTACATTCTGTACATTTTCCTGGTACTATATAATAGATTTCGTCAGAAATTGGAGTCTGCGCATCATCTGCGTCAACTTCAGTTCCGTCAGGTAATACAATTTTTCCAGAAAGACTTGTTCCGTCTTTATATCTCCAATCATCTGCTCCTTCATATATTGCTGTATTTGGGCACTCTGGTTCGCAAGCCCCACAATTGATGCATTCGTCAGTTATAATAATTGCCATCTTTTTTAGTCTTAAAGTTTAAAAGTCACAAAGTATAAAGCCATAAAATCTGTCATAAAGTTTGAAAGTATTTAAAGTAAAAATATTAAAGTCTTTTCAACTTAGGACTTTCGACTTTCCACTTTTGTCTTTCGACTTAATTATGCTTATTTTTGTGCAAAATTACAATCAAAACAATTCATAAACAAACATTATGACATTAGAAACAAAAAAAAGTGTTTTTGTTGAATTAGGAAAATTTTTAAGTCAGTTTTCTGAAGGTGGTTCTGTCCAAAAATCTGACGTTTTATATAACGACATCTTTTTTGAAGATTTCGAAAATCTAATTCGCCTTTCACAATCTCATAATGGATGGTATACTCCAGAACAAGTATATTTCTCGATACAATCTTGGGCAGAAGCTTTAACAAAAGAAAATATAGACAAATGGCTTTCGGCTTATTCCTTCGACTCCGATCAGGATGACAAAAATGGAAAAACTGTTGCTCTGATTTTAGCTGGAAATATACCTTTGGTAGGTTTTCATGACTTTTTATCAGTTTTAATAACAGGAAATAAAGCTTTAATCAAAACTTCATCAAATGATCAGCATTTATTGCCCTTTTTGGCTAAATATTTAATTGCTGTTGATGAAAACCTAAAAGACAGCATCACTTTTGTAGAAGGGAAACTGGAAAACTTCGATGCTGTAATTGCCACTGGGAGCAACAATACTTCTCGTTATTTCGAATATTATTTTAAAGACAAACCGTCAATTATTCGTAAAAACAGAAATTCGGCTGCGATTTTAACTGGAAAAGAAACCAATGAAGATTTAGAAGCTCTTGGTGAAGATATTTTCAGATATTTTGGTTTAGGATGTCGAAATGTTTCAAAATTGTATATCCCAAAAGACTATTCTTTTGATGCATTTTTTCAAGCAATGTTCAAATATCAAGACGTTATTCACTATGAGAAATACGCTAATAATTACGATTATAATAAAGCTGTATTTTTAATGAGCAATTTCAAATTATTAGATAACGGATTTTTGACTTTAAAAGAAGATTCGAGTTATGCTTCGCCAATTTCGAGCGTTTTTTATGAATACTACGAAAACCTTGATGAGCTAGAAAAACGTCTTCAGGAAGACACAGATCAAATTCAATGCATTGTAAGCAATAATTTAACCCCAAACAGTATTGCATTTGGAGAAACCCAAAAACCTCAATTGTGGGATTACGCAGATAATGTCGATACTATAACGTTTTTGTTAACAACAAAGTAATAAATTGTTTAATTATTTCGAATATTTTAACGCTTTTTCGGCTCTTATTACCGAAATTTGCGTCTTTAAAATTTTCGACTATTAACAACAACCATGAAAAAACACAACTACAGCGCAGGACCAAGTATTTTACCTCAGGAAGTTTTTGAGAAGGCATCAAAAGCAATTTTAAATTTTAATGATTCAGGGTTATCTATCCTTGAAATCTCGCACCGAAGCAAAGATTTCGTTGCAGTTATGGAGGAAGCTCGTTCCCTTGCTTTAGAATTATTAGGACTTCAAGGAAAAGGTTATCAGGCTTTATTTTTACAAGGTGGTGCAAGTACAGCTTTCTTAATGGCACCATACAACCTAATGAAAGAAAACGGAAAAGCAGCTTATTTAGATTCAGGTACGTGGGCAACTGCGGCGATCAAAGAAGCGAAACTTTTCGGTGAAACTGTTGTCGTAGCTTCGTCAAAAGAAGACAATTATACTTATGTTCCAAAAGGTTACGAAATTCCAGCTGATGCTGATTATTTCCACTGCACAAGCAACAATACCATCTTTGGAACTCAAATGAAAGAATTCCCATCAACAAATATTCCTGTTGTATGCGATATGAGTTCTGATATTTTTTCACGCGAATTAGATTTTTCTAAATTCGATTTAATCTATGCTGGAGCTCAAAAAAATATGGGACCTGCTGGAACTACATTAGTGGTAGTTAAGGAAGAAATCTTAGGCAAAAACGGAAGAACAATTCCTAGCATGCTAGATTATAGCAAACACATCAAGGCAGAAAGTATGTACAATACTCCATCTGTATTTGCTGTTTATGTGTCTCTTTTAACCTTACAATGGATTAAAGAAAAAGGCGGAATTGCTGCTGTTGAAAAATTAAACAACGCAAAAGCAGAATTACTTTACGCTGAAATCGACAGAAATCCATTATTTAAAGGCGCTGCAAAAGTAGAAGACCGTTCAAATATGAACGTAACTTTCTTGTTGACAAACCCTGATCATACTGCAACTTTTGATACTTTATGGAAAGAAGCAGGAATTTCAGGATTACCTGGACACCGTTCTGTAGGTGGTTACAGAGCTTCAATCTACAACGCTATGCCAATTGAGAGCGTTCAGGTTTTAGTTGACGTAATGAAAGCATTAGAAACTAAAGTTTAATCTTTTTTCGGTTAATCGTTAATTTGCTTAACTGTTTAATCGTCAAAACACTTGCTTTAAAATATCAAAAAAAAGAAAAATCAAATAGTTGGTTATCGATTAAACAATTAAACGATGAACCAAACAAACAATAAACACAACAATGAAAGTATTAGCAAATGACGGAATTTCTAAAAGTGGAATTCTAGCCTTAGAAAAAGGCGGTTTTGAAGTTATCACTACAAAAGTAGCTCAAGAACAAGTAGCTAACTATATAAATGAAAACAACATTGACGTAATTTTAGTTCGTAGTGCGACTAAAGTTCGTAAAGATATCATCGATGCATGTCCTGGCATCAAAATCATCGGTCGTGGTGGTGTTGGTATGGACAATATCGATGTGGACTACGCAAAAAGTAAAGGAATCCATGTAATTAATACCCCTGCTTCATCTTCTGAGTCTGTTGCGGAATTGGTATTCGGACACTTATTTTCTGGTGTACGTTTTTTACATGATTCTAACAGAAATATGCCTCTTGAAGGAGATTCAAACTTCGAAGGTTTGAAAAAAGCATACGCTAACGGAACTGAATTAAGAGGAAAAACTTTAGGTATTGTTGGTATTGGCCGTATCGGGCAAGCTACTGCAAAAATGGCTCTTGGTCTTGGAATGAAAGTTATCGCTGCAGATAGTTTTATTCCTGAAGTAGACGTAAAAGTTGAATTTTTCGACGGACAGTCAATCACAACTACAATTGTTTCTCAATCTTTAGAGTCTTTATTTAAAGAAGCAGATTTCATCACATTGCACGTTCCTGCTCAAGATGGATACATCATTGGAGAAAAAGAACTTGCCATCATGAAAGACGGTGTTGGAATCGTAAACTGTGCTCGTGGTGGTGTTATTGATGAAGTAGCTTTAGTAAAAGCTTTAGATTCAGGAAAAGTTGCTTTTGCTGGTTTAGACGTTTTCGAAAGCGAACCAAAACCAGAAATGGCAATTTTAATGCATTCTAAAATCTCTTTAACTCCTCACATCGGAGCTGCGACAGGAGAAGCACAAGATAGAATTGGTACAGAATTAGCATCACAAATCATTACTTTGTTAAGCTAATTAACTATATTTAAATTACATAGAAGGGATTTATTAACACAGTTTAATAAATCCCTTTCTTTTTTTGTTTAAATTTGATTGATAATCTAAACCCTAAATATCATGTTTGAACAATTAACCCAATTAGTGCAGCAATACGGAGGCGATGCTGTGGTAAACAATAGCGCTGTCCCAAATGAACATAATGACGCCGTAATAAGCGAAACAAGCAATTCTATTTTTGAAGGATTAAAAAAGATTGTTTCTGAGGGAAACACAGATCAGATTGCCGGATTATTTAATGGAAATTCTCCAATAGACAGTTCAAATCCTGTTGTTCAGCAAATCCAACAGCAATTAAGCGGAAGTCTTGGAGAAAAATTTGGTTTAAGCAGTGCAGATTCAAATGGAGTTGCCTCCAATTTGATTCCACAGATATTAGGCTCTTTAGTCAATAAAGCAAAAGATCCAAACGATAGCAGTTTTCAAATTTCAGATATTATAAATTCCATTTCTGGTAACAGCGGACAAGCTTCTGGAATAATGGATACCATTTCTAAATACGGAATGCAATTTGGACTTGACCAAAACAACGACGGAAAAGTTGATGTGGCAGATGTTCTTGTAGTAACCAAAAGCAAAGGAGGAATTGCAGGTTTTATTGGAAAACTTTTTGGAAGTAAATAGTTAAGATACTAAGACCCTAAGTCTCTCAGATACTAAGTTTTTAAAGCTGTTTGCGAAGCAAACAGCTTTTTACTTTTATGCACACAACCAAAAAATAAAGCTTAGAAGCTTAGCACCTTAGAAACTTCAAAAGAATGTTAAACCTTTGTTACTTTGAGCCTTTGCCTCTTTTAACCTGAAAAAATATTCGTAAATTTATAAGATGAAAAAATGTATTTCCATATTAATTGTTTTACTTATAATTGTTGCATGTTCTACAACTTCGCAGAATATTGCGAGCGCTAATACTGCATCTACATCAAGTAAAAAAATAAGTGATACTGTTAGAATTGCAAACGACTCTCTTGAATATGAAGTAATAATTATCGATAATGGATTTAGCACTTGGCTTGCATCAAGAGCTTATCCAAGAAATTATTATTCATTACAATATCTTGAAAATAAAAACTATTTGTATGTAACCGAATGGAATAATCGTGTCCTACAACCGCAGCGTTACAATCCAAATTTATACGAAATGTCAATTAACTATCGTCCTGACATTCATTATGGCTATGAAGTAAATTACCTAATTTACAATTACATGATTTATTTCCAAAATACTTACAAACAAAAGCTTTGGGGTAACGTTCCTTCAAGATAATATACTATATTTGTAATCATTACAAATAGTATGGACAGATTAAAAAAACGCTGGGGAATCACCTCAAATTTACAAGCCGTTATTATATTTATCGTTTTTGCCATCACAGGATCGGCATCTGCTTGGCTGTCTAAACCTTTCTGCGTTTGGCTAGGAATTACCAAAGAAGATTTCGGAGGTTGGTTTACGCTTATTCGTCTTATTATTATCTTCCCAATTTATCAGGTTTTATTGGTTGCTATAGGAACTGTTTTTGGGCAATTTAAATTCTTTTGGAACTTCGAAAAGAAGATGCTTAAAAATATGGGACTTGGATTTCTATTTAAAGATTAGACTTTCTCAATTTTGCTTTGAGAAAAAATAAGTATAAATCCATGTCAAAGTAAAAGAAGGAATAACATCTGTAAAAGGAATAATCTCTTCCAGAAATGTCAAAACCCCAGCAACCTTCCCTACTCTCCCTTTGTACATTTTAGCCATAATTATACCTGCAATTGGCGCCCAAACAACATCTGAGAATTCACCCAAAAACGGAATCGAGAAAGAAATCATACCAATTCCGTCCAAAACCAATCCGATGATTAATTTTGACATTCTGTTATCTTCTACAACTTCTAAATCTTGCATAACACATTCGTTTTTAAGTTAATCGAAATTAAAAATAATTCCCTAAAGTGGTTTTACTTATTATTAAATTTAATTTCCAACATTCCCATATCAATTTACGTACCGATTTTAGATTTTAGATTTTAGATTTTAGATTTTAGATTTTAGATTTTAAAAATCGCTTCGCTCTTTTTAGAATTTGGCATTTATTTTGAAATTTCCACATTGAATTTTGATATTGACTTTTGATATTGACTTTTGATATTGACTTCTGATATTGATTTTTGTAATTTGATATTGATTATAATCTTCGTTTCTTTGTAAAAACAGTTTCAGTACATGATACACGCAAAAAACATACATAAATTCTACGACAAACTTGAAGTTCTAAAAGGAGTCGATCTACATATCAAAAAAGGTGAAATTGTTTCTATAGTTGGTGCTTCGGGTGCTGGTAAAACGACATTATTGCAGATTTTAGGAACTCTTGATAAACCAGACCATAATCCAGATTCATCTCTGACCATTAATGGTAAAAACGTTTTAGAGCTCCAAAATATTAAAAACGATAACTCTAACCAAGAAAAAGCATTTAAAATCATTACTTGGTTGGGAGCACTTTATTTTGTTTTATTGGCTGTGTTTTTATTGTTTTTTAGAAGTAAAATAGAAAACGATATTTTCGGTTACGGCACTTGGGCAGTAATCCTCACACCGACTTTACTATTGTTATTTTACTATAATCGCTACTTCAAAAAGAAAAGCAGACAAGACAAAGTTTTATCCGATTTTAGAAACCTAAACTTAGGTTTCATTTTTCAGTTTCACCAGCTTTTGCCTGAGTTTACAGCTTTAGAAAACGTTTGTATTCCAGCTCACATTGCAGGTAAAAAAACAGCCGAAACCGAAGAAGAAGCAAAAAAACTCCTTTCTTATCTCGGTCTTTCACATAGAATCAACCACAAACCTAACGAACTCTCAGGCGGTGAACAGCAGCGTGTAGCGGTTGCGAGAGCTTTAATCAATAAACCAGATGTCATTTTTGCTGATGAACCTTCAGGAAATCTGGACACACATTCTGCAGAAAACTTACATCAATTGTTTTTTCAGCTTCGAGATGAGTTCGGACAAACTTTTGTTATTGTAACCCACAACGAAGAATTGGCAAACATGGCTGACAGAAAATTAGTTATGGTTGACGGTCAAATTAGCAATTAAAATAATCAGGAGCTAATTCCTGCTGTCCGCTATATCTTTTCCTGGCTAAAGAAGCCAGAAAAAGGATGCCGCTCCCATCAGGGCTAGGGCACTCGAATACATTAGAAGATTTCATTTAAAATGAACCAAAAAGAACTCAAAGAATTTCTAGACGAAAAAGTCATTCAATATAACAATCAGGATTTTATAGAAAGTGATCCCGTACAGATTCCACATCTTTTTAGCAAAAAAGAAGATATCGAAATCGCTGGTTTTCTTAGCGCATCAATTGCTTGGGGAAACCGTAAAATGATCATTAAGAATTCGCATAAAATGATGGAACTAATGGGGAATACACCCTACGATTTCGTCATGTCGCATTCTGATGAAGATTTGGCAAGACTTGAAACTTTTGTTCACAGAACTTTCAATGGAAATGATTTTGCTGGTTTTATAAAAGGCTTAAAACATATCTACCAAAACCACAACGGACTAGAATCTGTTTTTGCCAAAAATCAAGAAAAAGACAGTTTGCAGAAAAGCATCAGCGAATTCAAAAAAATATTCTTCGAAACAGATCATTTAGTTCGAACTCAGAAACATATTTCAGATCCGTTAAACAATTCGGCGGCGAAGAGAATCAACATGTATCTGCGCTGGATGGTGCGCCAAGATGCAAAAGGAGTCGATTTAGGAATCTGGAAAAGCATTTCACCCTCTGTTTTATCTTGTCCGCTAGACGTTCATTCTGGAAATGTAGCGCGCAAACTGGGAATTCTTTCGCGTAAGCAAAATGATGCAAAAGCTTTATTGGAATTAGACACTAAATTAAGAGAAATGGATGCGCAAGATCCTGTAAAATACGATTTTGCTTTGTTTGGACTAGGGGTTTTTGAAGGCTTTTAATCTTTTAAGATCTAAAAATATACAACTGTCAGGCTGAGCGGAGTCGAAGCCCATGCTCCAATCGTTGCGCTCTTCTCCCGAAGCCTCGGGATCGCCCAGAGTGACATTCAAAGTGGCAATACGATATCAAAAATTACAAATTCAACAAAAAACCACGAATTTAACGTACATTTGCACAAAAATTAAAGCAAATGAGCACTTTCGAAAAATTTAATCTTCCAAAATCATTACAAAAAGCAGTTGACGAATTAGGATTTGTTACGCCTACTCCTATTCAAGAAAAATCTTTTTCTGTAATCATGTCTGGACGTGATATGATGGGAATTGCACAAACGGGAACCGGTAAAACATTTGCTTATTTATTACCTCTTTTAAAGCTTTATAAATTCACTCATACCAATACGCCAAAAATTGTAATTCTAGTTCCAACACGCGAATTAGTAGTTCAAGTGGTTGAAGAAGTAGAAAAACTGACGAAATATATGTCGGTTAAAACTCTAGGAATTTATGGAGGCGTAAACATCAATACACAGAAAAAAGCCGTTTACGAAGGTGTTGACATTTTAGTTGGAACTCCTGGACGTACAATGGATTTAGCTCTTGATGCTGTTGTTCGTTTTGACGAAACACAAAAACTGGTTATCGACGAGTTTGACGAAATGCTGAATTTAGGTTTCAGACCACAGCTGACTTCGCTTTTTGCGATGATGAAACCTAAACGTCAAAACATTCTGTTCTCTGCAACGATGACAGACGAAGTTGATGATTTATTAAATGATTATTTTGATTTTCCTGAAGAAGTGACATTAGCACCATCAGGAACGCCTCTTGAGAAAATTACGCAACTTACTTATAATGTTCCAAATTTCAATACAAAAGTAAATCTGTTGAAACATTTATTGGAAACCGATGAAAGCATGAGCCGTATTTTGGTTTTCGTAAACAACAAAAAGATTTCAGATATGCTTTTCAATCGCATTGATGAACTTTTTGACGGGCAATTTGGTGTGATTCACTCCAACAAATCTCAAAATTATCGTTTGAGTACAATGGCTGAGTTTCAAGAAGGAAATCTTCGCGGCTTAATTACAACCGATGTTATGGCAAGAGGTTTGGATATTTCTAACATTACACACGTAATTAACTTCGAACTTCCAGAAGAACCTGAATTGTACATGCACAGAATTGGCCGTACAGGTCGTGCAGATGCAACAGGAACAGCCATTAGTTTTGTTACTCCTAGAGAAGAAGAATTCAAAATAGCAACGGAACTTTTAATGGATCAAGAGCTTGAAATAGCTGATTTTCCTGAAGAAGTTGAAATTTCAGAAAAACTTATTGAAGCTGAAAAAGATAAATTACCAAGAAAGTTTTTATTGAAAAAACCGAAGCTGGAAGGCGAAGGCGCTTTTCACGAAAAATCTAAAAAGAACCAGAAAGTCAATCTTGGAGGTCCTTCAAAAACCAAAAAGAAAACACATGGTTCGGTTAATCGAAATATGTTGAAAACAAGAAATGAAAAGAAGAAAAAAAAATAACATTTTTTTTTTTAGATGCTAAGCTACTAAGTTGCTAAGATTCTAAGTATTTTATATGACATTAAAAAAGGGTAAAGATTCGCTGAATCTTTACCCTTTTTTAAAGCTTAGAAGCTTAGTATCTTAGCAACTCAGAACCTTTTTTTACTATATTTTCGTAAACAACAATCCCACTGGCGAACACAACTGTATTCTTCTGCCAGTATCTACAATCTTTCCTGTTGCGATATCTCTTTTAAAAATAACTATATCATTAGTATATTGATGGCCTACTAAAAGGTAATTTCCTGTTGGATCAATTGCAAAATCACGTGGACCTTTTCCTAATGTGCTTTGCTGTTCTACTAATTCCAAACTTCCTGTTTTAGAGATTTTGTAAACCGAAATAGCATTTGCATCAACACGGTCTGAAACGTATAAAAAATTTCCATCAGGTGAAATTTTGATTGCAGCTGCACCCGTTCCGCCTTTAAAGTCTTTTGGAAGAATGCTTGTTTCAGCAACTACTTTTAAACTTCCAGTTTTATCCCAGCTTAGTGTTGTTAAAGTTCCATCCAATTCCTGAACTAAATACACAAATTTTCCGTCTTTACTGAAAGTTAAGTGTCTTGGTCCGCTTCCCGGTTTTACATCAACACTACTTTTTAAAGTCAGAATTTCATTTTTTGAAGTTGGGTTGTATTTATAAATAAACACTTTATCTAAACCTAAATCATTTGACAAAACAAACTTTTTGTCTGGAGAAAACATAACCATGTGCACATGCGCCTTTTCCTGACGAGCTGCATTTGGTCCTTTTCCTTCATGTTGAATAAGTTGTTGTTTTTCTGTAATGCTTCCATCTGGATTTTTCTTAAAAACAACAATGCTTCCACCAGAATAATTGGCAGCAATTACATTTTTATCATCATTAATTAAATGGCAAGGATCTGCTCCAAAAGAATCATTTTTATTTAAAAGATTGATTTTGCCCGTTTGCGAATCATATGAAAAAGAACTTACTGTACTTTGTGTCCCGTTTTCGTTTACAGCATAAATAAATTTATTATCTGCAGAAACTGATAAATAGCTCGGACTAACAACATTCTCTGAAGAACTTTTTAATTTATAATCACCTGTTGTAGCATCAAATTCATACACATAGATTCCGTTGCTTTGGCAAGTATTGGTATAAGTTCCAACCAGTAAGTTGAATTTATTCTGAGCTCTAACCGCGGTTATTGATAAAGCTGAAAATAATACTAGATACATTTTTTTCATAGTTTATTTTTTGTTTTTGTGAATTAGCTAAAATAAGTAATAATATTTGTTTGAAGGAGCTTCTAAGTTACAAAGAAATTACAAAAGTTACATTTTTTGATAGTTTTCTTGCTAGTCAAAACATTTTCAATTCATAATTGACAATTAACAATTCATAATTCTCCTACTTATATGGTTTAATAATTTTAATTTGTATTTTTGACCAGCATCTTCGCGAAAAACAAAACGTAGTGAAGTAAATTGAAGCCAGAATGCATTTTAAACATCCCGAAATTCTATACTTTCTGTTTTTATTGATCGTTCCAATTTTGGTACACTTATTTCAATTAAGACGATTCAAAACTTCCTATTTTACCAATGTACGCTTCTTAAAAGAACTTGCTATACAGACTCGTAAGAGTTCTAAAATCAAAAAACGTCTTTTATTGGCCACTCGTTTGCTGTTGCTTACCTGTGCCATTATCGCCTTTGCTCAGCCTTTTTTTGAAGCTGCCGACAGTAAGAACGCTTCAAATGAGATGTATATTGTACTGGATAATTCTTTCAGTATGCAAGCAAAAGGCAAAAAAGGAGAATTATTAAAAAGAGCCGTACAGGAATTGCTTGAAAACACTCCAGAAAACACACAATTTTCACTTTTAACCAACACTGAAAATTTTTGGAATACGGATATAAAATCTTCTAGAAGTGCTTTACAAAATTTAAAATACAGCGCTTCTCCTTTTGACATTTCAGCAATTACAGCTAAAATAAAAGCTCATAAATCGGCTCATAAAAAAGATATTGTCATTATTACTGATGCTGTCGGTTTAAAGGAAGCAGCTATTCAAAATATAGATTTCGAAGAAAAACCATACTTTATTGTTCCTGAAGCGGAGCAAAAAAACAATGTCTCAATAGACAGCGTTTACATCAATCAGACTTTAGAAAACTTTTACGAAATCGGAATTAATCTATCAGCTTATGGTGAAGATTTCAAACCTGTTTCAACGGCGCTTTACAATCAAAACAAACTGATTGCCAAAACTATTGTCAATTTCGACGCGAAGAAAAAGAAAATCAATTTTACCATTCCTAAAGAAGCTTTTCACGGATATGTAACAATTGAAGACAATGGTTTAACTTATGATAATAAATTGTTTTTCAGCATTTCAAAAAATAAAAAAACAAACGTTATCAGCATTGGTGAACCTGAAAAAAGCAATTTCTTATCCAGAATTTACACTTCCGCAGAATTCAATTATAACAATTATCCAATCGGTTCTTTAGATTATAATAGTTTAGAAAAACAAAATACTATTATTTTAAATGAACTGGTTGATATTCCGCAAGCATTACAAACCACTTTAAAGGCTTTTGTTTCTAAAGGAGGAAATTTAGTTGTGATTCCATCCGAGAAAACTTCTCTTTCAAGTTTAAACGCTTTATTGGGTAATTTTGGAAAAATACAATTCGGAAATTTAGAAACCAACAGTAAATTAATCACTAAAATTAATTTTGATCATCCTCTTTTTTCAGGCGTTTTCGAAAACAAAATAAGCAATTTCCAATACCCAAAAGTAAACAGTTCGTTTGCCGTGTCGAGTTCATATCCTGCTGTTCTTTCGTTTGAAGACCAGACTGCTTTTGTAACCGCTGTTCAAAATCAGGTTTCTGGAGTTACGGTTTTTACAGCTCCGATTAATAGTGCCAATTCTAATTTTCAGCAATCGCCTTTAATTGTCCCATTGTTTTATAAAATTGCTCAAAACAATCAGAAAACTGGCGTAAATGCTTTAACAATAGGAAACAATCAGCCTTATTTTGTTGATGTTCTTTTGACTAAAGATGCTATTTTGGAAGTAAAAGGAACAGAAGATTCGTTTATACCCGTTCAGCAGATTTTAAACAATAAAGTCAAATTAACCTTTAATGGTTTTCCTGAAACAGCAGGAAATTACAGTGTTTTTGACAAAAAAGAATGGGTAGAAAACATCAGTTTCAATTACAAAAGAACCGAAAGCGATTTAAGCCAAGTAAACACCAATGTAGTTTCTGATTTCAAAACTGCCGATACGATTTCGACCATTTTCAATACGTTACAAACTGAACGAACCGACAGCCAAATTTGGAAATGGTTTGTTATCTTTGCACTGTTATTTTTAGCATTAGAAATGGCAATCATAAAATTTGTAAAATAGGTTTCTCGTTTTCTAAAACGTCTTACTTTTTACAAAAATCATTTTACGACAAAAAATATCTACATATGAAACTAATCATCAAAAGCGCCAAAATTATCGACTCAAAAAGTCCGTTTCACAATCAGACCGTTGATCTTTTAATTGCAGATGGTGTAATAGAAAAAATAGGCGTTTCACTTCCAAACGATGACGCAGAAGTGGTACGATTTGATAATCTTCATGTTTCTCAAGGATGGTTTGACAGCAGTGTCTCGTTGGGAGAGCCTGGTTACGAAGACAGAGAAACCATTGCAAACGGGTTGAATGTTGCTGCCAAAAGCGGTTTTACGGCAATTGCATTACAGCCAAATTCGTTACCAATTATTGACAATCAATCTCAGGTAAATTTTGTAAAAAGCAAAGCAAATGGTTCTGCTACAGAAATTTTCCCGATTGGAGCTTTAACAAAAGCCAGTGAAGGAAAAGATATGGCAGAGCTTTTTGATATGAAAAATTCTGGAGCAATCGCTTTTGGAGATTATAACAAAAGTATTGACAATGCTAACATTCTAAAAATTGCTTTGCAATATGTACAAGATTTTGACGGATTGGTAATTGCTTACTCTCAAGACCCAAATATTAAAGGAAATGGTGTGGCAAACGAAGGAATTGTTTCAACAAGATTAGGTTTGAAAGGAATTCCAAATTTAGCTGAAGAACTGCAAATTTCAAGAAACTTATTTTTATTGGAATATACTGGTGGAAAACTTCACATTCCGACTATTTCTACAGCAAAATCGGTTGAATTAATTAGAGAAGCTAAAGCAAAAGGCTTAAACGTTACTGCAAGTGTTTCGGTGCATCATTTGGTTTTAACGGATGAAAAACTGGACGGATTTGACACTCGTTTTAAAGTGACGCCTCCATTAAGAACTGAGGTTGACCGACAAGCTTTACTAAACGGAATAGCTGACGGAACTATCGACATGATTACTTCAGATCACAATCCGATTGATATCGAATTCAAGAAAATGGAGTTTGATACTGCCAAAAATGGAACTATCGGATTAGAAAGTGCTTTTGGTGCTTTATTAACGGTTTTACCAGCAGAAACAATCGTAAAAAAATTAACTGCTGCGAGAAATGTTTTTGGTCTTGAAGATCTTACAATCAAAGAAGGTGCAAAAGCAAACTTAACTTTGTTTACAACAGAAGGAAAATCAACTTTTACGAAAGAAAACATCCTTTCAAAATCAAAAAATTCTGCTTTTTTAGGAACTGAACTTAAAGGTTCTGTTTACGGGATTTTCAATCAAAATCAATTAGTTACAAAATAATAAAATGAATAATTCAGTCGAAGAAGGAAAACCAATTGCTATAACTAGCTATATTCTAATTATTGGTGTTTTAATTGCCATGAGCATGAATTCTGAGAACAAAAATAGTTTTGCTTCTTTTCATATCCGCCAATCTTTAGGATTATCTTTAACCTTTATTTCTCTAGGTGCAATCATTAGTAATTTCGATAGTTTCTTCATTACTTTCCCAATGTGGATCTGCATTTCAATTTTATGGACTTTCGGTATTTTTAACGCCATTCAAGGACAAATGAGACCTATTCCTTTAGTTGGAAATTTATTTCAAAAATGGTTTAAAAAAATTGGTTAATTTTTAAATTTCCAATTTTTAAGTACCAAATTCCAAACTAAAAACGTCAAAACTTTGACAAAGTTAAGAACTGAAAACCGCGACTGAGACTGAGACCAAAAATTTACAATTCACAACTTACAATTCATAATTAAAAAATGAATCTATCTTTAGAATATAAAATAAGAGAACCAAAAGTAATTTTAGATAAAAATCCTTTATTGCTTTTATTGCACGGATACGGCAGCAACGAAGCCGATTTATTCTCTTTTGCTTCTGAACTTCCAGATAATTATTACATTATTTCTGCAAGAGCCCCTTACGATTTACAATATGGCGCTTATGCTTGGTATGCCATCAACTTTGATGCAGATCAAAATAAATTTTCAGATAACGAACAAGCCAAAACTTCAAGAGATTTAATTGCAAATTTTATTGATGAATTAGTGGCAAATTATCCTATTGATGCCAACAATGTTACTTTAATCGGCTTCAGTCAAGGCTCTATTTTAAGTTATGCAACGGCGCTTTCTTATCCTGAAAAAATTCAGAGAGTTGTCGCAATGAGCGGTTATTTCAACGAAGAAATCATCAAAGAAGGTTTTGAAAACAATGATTTCAAAAACTTAAAATTCTTCGCTTCACACGGAACTGTAGATCAAGTTATTCCAATTGAATGGGCAAGAAAAACACCTGCCGCTTTAGAAAAACTTAATATTCCGCTTACGTACAAGGAATATCCTGTTGGACATGGAGTTGCTCCTCAGAATTTCTTTGATTTCAAGAATTGGTTGATTAATTAGTACTCAGTCACAGTTTTAAGTCGCAGTTTACTCTAAATTCTTTATAAAATGAACACCAAAAAACTTGATAATCCTGCATTAATTTTAATTGATATTCAAAAAGGCTTTCATGATATTACCTATTGGGCGGCGACCGTAATAATGTTACAGCAGAAGAAAAAGCTGGCGAACTTCTGGAAATTTGGAGAAACAAAAAATTGCCTATTTTTCACATACAGCATTGTTCTTCAAATCCAAATTCGATTTTAAACGAAACAAACCCGGGAAATGAATTTCAAGATGTGGTAAAACCTCTTGAAGGAGAAATCATTATTAAAAAGAATGTCAACAGTGCTTTTATTGGAACTAATTTAAAAGAGCTTATTGATAATGCCGAAATAACTAATCTTGTTATTGTGGGTTTAACTACAGACCACTGTGTTTCTACCACGACAAGAATGGCTGGAAATTTCGGTTACAATGTTTACTTGGTTTCTGATGCAACGGCAACTTTCAATAAAAAAGGCTTAAACGGAGAAGAATTCTCTGCCGAATTAATACATCAGACTGCTTTAGCAAGTTTAAATGAAGAATTTGCCCAAGTCGTCGATTCTGAATTTATTAAAGAGATTATTTAGTATTCAGTCGCAGTCGCAGTCCCAGTTTTCAATCTAACTATAAAAAAAACTTTGTCAAAGTTCTAACTGAAAACCGAGACTGCGACTGTAAACTTTTATTCTCCAGTATAAAGAATCTTCTCTCCTTTTTTCAGAACATAACCTTTCCACGGAATCAACTGCCAGTCGCCGTTAATCCAAGAATCACCTTCTGATTTTCTTTCTAAAATGATGGATTCTTTTTGAGTATCTAGGAAAAGCTCTGCTTTATTTCCTTCAAAAATTACATAGGAAACGGTAGAATATGCTTTTCCATCTTCAGCATGATTTAGTCTTGTGCTGTTTTCAAAAACTCTAATACATTCTTTTTTCAAAACCGACCAAGTATAGCCTGCCGAAGCTTTGCATCCATGAGAGTCGGAATCTCCTCCAACGACAGCTTCCTTTTCAGGTTCTTTTGGAGTTGTGCTTGCATTTTCTTGAGAAACTTTTTTTCCGCAAGAAATTGCACTTGCCATAATCAAAAACAAAAACATCTTTTTCATAATCCTATTTATTTAAAAGTCAAAAAAAATAGGATTATAAAATCCTATTTTTGATATAACCAAGTTTGATTTACTTCAAAGGTAATATTATCATCATTATCAACAAAGTATTTTAACAAGACTTCTCCCCATAATTCTCCGTTACTGTAATCTGCAATGATCCATCTATGGTTTAAAATTTTTACTTTATTAATGATAAATTTGTTTGGCCCAATCTGATCTTGTCCCGTGTAAGGATTCCCTTTTGGATTAGAATTAAAGTCCAATAACTTTTCTGTCACAACCGGAATCAGTTTTTCGTATAAAATTACTTTTCCTCCAGAAGCGCTGTTATCGAAGTAGTTTTGCGCATTTTCGTTGTGTTCTAAAGAAAAATAATCTGCTTCTGCCAATTTATTTTTCATCAAACTAATGCTGTCTCTTAACTTCTTAGTGGTTTTATCATATCGCTCTTGTCCAAATTTCACTTCTCCGCTATAAAACGAATACGTAAAAACATTCATCAAAATGGCAAGAATAAAAAGATAAAGCATTAAAGATTTTTTCATTGGGTGGTATAATTAAATTGTAATTTCTAAATTGTCGTAAGCCAGAAAAACATTTTCAGGAAGCTGTTTCTGAACTTCCTCATGAAAACCTAAAACATGGCTGATATGGGTTAAATAAGCTCTTTCAGGTTTAACCAAATTAATAAAATCGAGTGCTTCTTGAAGATTAAAATGAGTATCGTGAGGTTCAACACGCAACGCATTTACAACCAGAACTTTTATTCCTTTCAGCTTCTCAACTTCAGCTTGTTCAATTGTTTTTACATCGGTCAAATAGGCAAAATCTTCTATTCGATAACCAAAAACCTGAAGATCGCCATGCATAGCGTTTATCGGAATTGCCATTTTATCTCCAACGGCAAAAGATGTATTATTTTGCACTTCGATTGTTTTTACGCTTGGAGCTCCTGGATATTTATTTACAGTCTCAAAAACATAATCGAAACGACGTCTTAGATTATCTAAAACGCGTTTATGTCCGTAAATCGGAATTTCTCCTTGTCTGAAATTAAACGGACGAATATCATCTAAACCAGCAGTGTGATCAGAATGTTCGTGGGTAAAAAGAATTGCATCGAGCTTTCGGCACCCGCATGAAAGCATCTGCTGTCGGAAATCAGGACCGCAATCTATCACATACGAATGCTCCTCCCATGTTATCCAAATGGACACACGAAGCCTTTTATCCTTAGCATCAGTGCTTTTACAAACTGGATGATCGATTCCGATAATTGGAATGCCTTGAGAAGTGCCTGTACCTAAAAAATAAACCTTCAATTGAACTTAATTTTTTTACAAAAATAGATTATTTCTCTTTCATTAGACTGCTAATTTACTAACTTTGTAACAAATCTATTTAAAACAAAATGGGTACAGAAATAAAACTCAAAGGTGACAAGGTCATCGAACAGATTCCTTCTATAAAAGACAAAGCGTTACGCATTAATTTAAACGAAAATATTTACGGAACATTTGCTGAGATTGGCGCTGGACAGGAAACTGTTAGACACTTTTTCAGATCGGGAGGTTCGTCGGGAACTATTGCAAAAGCCATGTCTGCCTATGATAAAGATTTCAGTGATGCTGTTTATGGAGCTGAAAGCGACGGAAGATATGTTACCGAAGAGCGATTAAAAAAAATGCTTACCCATGAAGGACAAATCATCGAAGAGCGTTTAAGCCGAGAAAAACACCCAACAAAACTTTTTTTCAGTTATGCCAATACCGTTGCGACAATAGATTTTGCTAAACAATTTAAAGGTCACGGATGGGTTGGAATTCGATACCAAATTGAACCAGACGAAGCTTATAACGAAATTATTCTTCACATTCGTTTTAAAGAAACTGATGCTAGATTACAGCAAGAAACACTTGGTATTTTAGGAGTTAACTTAATTTACGGTGCTTTTTACAAATACAACGATCCAAAACGATTACTTCGTTACTTATACGATCACTTAGATAAAGATCAATTAGAGATCGATACCATTAACTTTTCTGGACCGCGTTTTGCCGATGTAGACAATCGTCTGATGAGTTTGCAATTGGTTAAAAACGGAATGACAGATGCTGTAATGTTTAACCCAGAGGGGAAAAACATTCTGCCGGCTGCTATCTTATACAAAAAGAATCTTTTGGCTTTAAGAGGAAGTTTCCGTCCTGTTACGAAAGTAAACATGGATATGTATGAGAAATCATTAAAAATGTTCCTTGAAGAAAATAAGGTTGAAAAAAACAATACGCTTGTTATTTTTGAAATCACACTTTCGAATTTACGTTCTGATGGTGAAATTGACGAACGTGACTTTATGGACAGAGCCGAATTACTTTGCTCTCTTGGCCAAACGGTTATGATTTCAAATTTCCAAGAATACTATAAAGTCGTAGAATACTTCGCCAATTATACTAAAGCCCGTATGGGATTGGCAATGGGTGTAAACAACCTTGTCGATATTTTTGACGAGAAATACTATCGCCACTTAAGCGGAGGAATATTAGAAGCTTTTGGAAAATTATTCTACCGCGATATGAAAGTTTTCTTATACCCAATGTTAGATGAAGATGGAACTTTAATGAATTCAAATAACTTAAAAGTTCATCCGAGAATGAAAGAATTGTACAAATTCTTTAAATTCAACGGAAAAGTGGTTGATATTGAAGATTACGATCCAAATATCTTAGATGTATTCTCTAGAGAAGTTTTAAAAATGATCAACCAAGGCAAAAAAGGATGGGAACCAATGCTTCCTTCCGGTATTGCAGAATTAATCAAGGAACATCATCTTTTTGGATACCATCCACAGAAAGAATTAGAACAAAATACGTAATATAAAAGTCCCTTATCGGGACTTTTTTTTTAGTTTTCAGTCTCAGTTTTCAGTCACAGTGAGCACTGAAAACTGAGACTGCGACTTAAAACTATTTCAAAATCTGAGAAGCATGTTCTTTTGTTTTTACATTCTCAAGTACTTCTTCGATAGTTCCTTTTTCGTCGATTACAAAAGTAGTTCTGTGAATCCCGTCGTATTCTTTTCCCATAAATTTCTTCGGTCCCCAAACTCCAAAAGCATTGATAACCGATTTGTCTTCATCTGCGATTAACGGGAAAGGCAATTCGTATTTTTCTTTGAATTTTACTTGCGCTTTTGCACTGTCAGCGCTTACTCCTAAAAGTTCGTAATTATTGGCTTGAAAACGGTGAAAATTATCTCTTAAATCGCAAGCCTCGGCTGTGCATCCTGGCGTACTTGCTTTTGGATAAAAGAAAACAACTAATTTTTTACCTGCATAATCTACCAGTTTATGTGTTTTTCCGTCTTGATCTGTTCCCGAAAAGTTTGGCGCTTTATCTCCTGCTTTTAGTGTTGTCATATATTTTTATTTTAGATTGTTGATTTTAGATATTAGATTAAAAAACAAAGATAACTGATAACTATTTACCGAGCTAATAACTCATAACTCATAATTCATAACTTATTTGCCCCAGATTGAAGTGAAAACCCCGGAATTATGATAGCTTACATTTTTTGTATTTAAAAAGCGACCGAAGGAAGCTCTTTTAAATACTTAAAAATGTTGCTAGCATAATGAGGAGTTGAAACGGAAAGCTGGATTAGGCACATCATTAAAATTATACTATTTTTACAGCATTAAAAATACGGAAATGAATAAAGAAGCTCGCGTACAATTTGTTATCGACACCTTAAAAGAACTCTACCCTACTATACCTGTTCCGCTTGACCATAAAGACCCTTACACGCTTTTAATTGCAGTTTTATTATCTGCTCAATGCACAGATGTTCGCGTGAATCAGATTACGCCACTTTTGTTCGCTAAAGCTGATAATCCGTACGATATGGTCAAAATGTCTATTGAGGAAATCAAAGAAATTATACGCCCATGCGGTTTGTCTCCAATGAAATCAAAAGGAATTCATGGTTTATCTGAAATTTTGATTGAAAAACATAATGGAGAGGTTCCGCAAAGTTTTGAAGCCCTAGAAGCTTTACCTGCAGTTGGTCATAAAACGGCAAGTGTTGTCATGTCACAAGCCTTTGGTGTTCCAGCTTTTCCTGTAGACACACATATTCATAGATTGATGTACCGATGGAATTTATCTAATGGAAAAAATGTTGCGCAGACCGAAAAAGATGCGAAGAGATTATTCCCGAGAGAATTATGGAACGACTTACATTTGCAGATTATTTGGTACGGCCGAGAATATTCTCCTGCGCGCGGATGGAATTTAGAGAAAGATATCATCACGAGAACTGTCGGAAAAAAATCTCTAATTGAAGAATTGCAAAAAACAGCATCAAAAAAATAAGGCACAAAGATAAAAATCTCTGCACCTTTGTTACTTTGCAACTTTGTGCCTTTTAACAGGAAACTACATTCCCGCTTTCAAGGCATTATATTCTGCTGTCATATCAAGCGATCTGTAAACACCTAACAGCGTTTTTGTTGCATCTTGATTTTTTGGTTCAAGCGTAAGCACTTTTTTCAGATACGGAATTGCACTTCTTGTGATGTCGTCTTTTCTGGCATTCAGCTTATCATACTTCTGCATCTCAGCTGGCGAAGTTCCCAGTGATGAAATTTCATCGGCTAAATCTTTCTTTATTTGCAATTTCAAATAAGCCAAATTGATATAAGCATCTATATAATTCGGATCTAATTCTAAAACATAATTATAAATGGATTCCGCTTTCGAATAATCCTTTTTCTCAAGATATGCATAAGCCAAATTGTTGTTCACTTCTATTTTTTTAGAAGGCACAGATTCTGTTCTTGGCTTTTCATAAAGACCTTGCTGTATAGCCGATTCTCGAGCTTTTGGCGAAATGAAAACATCTTCTTCCTTTGTTTTCTTATTTGTAGCGTAATACAAAACACCTTTTCCTGAATAATTAATCTTTTTTAGAAGCTCATAATAAGTCACAGCGGCATTGTAATCTTTTGCATTAATAGAAGAAGAGGCCGCATTGTACAAGTTTAAAGTATCTTTCTTGTCGAATAAATATACCTTATAACTTTTCTCGGCACTTTCTTTATATTTTCCAGCATTAAAATCTGCCATAGCTCCATTTACAAGACTGGCTTTCATGTCTTTTAAAGCCATATTAGCTTTAACAGTCCATTTAAATTTTCCTGATTCGTTCTCGTACAAAAATACATCTTGATATGATTGCGATGCCAATGTAAAATTATTTGCTGCATCTATATTTTTTACAGCCAAATCTTTTAAAACGTTCCCTTTTAAGAAGTAGTAATCAGATTTGTCTTCATCAGATGCGTTAAGAATAAGATATTCTGTCTTAGTTAAAATCGCTAAAGCTTCCTGGCTATTTCCTTTATCAAATAAAGACTGTGCTTCCTTAATTTTGTCTTTTTGGGCAAATGCGCCAATACTTATCATCAATAAGCATGACAACACTTTAATGTTCTCTTTCATTTTGCGGTTAAGTTTTGGTGATTAAATGATTTTCTTAGTTTGTTTTGAGGTACAGTAATAAGAGATAATTAAACTGGATTGAAAATTACCTTTATTACTATTTTATGAGAAACATTTGCTGGTCCAAATTGTCACTCAATAATCAAATGGGCATCAAACTTAACAAAATAAAGCAGGGTAGTTTTTCTTCATAAACAATCTGTTTTGGGGTTAAATATTTAATTCTTAATGTATTGTTTTTCTAATTTTTAACTTAAACTGAATTTTCAATGCGAATAATCCTTTACAAAAGCATTTATACCGAATAAAAAATTAGTTTTTTAACTAAAATAGAATTAAAAATAAAACAAACACATAAAATCCAATCAAAATATTAAATTTTAACAAATTAAGGAGAAAAATGCTGTAAAACCTTATACTTTTTTTACACAAAAAAAAAATTAAAACAAAAAAAACTCACTACTTGTATATAGAATATACAAACAGTGAGCTCTTAAACCAAAACGACCATTTGGTTTGTTTTTTTATAAACATCCGACAGGAGCAGTGGGCTGTTTAGTTAGCTATAATCTCAAAATTTTTATCGTCGATCTTAACAACAGTCAAGGCTTTCGAGTAATTCAATAAAAAAGAAACGACTTCTTTTTTAGGTTTAAGATTTTTAGAAGCTAGTGCTTTTTTTGAGTAAATTTTCCCCATACTATCAAAATGTTTTATACTAGTATAACGGGCTAATTATCAAAATAGTATTAGTTGGTTAAAATAATTTGATGTTTATCTATTATTTTTCTCAAATTCATCAGTGCATAACGCATTCTTCCAAGCGCCGTATTGATGCTTACGCCAGTTACTTCTGAGATTTCCTTAAAACTCATATCTTGGTACATACGCATTACAAGCACCTCTTTTTGATCTTCTGGAAGTTCTTGGATTAGTTTTTTTAAATCAAGTTCTACTTGATCTACAATCATTTTGCCTTCAATTGTAAGCGCATCATCTGACATAATAGAGAAGATAGAAAATTCTTCTGTTTCTCTGTACATTGGCATCTTCTTAGTTTTTCTAAAATGATCCACGATTAGGTTATGAGAAATACGCATTACCCAAGGCAAAAATTTACCTTCTTCGTTATACGAATTGCTTTTTAAAGTTTTAATTACTTTAATAAATGTGTCTTGAAAAATATCATTTGAAATATCTCTATCAGCGATCTTAGAATATATAAAACCATATATCTTAGATTCGTGCCTTTTTATTAATGTTGCCAGCGCAGCTTCGCTACCGTCAACATAACTTTTTACTAATAGAGCGTCTGGAGTATGCAGATCAGCCATAATAACTACTTTTTTAGTTTTATTTTAAAATTTGGAGTATTTTCTAAAAAGTAGTTTTTTTATATAGGCGTATCTTTTTTGGTTATGTTAATATTGTGACCAAATTTAACAAATTTTACTTTTAAAAAGCAAATAAAATCATTAATTATTATTAGTAAAACTTTTATTAATGTATAATAAACATAAAATTTACGTAAAAAGAGCTAAAAATCCGTAAAACAAAAGCGCTCAAAAAGTGTTAAAAAACAAACGTAAATACCTTACAATTAACAAAATAAAGTTTAATCACTGCACTAAATTCAAATTTAAATTACAATTTTTCCTGAAATAAATCGACAAATTCTCGATAATTTTCTAAAAAAGACTTTAAACTACATCTTTTCGTATTTGAAAAACAGATTTTTTTTGGCAAAAGATTTCATTGGAAAGCATTTTATTATGATAAAATAGTTAAGATTTGGAACTAAATCCTTAACTAAATCCAATTCAAAATTGATTACTTTTGTAAAAATTGACTTTTTTATGCAAATTGACCTTTCTAAAATAGATCCAAAATCAAATATTATAATTAAAGGAGCACAAGTACATAATCTAAAAAATGTAGATGTTGTTATTCCAAGAAATAAACTGGTTGTCATTACAGGTCTTTCAGGATCAGGGAAATCGAGTTTAGCTTTCGACACTTTATATGCCGAAGGACAAAGACGATACGTAGAAAGTTTATCTTCTTATGCTCGTCAGTTTTTAGGTCGTTTAGACAAACCTAAAGTAGAATATATTAAAGGTATTGCTCCTGCAATTGCTATTGAGCAAAAAGTAAATACTACCAATGCCCGTTCGACTGTTGGGACTTCTACAGAAATATACGACTACATCAAACTTTTGTTTGCTAGAATCGGACGCACATACTCTCCTATCTCTGGACAGGAAGTCAAAAAAAATACGGTAACGGATGTTATTTCTGATGTCAAAAGCCTTCCTCTAGACAGCAGATGGCTTCTCCTTGCTCCTATTCATTTAGAAGAAGGAAGACAGCTTGAAGATAAACTAAAAGTACTTTTACAGCAAGGTTTTGCCCGTATTTTGGTTGATAATGAAATGATTCGTTTAGATGAATTTTCAGCCTCAGATTTACATCAATTTGACAATAAAGATATTTTATTGATTATTGATCGTATTGTTGTAAAGGAAGAAGAAGAATTTTACAATCGTCTGGCCGATGCAGTTCAGACTGCTTTTTTTGAGGGAAAAGGAATTTGTTTTCTTCAGGAATTAAACGGTGAGAAGAGATTTTCTTATTCAAATAATTTTGAACTTGACGGAATAACTTTTCTTGAGCCAAACGTTCATTTATTCAGTTTCAACAATCCATATGGAGCCTGTCCTGTTTGTGAAGGTTACGGAAACATCATAGGAATTGATGCTGATCTGGTTGTTCCAAACACTTCTTTATCAGTTTACGAAAGTGCTATTTATCCGTGGCGTGGTGAAAGCATGAGCTGGTATAAAGATGAATTGGTAAAACATGCTTATAAATTTGACTTCCCAATTCATAAACCCTATTTTCAATTAACTGAAGAACAAAAGGATTTAATTTGGACGGGAAATCAATATTTTCAAGGTCTGAATGATTTCTTCAGGGAATTGGAAGAAAAAAATTATAAGATTCAAAATCGTGTAATGCTATCACGCTATCGTGGTAAAACGAAATGTCATGCGTGTAAAGGCAAACGCTTGCGCGAAGAAGCCTCTTATGTAAAAATCAACGGTAAAACGGTTTCTGATCTGGTTGATTTACCAATTAAACATTTGGTAACTTTCTTCAAAAACATAGAATTAAATCAATACGAACAGCAGATTGCAAAACGATTAATGATTGAAATTAATAATCGTTTGTCTTTTTTATCTGAAGTTGGTTTAGATTACCTTACTCTAAATAGAAATTCTGCAACTCTTTCTGGAGGGGAATCACAGCGAATTAATCTGGCAACTTCTCTTGGAAGCAGCTTGGTTGGATCGATGTATATTCTCGACGAACCAAGTATTGGTCTGCATCCTAAAGATTCTGAAAGATTAATCAAAGTATTGCTTTCTCTTCGTGATCTTGGCAACACTGTAATTGTGGTTGAACATGACGAAGACATTATGAAAGCGGCCGATATGATTATTGATATTGGCCCCGAAGCTGGAACTTTTGGAGGAAAATTGGTTGCTCAAGGAACTTATGACGAAATTTTAAAGTCAGATTCTTTGACTGCAAAATATTTAAATGGCGATTTAGAGATTTCTGTTCCGAAAAGAAGAAGAAAATACAAAAATCATATAGATATCATCGGTGCACGCGAAAACAACTTAAAAAATATTGATGTCACTTTTCCTTTAGATGTTCTAACGGTTGTTACAGGTGTTTCTGGAAGTGGGAAAAGTACCTTAATAAAGAAAATTTTGTTTCCAGCCGTACAGAAAAAACTAGAAAGCGCTGCCGAAAAAGCAGGACAATTTTCTGAGATTTCAGGATCATTTTCTCAGATTAAGCATATTGAATACGTAGATCAAAATCCGATTGGAAGAAGCTCTAGATCAAACCCTGTAACGTATATCAAAGCGTATGATGATATTCGTGATTTGTATGCCAAAGAAAAATTGTCAAAGATAAGAGGTTATCAGGCCAAACATTTCTCTTTTAATGTTGACGGAGGTCGATGCGAAACTTGTAAAGGAGAAGGCTCTATAAATGTCGAAATGGTTTTCATGGCCGATGTTTCATTGCCTTGTGAAACTTGTGGAGGAAAACGATTTAAAAAAGAAATTTTAGAAGTAACTTTTGACAATCAAAATATCAATGATATTCTTACCATGACGATTGATGATGCGATTGCTTTTTTCGAAAAAAATAAGCAGTCCAAAATCACTCAAAAACTACAGCCTTTACAAGATGTCGGTTTAGGATATGCTCAATTAGGGCAATCTTCTTCTACTCTTTCTGGTGGAGAAGCACAGCGTATTAAATTGGCTTCTTTTCTAGTAAAAGGCGCCACAAAAGAAAAAGCATTATTTGTTTTTGACGAACCTACCACGGGTCTTCACTTTCATGACATTAAAAAGCTTTTGGCTTCGTTTGATGCTTTAATAGAAAAAGGACATTCGATAATTGTAATTGAACATAATCTGGATCTTATTAAATGTGCGGACTGGATACTTGATTTAGGACCAGAAGGAGGAGAAAACGGAGGGCACTTGCTTGCATCTGGAACTCCAGAAGATATTGTAAAAGTAAAAGAATCTGTAACAGGAGTTTATTTAAAAGACAAATTGTAACATATACCTTTTTCAATAACAAAAGCCATAAATACAATTGATTAGTTTGTATTTATGGCTTTATAATTTATTTCTCTTTTTAATGTTCTTAAGCTACTAAACATCTTTCTTCAAAAGGAAGACCATCTTCGTCAATAGCTACTAAAATCTTTTTCTGTTTTGAAGCCTCAAAAGTGAGATAAAGCCACGCAAATGACCACAAACCTAGAGTTAAACAGAAAATCATAAAATTTAAACTGTGGTTAACCACTTTTCCTCCTTTAGATAAAACTGCAAAAAGCAATTCATCGTTTCTTTCTTCTAAAGTAAATCCATTATGAACCTTGTTTGATATCATATTAGAAAATACTTGCATGCTTTGTTCATGGCTGAGATGATTGTACTTCATAATTACTAATCTACAATTAATTCTGGTTACACTTTTATTTGTAATTTCCTGCAAAAATATTCAATTCTAAAAAATAAAAAAATACCTACATTTAATCGTTTTGTTAGAAAAAAAACTGCGTTTTGAGCAAAGTACTGCTAAACATTCATGATAAAGTTAATTTTTATTCAATTAATTACAAAGTATTCAAGTGTTAAAGTTTCAAATTCAATCACTCGTTATCAATTATTTAACCTTTGTTCTTAATATTAAAAACAGGAGATTCATAATCTTCTTTTAAATAATTTGGCGGAATCGTTGTGGTGTTTCCATCTCGTAAAGCATTGTAGTGAGGCGACATGATCTCGATTCCAGCCGCATTAAAAGAGTCTTGAATATTCTGATGAAGCGAAGAATAAATTCGTGGCTGTTTTGTTGGTTCCTTAGTATAAACATTGATTTGATATGACACATAAAAATCATCTAAACTGGTTTGCAGTACAAACGGTGCAGGTTCTTTTTCTGTCATTTCTGTTTTTAAAGCCGCATCAATCAAAGCGGCATGAATGTCTTTCCAAGGAACATCATATCCAATTGTTACAGTGGTATGAATCAATAATCCATTAGTCGCTTGATTTGTATTAGCTGAATAATTTGTTGAAGTACTCGACAAAACAGTCGCATTTGGAATCGTTATATCTTCAAATTTTGGTGTTCTTATTCTGGTTACCAAAGCTGTTTTTTCAATTACTTCTCCGCTTACATCTCCAATTTTAATATAATCGCCAATTTTAAACGGGCGCATGTAGGTAATAACCAAACCAGCTACCATATTGGCAATTGCATTGGAAGAACCAAGTGAAAACAAAACTCCTACAAATACCGAAACTCCTTTGAAAATTGGAGAATCTGAACCTGGCAAATATGGAAAAATAATTACCAGCATAAAAGCATACATCAAAAGACGAATGACATTGAAAGTTGGCAATGCCCAATCGCTATAAAAACCATTAATCTTAATGTTTTCTGATTTTATTTCATAAAAGAAAAACTTAATTATTTTAAGCGAATATTTAAAAATAATAATGATTACAATTATAGTAAACAAGCTCGGAAGAAAACCAACAAAGCCCATAAAAGCAGATTTTGCAGGAGTTAAAATCCATCTCAACAAGGTTGTGGTGTAATCTTTTGTAGCCGGAAAAATACTAAATAATACAGGAAGAGAAAGGTAAACGATTAAAATAAGCGTGATTATTTTTATAACGCTGAAGATTCTAAGCAATAAAATCAGCTGCTTCTCTGGTGATAATATTTTAATGGAATTATAATGCACTCCTTTAAAATACTTCGCTCTATTTTTTACAACATAGTTTTTGATGAAGTTAAAAATTTTGGCAGTCAAAAATAAAATCAGACCGATTATTAAAACTAATAACGCTGTATAGCCTATTCGTTTTGGCAATTGCGAGTAATTTTCATTCTGATATATTATCGCACTTTTAATCTTCGCCAGATTACGATTAGCAATATTGGCCATTGTTGAATTTTCTGCTTTCGCATCAGCATCCAAAACAGACATGATAACAAAATCGTTTTGGTAAACAATATCCATAGAAACGTCTGACGGCACAATTTTAATAGAATCTTTTTCAAAAAAAGATTCATTGTAAAGTCTTTTGATTTTATTGGAAATATATTCTGCCCGTTCTTTCGCAGAAAAAGAACCCACATTATGGTAAACAAAAAAAAGTGTGTCCTTAAAAGGTTTTACTGGGTAACCTTTTAGTTTTATTGCTGTAGAATCTTTTTCAGAGTTTTTCAGATTATTTTTCTGAGCCATTACTGAAAAAGAAAACAAGACAAAAAAGAAAGCTAATAACCTAAGTACTTTTATTTTCATATTTAATTAGAAATAAATTAGTTATCCTTTCTAACAAATATAGAAACAAAAAAGTTACGATTTTTTTAAATTGCTTTCTTTTTTTACAGAAAAATCAGATCAAATTTTAAAGCCCAACTTTTTGAAAATTGAATCAATTACATTGTTAATATCAGGAGATATCTTGAATTTATAATTCAGATACAGATATACAATAGTTACTAATATTGATTTCAGAGCAATACTGATTAATTGAAAAAATGGAAATTCCCAGAAATAAAACAGTAAAAACAATGCAAATGTTAGCACCATCGAATGAATCGTCTGTTTGGTAAAAGGATACAAATCAAGCTTCTTAACTACAAAAAGCAATTTAGCCAAACTGTATAAAGTAATAGACAAAAGTGTCGCAAATGCTGAACCCATAATTCCGAAATGAGGAATAAACAGCATGTTTAAAATCACAGTTAAAACAACCAGCATCAATCCTAAATATAATACCATTCGGTAATATTTGGTGTTAAAAATAATGGCATTGTTGTTTCCTAAAATCAAGTCAAAATATTTAGAAAGACCAATCATAAATACAACTGAGATACCGCCGCTATATTCCTTTGGAACTAATTCGTACAATTGGTTAATATTGACAAAAATACATAACATTACAAATCCGCCTACAATCTGCAAGTTAATAGACGTTTTCTTGTACAGCTGATTCAATTCGTCGTGTTTATTTTCGTGCATCAATTTAGCAGTAATTGGATACACGATTTGATGCATAGCACGGCTTGGTACCGAAATAACCAAAGCAATATAAGTAGCTACAGAATAATAAGCAATATTTTCAATCTTCATGTATTGATTAAGCATCAACTTATCGCCGTCTAGAAGCAAATTGGCAACGCTTCCTGAAAGAATAATATAAAAAGTATATTCCATTACTGCTTTTACATTCTCAGGTATTGTAATCTGGAAATTCGGCTTTTTGATATAGAATGCATAAAACATCGTAATCAGAAATGCAAAAAAATAGATTCCTGCTGTTATGTACACAAATCCAACCAGTGAAATCCAATTGAAATATAATCCGATTAAAGCAAAAGTTGAGAGCAATCTTAAGCCAACTTCTTTGATAAAATTTCCGAAAACGGAATGCATATGCACTCGCGCCCAAGCGTAAAAAATTTCAAAATAAGCCATACAGATTCCGATAAACGGAATAAGAAGCATAAATTCACGAACAACTGGGTTTTCTTTGGAAACAAAATCGGTTATATCGTCATAGAAGAAGATTCCGATAAGTCCTAACGGAATACACATTAAAATTGGAAACAGCGCTGTAAAGGACAGAAACTGCTCTCTTTCTTCCTCTGTTTTGTACTGCGAATAAAATTTTACGAGCGTATTTTGCATTCCAATCGCAAACAAAGGCATAATTACGTTTGCAGCAGAAGTAATGTAATTGGTTAATGCGTAATATGTTGCTCCAAGAAAAACGGGATAAAGATATAAGGTATTAATGGCTCCGATACCAAAACCAATGTATGTAATTATAGTGTTTTTAAAAGACTGATTTAAGACAATACCCATTTTTTGAGTTTAGATTGTATGTGATTTTTAAATGATTATCCTTTAATCAGCTGTGCTAATTGTTTGGTTAGATTTTTTCTTGAATATTGCTGTAAACCAATCCCATGCGACTGCAATTTCCCTTCTAAAAACTGATTAAAAAAGTCCAAAATTACACTTTTTAATTTCGCTTTTTCAGAATAATCAAAAAATACTCCTGTATTGGTCTGTGTAACGATGTCGGCAAAGTCAGAACCTTGAGGTCCAATGGCAATTATTGGACGGTTTGAGACCATATATTCGAATAATTTCCCTGGAATAATGCTTTTCGTATCTTCAGAATTAATCTCTATTAAAAGCAATACTTGAGATTTTCTTTGGTGCGCTACAGCTTCTTTATGAGAAACGTAACCCACTAAATTTAAATAGTCATTTAATTGATGTTCTTGAATAGCATCTAGAACTTCTTGACTTACAGCTCCAATTAATTTTATTTCTAAATGGGTTTTAAATTCTGGAACTTCTTGCAGCAATTCAACCAAAACTTCCCACAAAAATGGCGGATTTCGATCAGACAAGAAAGAACCAATATGAGCTAAAGTAAATTTAGTATCTAAAGTCTGTTTTTCTACAGTTTCAACATCGTAACCGTTTGTAATTACCGTAATTGGTTTGTTGGTAATAGCCTCAAATTCAGATTTTGTGGTTTTGCTGGTCACAATGATTTCGTCTGCTGCATTAAGCACTTTATGCTCTAAATTTTTATGTTTTTTTTCAGCATAAGAAGATAAACGAAGTGCTTTATGATATCCGATCGTTGTCCAAGGATCGCGAAAATCGGCAAACCATTTTACTTTTAATTTCTGCTGTAATTCTAATCCGATTAAATGCAAACTATGTGGCGGTCCAGAAGTTACGATCGTATCGATATTATTTTCTTTAATGTATTTTTCTAAATAAGAAACTGACGGTTTTACCCAAAATACACGCGCATCTGGAATAAAAAGATTTCCACGTACCCAAAGAAAGGTCTTATCCAAAAAGGTTTGCTTTTTCTTTTGCGGAAAAATTCCAGAACTGATTTTCTTGGTTTTATTTTTCGAAAAAACAGAAGCCAATTGATAAGGCTCCCAAATTTTATTCTTTAAAACAATTACTTTATCTGATATTTCGCTTACCAAACCTTTATCTACAATTGGATAAGTAGGGTTTTCTGGAACATAAACTATGGGCTGAACATCAAATTCAGGAAGATATTTTACAAATTTCAACCAGCGTTGTACTCCTGGCCCTCCAGCGGGTGGAAAATAATAGGTAATTATTAAAAGTTTTTTTTGTTCCAAGGAAAATGAGTTTAAAAGTGCAAAGGTAAATTTTATTTTAATGCTAATTTCCTATATATTTTATACATAATATAAAGTAAAAACACAGCATTTAGAACAATCCAAAAATTATAAAATCCCCAAACAATTTTGTGTTCCATTTTCATGCTTGAAAAACTAAAATAATCTCCTTGAGTCTCAGAATAAGAATCATCATAGCCCATCATGAAAGTACCACAAAAAATGAAAACGAATAAATCAAGAATAGCCAAGAAAACTATTGTAATAATTTTTGAGAATTTCATTTAAGAATTTAATCTTTCAGTTCACTTTTTGAATTATTTTTTCTGCTTTCAAAATAAATTCCTGCCCCTAAAAGCAACAACATTCCAATTGAACTTATTAAAGTAATTGTCCCTCCAGTTTTAATAATCTGAGGTTCAAATTTAAATTCAATAGTGTGTTTTCCAGCAGGAATTTCCATGGCTCTTAAAACATAATCGACTGGGAAATGATCTGTTAGTTTGCCATCAATATAAGCGTTCCAACCATTTTTATAATACATTTCAGAGAAAACAGCTAAACCGTCTCCTTTATTTTCTGATTTATATTTGATATAATTTGGCTTATATGTAACAACTTTAATAGTTCCTGTTGTATCAAAAGCTTTCTTCAATCTTGCATTTTGGAACTTGCTTTCATGTTCGTGAACATTGAAAACCGCTACTTTTTTAGTATCCAAAGTGTTCAAAGCTTTCATTACATCGTCTGGCTTGTTTACCAGTTTTACAGATTCTACAAACCAAGCGTTTCCGTTTGCATCTGGATTAACGCTCGGAATCTGATTTCCGTCTTTATCCACTTGAATAACATACTTAACATTAAGCATATTAAGCACTTCAAGATTATTTTTAGCAATTTGATAATCGTACAATTGCTGCATTCTTCTTGGTCTTACCGCACTGTATCCTCCAATTGTTTTATGGAAATAAGAAGATCTTCCTTGCAATTGTCCTTGAAGATCAAATACACGGTAAATCGAAGTATCTTTTAAAATCTGAGCATCTGCCTGTGTTTCTTGGAAAGGTGCCGAAATCTGAACTGGACTAACAAAATCTTTAGCAGAAACATATTTTTTATCCACAAAAAACAAATCGAAAATCATTACGATTCCAATTACAATTAAAGTTGTAGTTTGAGAAAATTTGTTTTTGATAAACATCCATAGCACAACAAAAGTAATTACAATTAAGAATCCTGATCGTAATATATCAGCATAATACATGGTAATTCTGTCTTCTTTTAAAGCATCTACAAAACCTGGTCCGTAGCTTTCCAAATAAGCATTATCATTTATTCCTGTAAAATGGAAGAAACTTTTTGCTATCAATAAAATAACAAGCACGCCTAAACCAAAAACTCCTGTCTGCACTAATGCTTTCTGCTGTAATTTTGGCTCATCTTTAGCTTTAAAGAATGATTGTAATCCCATAACAGCTAAAACAGGGAAACATAATTCTAGAATAACCTGAATTGAAGATACAGCTCTAAATTTATCATAAAGCGGGACATATTCAATAAAAAAATCTGTCAATAAAGAGAAGTTTTTTCCCCAAGAAAGCACTAAAGTGAAAAGTGCTCCAGCAAGAAAAACATATTTGATTTTTCTTTCGTCAATAAATAAAGCTAAAACTGCCAAAAAGAAAACTACAGCTCCAATATAAGCTGGTGCCGAAACAATTGGCTGATCTCCCCAATAAGTAGGCATTCCGGAAACAAAATCCTGAGCTTGAGAAGCAGGAACTCCCTGTTCAAGCATAAACGCGTACATACGGCTGTCTGTCCCTACATTTTCATGGCTTGAACCTCCAAAAATTCTAGGAGCAATTAAATTTAAACTCTCTGCAATACCATAACTATATTCTGTAATATAATCAGTAGTCATGGAGGCAGTAGTTTCATTTTTAGATCCGTCTGGATTAAAAGTCAACTCGCTTTTATCTCTAATACTGTATTTAGCATATTCGTTTGTTGCCATTAAATTACCTGCATTGGCACCCAGGGCAAAAATTCCCGCAACTAATAAAACGCCGCAAGAAATAAGAAGTCCTTTAAAATCTTTTTCTTTGATAAAATTATACGCATAATATCCCACCAAAATCAATAAGAAAATCAATAGATAATAGGTCATTTGGAAGTGGTTCGCACTAATTTCTAATGCCACGGCAAACATAGTGAGCAGACCTCCCCAAATGTATTTCTTCTGAAAGACGAGTATAAATCCAGCAATTACCAATGGCATATAAGCAATAGCATGTGCTTTTGCATTATGACCAACTCCTAAAATGATTATCATATAAGTTGAAAAACCAAAGGCAATTGAACCGATAAAAGCTTTTAGGGGATCTGTTTTTAAAACCAACAATAAGCCATAAAAACCAAGAAAATATAAGAATAAGTAATCTGCAGGACGCGGTAGAAAACGCAATACGTCATCTACTTTACCAATAAAATCGTTCGGATAATTTGCTCCAAGCTGATAGGTTGGCATACCTCCAAAAGCAGAGTTTGTCCAATAAGGTTCAGCATTTTCAGCAGCTCTAAAGTCATTTTGCTCTTTGGCCATTCCGGTGTATTGAGCAATATCAGACTGGAAAATCTGTTTTCCCTGAAGAACTGGATAAAAATAAATTAATGAAACAAAAATAAAGCCCAATATAACAAGGGCATGCGGATAGAACTTATTTACTATTTTCAATTTTGGCTGGTTTGGGTTAAAATGAATCCTAAATTTTCAGGACACAAATCTAATCTATTTCTTCGTAATCAACATACTCTCCCACCTTTTTGGTTTCGCGCGGGTTTTTAGCATTAGCAGTATTAATAATTATTTCGTCTTTATTATTATTTGTGTTCTGCCAAGTGTTGCCTTGATTGTATTGTTGGTATTGCTGCTGTTGTCTTTGAAAATTTTCGCTAGCATTTTCTACTGCCTTTTTTACCAAAACTGGCAAAAAGATTCTAGCCAAAAATTTCATGATATAATAAAAGGCGATTAGCCCAATAATGAATCTTAAACCTGAAAATGATGCTTCTTGCATAACTCTATAATTTTTTTCCAAAATTAATAAATCCGTTGTTTAAAAATAAAATATGAATCTTAAATAAATAATAAAATATGTACATTTGAAATGCGTTATTATTTTTTAATCCAAAAAAAATTATATGTTCCAAATTAAAAACTTACTTGCCCCGGTACTTTTTTTTATTCCACAACTATTTTTTGCGCAATACACCGACGTTATTAATTCCAACCGCCCCGGAGAAACCATGTCAGCTTATGCTGTCGGAAAATCGGTTATTCAAGCCGAACTTGGAGTTTATGGCATTAAAGAAAAACACGATTTATTAGACTACGATGCCAGCGGTTTTGGCACAGATTTAACTATCCGATTTGGTGCTTTTCTAGAACAATTGGAATTTATTGCTGATCTTCAATATCAGACAGAAAATTTTGACACTCCGTACACTAGCTACAAAAAAAACAATTTTAGACAGACGGTTTTAGGAGCTAAATATCTTATTTACGATCCGTACAAAAATTACAAACGTGAAGTAAATATTTACAGTTATAAAGCCAATCGTAATTTTCAATGGCGAGAGCTGATTCCTGCAGTTTCGGTTTTTGCTGGAGCCAATTTTGTTGGTGCCGATAATCCGTATTATTTTTCTCCAGATGGAGCCATTTCTCCTAAAGTTTCGATCATTACCCAAAACCTTCTTGGAGGCGGATCTTGGGTTTTTGTTACCAATATTATTGCAGATTATATCGGTACAGACTATCCAAGTTACGGATATGTATTAACTTTGACGCACGGATTTAATGACAAATGGTCTGGTTTCCTTGAAAATCAAGGATATAAAAGCGACTTTTACAGCGATTCAATTCTTCGTACAGGTGCCGCTTATCTCCTTTCTTCGAACTTACAGGTTGATGCTTCAATAAGCACTAACTTTAAGAACACGCCTTCAATTTTATATGGCGGAGTTGGAGTATCATGGCGTTACGATGGATGGTATAAAGAAAAACTGATAGAAGACAAAACTGCTGCAAGAGCAAAAAAGAATCCAGACAATGAGAAACCTATAGATTATCAGGAAAGAGAAAGAAAACGTAAATCGAAATACGAATAAAACATAAATAACCAGATCCTTTTTAAGGACTCTCAATACCATCTAATGATTACAATTAAAGAAGCCAAAAGCAAGAAAGAATTAACCGAATACATTAAATTTCCTTTTTCATTGTATAAAGACAATCCGTATTGGGTGCCGCCTATTATTTCAGACGAATTGGAATCTTTTGACAAAACCAAAAATCCTGCATTCGATAATGCTGAAGCTTATTTTTATTTGGCTTACAGAGACAATAAAATTGTAGGACGTATTACTGCTATTATCAATTGGTCTGAAGTAAATAATCAGCACAAGAGGAAAGTTCGTTTTGGATGGTTTGACGTAATTGATGATATTGAAGTTACAAAAGCACTTCTAGAAAAAGTATATGAATTAGGAAGAAAACACAACTTAGAACATGCTGAAGGCCCGATGGGATTTTCAAATTTAGACAAGGTTGGACTTCTTACTGAAGGATATGATCAAATTGGAACTATGATAACGTGGTATAATCACCCATACTATGTAACCCATTTGGAACAATTAGGCTTTCAGGTTGAAAAACAATATATTGAAAGTATATTCCCATTTTCAAATGTGAAACCAGAATTCTTTCAGAAAGCACAAGAATTAATCAAAAAACGTTACGGACTTAAAGCGCTTAATTTTACGAGAACCAAAGACATTATGCCTCATGTAGACAAAATGTTCGATTTGTTTAATGAAAGTTATGCTAAACTAGCTTCGTTCGTAGCAATTTCAGATGTACAGAAAGAGTATTTCAAAAAGAAATATATCAGTTTTATCAATCCAGAATACATTAAATTTGTGGTTGATAAAGATGATAATTTAGTTGCTTTTAGTATCGTAATGCCAAGCTTCGTTGAAGCTTTACAGAAAATAAAAGGTAAATTATTCCCTTTTGGTTTTCTGCAATTATTAAAAGCGAAAAAACATAGTAAAGATGTTGTTTTTTACCTCATCGGAGTTCATCCTGAATATCAAAATAAAGGTGTAACAGCTATCATTTTTGATGAATATTACAAAACGTTTTCCGCAAAAGGAATCCAGAATTGCATTAGAACTCCAGAATTATTAGAAAATAATGCCATTCATTTGCTTTGGAAAAATTTTGATCCAATTATTCATTGTCAGAGAAAAACGTATTTGAAGAATCTTTAATTTTAGTATTCAGTCGTAGCTACACAATAAAAAAATCCATTCGCCCCCGAAACGAATGGATTTTTCACTTTATAAAACATATCATTACTCTACATTACTCCACTTTGCAATCTATTTTAACCAAAGTATTTTTTGCATCAAATTTCAGTTTTGATTTATCTTTAAAAGAAACCTTATTATTTGCATCGACAACATCGCCGTAACCCTCAACAAAAGCTCCATTTTTTTGAAGAAAAACAACTTCTCTAACAGATGAAACGCCTTCAGAGTTAAACGTATAATCAGCAATTAAAGTATCGCCTTTCATGTTTCCTATTAAGGTTCCTTCGTTTTTATCTTTTCCAACTAGATTGTAACTTAATTTTCCGTTTACTTCTTGATGAGAATTAACATTAAAACTCATCTCAATAACGTTTCCATTAGATTTCCATGCATAACATTGATCGCCGGCAGGTTCAACAATTTCAGCTTCTTTTGGTGGACTTGGTGTAATTTGTATCGGTTCTGTTGTCATCGCTTCTTTTTTACAAGAAGTAAAAACTGCAAGCGCCATCACCGTAAGTATTAGTGCTTTTTTCATAATTTTCATTTTTATCTTGTTGATTATGATACTAAAGTTACCTTAAATAAAAAAAAATCCATTCGTATAACAAATGGATTTTTTTATATAATTTCCACTTAAGGAAATCTATTTTATACTGAATTTACGAAACGTCTACAGTTGTACGCTCTGCAATTTCTTTATAAGTTCCGTTAGTCAGTTTCTCACGAATCGCTTCGAAAGCAGTTAACGTTTCATTGATATCTTCTAATGTATGAGAAGCTGTTGGTATCATTCTCAATAGGATAATTCCTTTTGGAATAACTGGGTAAACTACTATAGAAAGGAAAATACCATAATTTTCTCTTAAATCGTTTACCATTACCATTGCCTCAGGAATACTTCCTTCTAAGTAAACTGGTGTAATACAAGTGTTTGTATCTCCAATATTAAATCCTTTTTCTTTAAGACCGTTTTGCAACGCGTTTACGTTTTCCCAGAGTTTGTCTTTAATTGCAGAAGATTTACGCAATAATTCTAAACGTTTCAAAGAACCAATTGTTTGAATCATTGGCAACGCTTTAGCAAACATTTGAGATCGCAAGTTGTATTTCAAATAATCGATAACCGTTTTATCAGCCGCTACGAAAGCTCCGATATTAGCCATAGATTTTGCAAAAGTAGAGAAGTAAACATCAATCTGATCTTGAACTCCCTGCTCCTCACCTGCTCCAGCACCAGTTTTACCTAAAGTACCAAAACCGTGAGCATCATCTACCAATAATCTGAAATTGTATTTTTTCTTTAATTCAGCAATTTCTTTTAATTTTCCTTGCTGTCCACGCATTCCAAAAACACCTTCAGTAATAAATAAAATACCTCCCCCTGTTTCTTCTGCCATTTTAGTAGCACGCTGCAAGTTTTTCTCCATACTTTCCAAATCATTGTGTTTGTATGTGAAACGTTTACCCATGTGTAAACGAACTCCATCAATGATACAAGCATGTGAATCTACGTCATAAACGATAATGTCATTTTTAGTAACCAAAGCGTCAATGATAGACACCATACCTTGGTAACCAAAATTTAATAAATAAGCAGATTCTTTCATTACAAATTCTGCTAATTCATTTTCTAATTGCTCATGGTACGTAGTGTGTCCAGACATCATACGAGCTCCCATCGGATATGCTGCACCAAACTGAATTGCCGCATCTGTATCTGCTTGACGAACTTCTGGATGATTAGCTAGACCTAAATAATCATTTAAACTCCAGTTTAAAATATTTTTTCCGTGAAATTGCATTCTAGGACCCAACTCTCCTTCTAACTTTGGGAAAACATAATAACCTTCTGCTTGAGAAGCCCATTTTCCTAAAGGTCCTTTATTGTCCTGAATTCTTTCGAATAAATCTTTTACCATAATATATGTAGTAATTTTTTTTACTTAATCAGCGAGCAAAAATAATCATTATTAATTTAAAATGAAGAACCTCAATTATTTTTATTCAAAAATATTATGCTTACATAAAATAATACGATTTTACGTATATTTATATGCCTCGAAATATTTATTAGCTCGTTAATCATATAAAAACATGATTATTATCACAATAAAGGATAAAAAAGTCTTTTATTTTTGTTTAGGAATTTAACGCAAAAACAAATCTAATATATTATGAAAAGAACTAACAAAACCTGGATTAAAACGAGTCTGCTTATTGGCTCGTTATTTATGCTTCTAATCTTAGGAAGCTGTAAAAAAGAAGAAGCCAAAAATTACGCAGACATTATGACTGAAGGCGAAATGGATGCAGAACTTACATCTCCTCCGCACGTTCCAAAACCAGTTGGAGACAGAACTGCAATGAAACTGAAATTAAACATGGAAATCAAAGAACAAGAAGGTACAATGACTGATGGCGTAAAATATACGTATTGGACATTTGGAGGTTCTGTCCCTGGAAGTTTTATCAGAACTCGCGTTGGTGATGAAGTAGAATTTCACTTAAAAAACCATCCCGATAATAAATTGCCTCACAATATCGATTTGCACGCCGTAACGGGGCCAGGTGGTGGAGCAACCTCATCTCTTGTAGCTCCAGGACATGAAAAAGTATTTAGTTTTAAAGTAATTAATCCAGGATTATATGTATATCACTGTGCAACAGCTCCTGTGGGAATGCATATTGCAAATGGAATGTACGGATTGATTTTGGTGGAACCAGAAGGCGGACTTCCTCCTGTTGACAAAGAATACTATGTAATGCAAGGTGATTTTTACACTCAAGGTGAATATGGTGCAAAAGGACTTCAGCCATTTGATATGAATAAAGCCGTAAAAGAAACTCCTGACTATGTTGTATTTAATGGAAAGGTGGGCGCTTTAACGAATGGAAATGAATTGACAGCAAAAGTTGGAGAAACTGTTCGTCTGTTTGTTGGAAATGGTGGACCAAATTTGGTTTCTTCTTTTCATGTTATTGGCGAAATATTTGACAATGTACATATTGAAGGAGGTAGCACTGTCAATAAAAATGTGCAAACGACTTTGATTCCTGCTGGAGGCGCCGCAATTGTAGATTTTAAAGTAGAAACTCCTGGAACTTTTATTTTGGTTGATCACTCTATTTTTAGAGCATTTAATAAAGGCGCATTAGGAATGCTAAAAGTTGAAGGGAAAGAAAATAAAAATATTTACTCTGGAACTATTCAAGAAGGAATTTATTTGCCTGAAGGCGGAACAATTCAGAAAATGCCAGGCGGAACGTCTGCAAAAGTAGCAATCCCAAAACGTACAGTTGAAGAAAAAATTAAAATTGGAAAACAAATTTTTGGAACAACTTGTTTTGCCTGCCACCAATCTGAAGGACAAGGCATTCCAAATACTTTCCCTCCTTTGGCTAAATCAGATTATTTAAATGCTGATTCTAAACGTACAATTAAAACTATTTTACATGGCTTAACGGGAGAAGTTACTGTTAACGGCAAGAAATATAATAACGTAATGCCTGCTCAGAATTTATCTGACGATGAAATCGCTAATGTATTAACCTACATCTATAACAGCTGGGGAAATAACAAAACCGAAATTACACCAGAAATGGTAAAAGCATTAAGATAAACAGCAAACATTCAGCATGAAAAAATACATTTTCATACTAACTTTTTTTTTCTCTGTGTTTAGTGTCATGAAGGCGCAGGAAAAAGAAATGGCTTTCATAAAAGAGGGATCTTATATCCCTCTTTATGGAGCTGTTTCTCAAAAGCCTGTTACTGTAAAGTCGTTTTACATAGATATTTATCCTGTCACAAATATGGAGTTTTTAGCATTTGTCAAAAAAAATCCGTCCTATCAAAAATCAAAAATTAAAGGAATTTTTGCCGATAAAAGTTATTTGTCTTACTGGACAAACGATTTTGATTTTGGAAATGCAAAACCAAAATCGCCCATAACAAGTGTTTCTTGGTTTGCTGCAAAAAAATACTGCGAATGTCAAGGAAAACGTTTGGCAACAATGGACGAATGGGAATATGTGGCAATGGCTGACACCAAAAAAATTGACGCACGAACCAAAAAAGAATTCAACGAGTACATTTTATCCTGGTACGAAAAATCTAAAACCTATGAAAATGAAATTGGAAAAACGTTCAAAAATTACTGGGGCGTTTATGACATGCATGGTTTAGTTTGGGAATGGACATCTGATTTCAACAGTATTTTTTTATCTGGAGAATCTAGAAAAGATAAAAGCACTGACAAAAACCTTTTCTGCGGAAGCGGATCAGTAAACGCATCCGATTTAATGGATTATGCCGCTTTTATGCGTTACGCTTTTCGCGGAAGTCTAAAAGCACAATATTCTACAAGAAATCTTGGCTTTAGATGCGCTAGCACGACAAAACCGAAAATCTAATTTAAAATTAGTTTACAATGAAAAAAACAGTAATCGCTTTTCTTCTCTTATTCTCTTTTTACAGCTGTAAAGAAGCAGATAAAAAAGAAAACAAAGCAGAAACAAATAAAGAAATTAGTGATTTATCAATTTACAATCTTCCTTCAAAATGGACAAAACAAGATGGCAAAGACATTGAATTAAAATCACTCAGAGGAAATGTTCTCGTAATGGTAATGATTTACACAAGCTGCAAAGCTGCATGCCCAAGATTAGTAGCAGATATGCGAGACATTGAATCAAAACTCGAGAAAAAAACAAAACAGCATGTAAAATTGATTTTGGTAAGTATTGATCCAAAAACAGATACTCCTGAAAGATTAAAATCGTTTGCAATTGAAAATAAAATGAATCAAGATCCTTGGATTTTCCTTCGTTCATCTGAAGAAGATACAAGAGAATTTGCCGCAGTTTTAGCTGTCAATTACAAACAAATTTCTCCAATAGATTTTTCGCACTCTAATATTATTAGTGTTTTTAATCCAGAAGGAGAATTAGTTTTTCAGCAGGAAGGTTTAGGAGTTAATAATGAAAAAACAATTGAAACAATAAATCTGGAAGCAGCAAAAATATAGATATTTAAATAGGTTAATTAGTACGAAGCAAAAGTACGATTCTAAGAAGAAATCGACTCTTGCTTTTTATTTATAAAAGATCCCATTATCAAAGCCAATCCAAAAACCAAAAGAATACTGAATATCAAAATACTTTGAAAATATGCTGAAAGAGTTCCTTTTCCAAAAAAGAAAAACCAGCCTTGCAGAAACAATAAAACTTCTGTCGAAATATAGCCTAAAATAAAACACTTCATTCCTGCTTTTAATATTTCAGAATTAGCAGAAAGCATTTTATTCTGAAGTAAAATGCCAAACAAAAAACCTGTTATGATTCCTAAATTGGTTAAATGAATAAAACCAATTACAAAATTTCTTATTTGGTGTGAAACCTCAGCAAGATTTGGAAAAATAGTCAGTAATTGGATAACTACTTTTAGAAAAAGAGAAAACAAAGCCAAACCGTAAACCAATTTAGCAGTTTTATTTAATCCGTTTTTAAAAACAGTAATTTGTGGTTTCAGCATTTTATAGAAATAAATAAAAGCTATCAACTGAATTAAAACTCCCAAAACATTAATGTAACTCAAAAAATCATTTTCTATAAACCATCGTAGAGGAAAACAAACGGTTAAAAGTGTAGAAACAATAATCAAAAAGTAAAACTTTTTAAACTTTACCTCATCAATTTTATTTTGAAATTGTTTTAAAAACAAAGCTAGAATTGCCAATATGAACCAGCCATTAAACTGAAAATGCAGAAAAAACTGAATTGCAATCTGATAAAAAGCGTTTTGTTTTCCTAACGTGCTCACAGCTGGTCCAAGACACCAAACTCCACAAGTTGACAAAATCATAAATAGAATCGAAAGCAACAAAAGTCTTTGTGATGGCGATTTATCTGTTGAAATGTCTTTCCAGACCAAACGGCAAAAAACATAACTCAATAAAATATGTATGGTTGAAAAAATAATCGAAAACAAAGCATATCCTTGAATTGGAAAAGCAATCATCATTCCGATAACTGAAAATTCTGTTAGCCAAAATAAGCGATTATAAATTGGTTTCAGGCTTTTTTCTTTCGGAATGAAAAAATGAACAACCAAAACATAAACGATCAAATATACCCAGCCCAACATAGCAACATGAGAATGCGCATGAAGCAAGAAACTATAATTTAGAAAATCTAAAGGAAAGAGATACATAAAACGCATTAATAATCCGAAAACACAGGCAATCAGAAAATTAAAGAAACAGCATAGTATCCAAGCTTTTTGAGAATTCATAAATGAATAAATTTTATTTAAAGACATAGAAACATAGATTTTCTAGACGCATAAAGGCATTTCACTTGCATTAAAACACATAGTTATGTGTGAAAATCTAGATTTTCTAAAATCATCTTTTTGAGTTTTTTAAATCTATGTTTCTATGTGTTTAATTTTGAGTTCAATCCGTTAAATATAAGTTTTCTTAAAATAAAAAACACCGATAACTATCATGTTTAGATATTTTATCGGTGCTTTTCCACTATTAAAATCAACCTTTATTCTACTTCTACAAAGTCTTTTTCTAAAACCACAGCTTTTGGAAATAAAATATTGTTTTCCAAATGAATGTGTTTATGCAAATCTTCTTCAAACTCTTTCAGCATCGCAAAAGTCACTCTGTAAGTCGTACAGGCATCTGCTGGCGGAGTATAATTATCGGTTAAAGCCGCGATTTCTCTAAAGCGTTCCCCTTCATTGTCATGTTCGTGCATCATCATTGCAATCGGATTTGAAACGGTTCCGAAAGATGGTTGAGACAAAATCCCATGAGATTCTTTGGTTTTCACCATTCTTTTTACAAATGGAAATAAAATCAATTCTTCTTTTTTCATGTGCTGAGATAATTCTCCTGCACAGCCAATAAACAATTCATTAATCTTAAATAATTCAGGATGATTTGCTCCATGAACTTTGCATAGCTTATCTAAAAACGGTAGTAAAACATTCGTTTTTTCTTCTACATAACGGTGATGTGTTTTCTCGATATAGTCTGCCAATAAATCCAATGGCCATGAATTAAAATCAATACTTCCACTGTTTTCTGATTGTACAACTTGCAGCACATTTTCCAATAAAGCATCTGCATCAATATTTTGTTTTTCGCATACTTCGGTTACTGTTCGGTTTCCTTTGCAACAAAAATCTATTCTATATTTAGAGAATACTGCAGCTGTTCTAAAATCCTCAGCTACAAATGATCCTATTGTTTTGTTTTTTAAATTTTCCATGATAATCAATTTTAAATTTTGTGTTTATTTTTTTTTATTTTTTAACGTCAGCTCAAATACAAACCAAGCCATTGTTATGAACCCGATTCCGAAAATTGAATCTCCAATGGCACGAAGCCATTTTAAAATAATCATTGTTGGCTGTTGCATTAATTCTGATGAACGAGCATACCACATTCCGTGATTGATACTTTCAATTGCCTGCCATACGCCAATTGGTAATAAACTCAAGATTGCCATTAGGAACAAACCAATGTTTAACGACCAGAAAGTAATTTTAAGCAGTTTGTTATTCCAGCTTACATTTCGGTATAAACTTCTTAGTACAAATAATACCAGACCAATTCCCAACATTCCGTACACTCCAAATAAAGCCGTATGTCCGTGCAAAGGCGTCGTATTTAATCCCTGAACATAATACAATGCGATAGGCGGATTAATAATGAATCCGAAGATTCCTGCTCCAAGGAAGTTCCAAAATGCTACCGAAATCATAAAGTAAATTGGCCATTTATAATCGGCAATCCATTGTGTTGATTTTGAGATTTTATAGTTTTGATACGCCTCAAATCCAATTAAGGTTAAAGGCACAACTTCTAAAGCGCTAAACGTTGCTCCTAAAGCCATAATTGCGGTTGGTGTTCCTGAGAAATACAAGTGGTGGAATGTTCCTAAAATACCTCCAGACATGAAAATAATGGTGGCAAAAAGCACATTTAAAGTCGCAGTTTTCGTTTTTAATAAGCCTAAACGAACAAACAAGAATGCAATTACAACTGTTGCAAATACTTCAAAAAACCCTTCTACCCAAAGGTGAACTACCCACCATCTCCAATATTCTGCAATGGCTAAGTTGGTTTGTCTTCCCCACATTAATCCTGCTCCGTAGAACATGGCAATTGCAGTACAAGAAACTAGGAACAAAATGATTAGGTTTTTCTCTTCTGTTTTTTTCTTCAAAACAGGAAGCAAAGGACGAATCATTAAAGCCAGCCACAAAAACAGTCCAACTAAAAGGAAAATCTGCCAGAAACGACCCAAATCAACATATTCGTAACCTTGGTGTCCAAACCAGAAATTTTGAACTAAATTTAATTTCTGCATTACTCCAAACCATTGTCCAGCCATTGAACCTAAAACAATAATTAAAAGAGCAATAAACAAGAAGTTGATTCCAAAACATTGAAATTTAGGATCTTTACCAGAAACTGCTGGAGCAATATACAATCCTGTTGCCAGCCAAGCCGTTGCAATCCAGAAAATGGCCAATTGCGTATGCCATGTTCGCGTTACAGCATAAGGCAAGATTTTATCAATCGGAATTCCGTATAAACCATTTCCTTCCACTCCATAATGCGCAGTAATTATTCCGAAAACCATTTGTAAAACCATCAGCAAGCTTACTATCCAAAAATATTTGATTACCAATCCCATAGATTTTGTTTTGCCTTGTTTAATAAGCGGATCTTCTTTTGGAAGGGGAAACCCCTCTTCTTCACCAGATTTTGCATGATAGAAAACTAAGATTCCAACACTCAAAATCAATAAAATAATACTTACTCCAGACCAAGCTAAAAGTTCTGTTGTTGCTTTATTCCCAACCAATTCATCTGATGGCCAGTTGTGCGTATACGAAATATCTCCGTCAGGACGATTGGTAACCGTTGCCCAAGTTGCCCAGAAGAAAAAAGCATTCATTTTATGCATTCTTTCTACATCTGTAATAGAGTTTTTCGGAATTGCATATTCTTCTCTCAACTTATCAAATTGAGGATCATTCGTAAAAAGACCTTTATAATATTCGCTTAAATGCTCAATCGCAGCCAAACGATTTTCAGAAATGGTAAGCACACCAGTGTCAGCATTGTAACGATTGGTTCTTAAATCTTTCTGAAGTCGGATCTTTAAAGCCGATTGTTTTTCAGCATCCAATTCTTCATATTTTTTATTAAAGTCTTTTTTGGCATAAATATCCAATATAAAAACAGCTTCTCTATGGAGCCAATCTGCGGTCCAGTCTGGAGCCACATAAGCACCGTGCCCCCAGATAGATCCCACTTCCTGGCCACCTATACTTTGCCAGATATTTTGTCCGTCCTTAATTTCGCTTTCGCTAAAAACAACCTTTCCAGAATCGGTTACAATTTCTTTTGGGACTGGTGGTGCTTGCTGATAGATTTCGTAACCATAGTAACCCAGCACTGCAAATGATATACTCATTACCAATGCAAAAACCAACCATAATTTTTTTTCTCTTTTCATTCTTTTTTTATTTAATAAAAGACATTTTTATCCTTTATTAGTTTTTAAAAAAACTCCAAAACCAGTTACAGCATTTGGAGCTTTAAATTATTTACTCAACAATTAACATGCCTTTCATCATAGCTACATGCCCAGGGAAAGAACAAATAAATGGGTATGATCCTTTTTTGTCAATTGTAAACTCGATTGTATCTTCTTCTCCACCACCAATTAATTTAGTGTGTGCAATGATTGAAGCCTTTTCAGATTCCGGAATATAATCAGTCGCTTTAGCATCATTAGCTTTTAAAGCAAAAGCTGCTTGGTCTGTTCCTTCTTGCAAAATCACTAAATTGTGTCCCATTGCTTCTTTCGGGATTTTACCAACGTGTTTCAAAGTCAATTTGATTGGTTTTCCGGCAACGGCTTTCAATTCATTTACATTAAATTGCATTTGGTCATTTCCTTCAATAACTAAAACATTTTCCTCTGTGGCTGCAGCTACTGGAGCTTGTTCGCCTTCAGTAGACGTTTCGGTTGTTTCTGTCGGTTCAGCTGGAGTAGTTTCTTTTTTACCGCAAGAAGTAACTGCTAAAAATCCCATTAGGATTAGTACTGAAATTTTTGTTTTTGTATTCATTTTTTAAGATATTTAATAATATTAATTGTTCGCATTTGTCGCCTTAAGAAAGAAATCTCCCGATTTTACATCAGAAGCTAGCTGTTCTAAAGTTGTGTTTTTAAGCATTTCTAACAGCAGTCCTCTTATTTTCTTGAACTCATGGTGAACGGGACAAGGATGTTCTTCTGAGCATTCTTTCAATCCTATCCCACAGCCGCTGTATATTTTATTTCCGTCAATAGCATCTACAATCTGAATTAATTTTATTGTTTTTGATGCTTCGGGCGAAACTTCAAATCCGCCCCCAACTCCTTTTGTTGAATGAATTATGCCACTTTTGGTTAAAATCTGCATGATTTTGGCTGTAAATGGTTCTGGTGAATCAATTTCTTTCGCCACGTCTTTTATCCCAACCCTAAGTCCTTTAGAAGATTTTGTTGCAATAAATATTGAAGCTCTTATTCCGTATTCACACGCTTTTGAAAACATAGATCCTTAATTAATTCTAGACAAAGATAAAGAGGTTTTAAATAAAAGACAAATTTATCTTTAATTATTTTTCAAAAGAGCAAACATTATTTATAATGAAACTAATTAGTACTAATAATTATACATATTCATCTTTCAATTCTTATAAAAACCAATTTTAATTTTAACTTTGAGAGTATTAAATTTTAAATATTTAACAAATGCCTTTAAGCAATTCAAAAGATTTAAAACTGGCAGTTCTTATTGATGCAGACAATGTGCCGTACAGCAATGTAAAAGGTATGATGGAAGAAATTGCAAAACTAGGAACACCAACGACGAAAAGGATTTATGCCGATTGGACCAAACCAAATGCGAATGGCTGGAAAGGCGTTTTATTGGAACATGCGATTACTCCTATTCAACAATATAGTTACACGGTTGGAAAAAACTCATCCGATTCTGCTCTTATTATTGATGCAATGGATTTGCTTTATTCTGGAAAATTAGATGGCTTTTGCATTGTTTCTAGCGACAGTGATTTTACGCGACTTGCTGTGAGGCTTCGTGAATCGGGCATGAAAGTAATTGGAATTGGAGAAAAGAAAACGCCAAATTCGTTTATTGTAGCCTGCGATCGATTTATTTATATTGAAGTTTTGGACGGCGCAACTCAAAAGAAAAAACCAAAAGAGGTAGTCGCTGCAGACACCAAGAAAATTGTCGAAAAGCCTGCTGAAAAAGCGCTTCATAAAGTTGACAAACAAACAATCGAATTGATTGAATCTACGATTGAAGATATTGAAGACGATGATGGATGGGCATTCTTAGGAGATGTCGGCAATCTGATTGTGAAGAAAAAACCTGAATTTGACCCTCGTAATTATGGTTATTCTAAACTTACTCCTATGCTTAAATCGCTTACCGATATTTTGGAAATTGACGAAAGAGAGTCGGACAAAAAAGGAATCAAACACGTCTATGTCCGTTTAAGATTCAACTAATTATCGCATTTATTACCTATTAATTTTTTAAAAACATGAGAAAAAAATTCTTTATTTACGGATTCTTATTGTTTATAATTGTTGCCGCAATTTATTATTACACTGGACGAGGCTATTTACTCGTAATTATTCTTCCGATTTTGCTAATTGTGGGAATTTACAACGCATCTCAAGAAAAACATGCTATTTTAAGAAACTTTCCTGTCTTAGGCTATTTCAGGTACTTATTTGAAATGATTGCGCCTGAGATTCAGCAGTATTTTATTGAAAGATCTACTGATGGAAAGCCTTTTTCAAGAAATCAGCGCTCATTAGTGTATCAAAGAGCCAAAAATATTGACTCAAGTACTCCATTCGGTACACAACTAAACCTAAACACAGAAAATTACGAAGGAATAAAACACTCTATTTTTCCTGCGAAAGTAAACGAAGAACTGCCTCGCGTATTAGTCGGCGGAAAAGATTGCAAACAGCCTTATTCTGCTTCTTTGTTTAACGTCTCTGCAATGAGTTTTGGATCATTAAGCGAGCATGCCGTTCGCGCCATCAATATCGGAGCGAAAAAAGGGAATTTCTACCAAAATACCGGAGAAGGCGGTTTAACCGACTACCATTTGGAAGGTGGCGGTGATATTACTTGGCAAATTGGAACAGGATATTTTGGGTGCCGAGATGCAGAAGGAAATTTCAGTCCTGAAAATTTCTCAGCAAAAGCAAACCTGCCAAATGTAAAAATGATTGAAATTAAACTTTCTCAAGGAGCAAAACCAGGTCATGGAGGTGTTCTTCCTGCGAAAAAAAATACAGAGCAGATTGCTAAAATTAGAGGAGTTGTGCCACATACAATGATTCTTTCTCCTCCTGGACATCATGCTTTTTCTGATTCAAAAGGCTTAATACGATTCATTAAGCAATTACGTGATTTATCTAATGGAAAGCCTATCGGATTCAAATTATGTATTGGGAACACAGCTGAGTTCGAAGCTATCTGTCAAGAAATGATTAATGAAGATACTTACCCAGATTTCATTACCGTTGATGGAGCTGAAGGCGGAACGGGTGCTGCTCCGCTTGAATTTGCTGATGGTGTCGGAATGCCTTTTGAACCTGCCTTGATTTTCGTAAACAAAACTTTAGTGCGTTTAGGCATCCGCGATAAAATGCGCATTATTGGAAGCGGAAAAATCATTTCTGGATATTCTATTTTGCATGCCATTGCTCTTGGAGCAGATATGTGCAACAGCGCGAGAGGATTTATGTTTTCTCTTGGCTGCATTCAAGCATTACGCTGCCATAATAACGAATGTCCGACTGGGGTGGCAACACAAAACAAGATGCTTATGAAAGGTTTGGTTGTAACAGATAAATCTGAAAGAGTGTACCACTTTCATAAAAATACTTTGCATGCCGCTAATGAACTTTTGGCTGCCGCTGGAAAAACATCATTTGCAGATGTAGACATCAATATTTTTATGCGTGGAGACGAGTTCACTAACTTATCAGAACTCTATTTCCCGGATAACTTGAAAAACGTTACTCAATTCTCATAAAACAGAAAAGCCTCTTCAAAATTGAAGAGGCTTTTTCTTAAAATCTATTTTAATTACAATTTTGCTGTTTCTTTTGATTTTGCAGTTCCTTCTAAAACTGCCAATTCATCTTGATCTACTAATTCCTGCGCTAAAATAGCATTATTATAAGCCAAGAAGTATACATCGAACTTTACCCCTTCGGCAATCAAAGAAGGAGAAATTTGATCGTTTTTGATCATCTCTTTCAATAAATCTGGAAAAGATTCTTTGTAGGCTACTTTATTGGCATCGTTTTCTTCTAAATTAGTTTCAATTCTGATTTCGATTTTATTGTCATCCAGAAAAGCTTTTGCTGTTGTACTGGTAATACCACTCCCTTTTATCGAAGATAGATTGTTATAATTGCTTACATGCTCCTGTATTTTCTGCTTTGTATTTTTACAGCTGACTAAAAATAATGCAAAAGCAAGTGCAAATGCGATTTGGGTAATTTTTTTCATAATTCTTTGGTTTAATAGTTATTTTTTAACTCAAACATAATTAATTCCTAACATAAAAACAATATTCAATTAGAAAAAATCACATATAATTCTTTGAATACAAACCGATTATCTTCTTAAAAAGTGAAATATTTGTAAGAATAAAAACATTTCTTTCAAACTTAAATTTTACTCGTAAACATAAAAAAGCCTCTCTAAATAAATTTTAAAGAGGCCTTTTTTTATGTAAGAATTTAATCGTTTAATATTTTATAAAAATTTAATTTATTATTTTAAATACTGAAGCGATTCCTTTGTGAGCACTTCTTTATTTAAAACAGTATTATCATCGGCTAAATAATAGAGGTGAAATTCTACTCCTTCTTCTATTAATTCTGTTGGAATCTCTCCTTTTTTAATCATGGATTGTCTCATTCTTGCAAATGCTACAGAAGTACTCGCTTTATTACCATCGCTTTGTTTTAAATTAGTTTCAAAACGCAATTCTATTTTATTATCATTAATATAACCTCTTGCCGTTGTAAGCGTTACATTTTCAGATTTAAAACTCGGAGCAATAGTTTTGTTGTACGTAACAACATACTCTTGAAGTTTTTGTTTGGTATTTTTACAGCTTACAAGCATCAATACCATCATTATTGCAAAGGCAATTTGGGTTATTTTTTTTAGCATATTCTTTTATTTTAGTTTCTGAAGTCTTAAAAGTGCTTCAAGATAGTAATAATCTGCGTAATTTATAGAACAATCGATCTCACTTCCTGCTGGTTTATGCCCTGTTGAATGCAATAAAAATGCCGAATTCACATCATGGCTTTGATAATGATCTGAAAGCGAAACAATCATCTTTTTGGCTTTTGCCAAATATTCAGCTTTCAAACTCTTGTCTTTTGTGTACGAACTTAATTCTAAAAGTGCAGATGAAACAATGGCTCCAGCCGAAGCATCTCTTGGTTCATTAGGAATATTTGGCGCATTAAAATCCCAATAAGGCACTAAATCTTCTGTAGTTAATTTATCCAAATAAACTCGTGCTAATTTATGGGCAAAATCTAAAAACTTAGCATCTTTTGTTTCTCTGTACGTCATTGTAAAACCGTAAATCGCCCACGCCTGACCGCGAGCCCACATACTGTCGTCACTGTAACCTTGAGCGGTTCTTCCTTTTATCTTTTTTCCTGTTTCGTAATCGTAAATAATAACGTGATACGAAGTATTATCTGGTCTAAAATGATTTGCCATTGTGGTTTCGGCATGTTTTACAGCAATATCATAAAGTTTCTTGCTTCCACCATTTTTAGAAGCCCAAAACAAAAGCTCCAAATTCATCATATTGTCAATAATGGTATTATGTCCTCCCATTTTATTATGAGGCCAAGATTGGATTGTTCCCACCTTCGGATTAAAAAGTGTCGCCAATGTATCTGCAGTTCTTAAAATAATCTGTTTGTACTCTGGATTTTTAGTCAATCTGTATCCGTTTCCAAAACTATTAAAAATCTGAAATCCTAAATCATGATCACCTGCTTTGCTGGTAGAAAGTGGCGTTAAAAAGCGACTGAATTTATCAGCTTCTTTTTCCCATTTTTTGTCTTTGGTTGCTTCGTACAAAAACCACAGTTCTCCAGGCCAGAAACCGCTCGTCCAATCTTTATAGCCAACAAATTTCCATTCATTGCTTCCATTAGGAACTGTTCTAGGGGAAGTTCCGTCATTTGGAATCACTTTTAAAGTTTTAGAAGCTTGTTCTGCGCAATAATCCAATTGCTTTTTAATATTAAATGAATTGTTTTTTTGAGAATAGCCTTGATTTCCTAATAGAAATAAAGCTGCAATCAGGGTAAAAAATTTTGCCTTCATGTGGTTATTTTGATAGATAATTAATTAACTGATAAATGTATAAAATAAAGTGACGCTATTCAGGTTTTGTATTTTTTGTTACCTAAAAATGGATTATTGATACACTATTTTAAGACATAAGATTTAGTTTGTCATTCCGAGTAACGAGGAATCACACGAGAAATTCCGCAAAGTAATTCGCCAATCTTTGTCGATCTGCGAGTGCGATTTCTCGTTCCTCGGAATGACAAACGAGGCTTAATTTCTTTTAAAAATTTATCCTAAATTTGCTTTAACCAAAACCTAATCTCAACTTGAACAAAACCAGAATCAACTATTTTCTAATCTTTCTAACCATCATTTTCCTCGGAGTACTGTCAAGAAAAATTCCTTTTATCCCTTTATGGATCGGCGATTTTCTTTACGCTGTAATGATTTACTTTTTAGTTAGAATTTTCTTTCCATCAAAAAAGTTTTGGTTGGTAATACTACTTTCCCTTTTTATTTGTTATGGAATTGAGTTTTTACAACTTTATCAAGGCAATTGGATTGTTGAACTTAGAAAAACACTTTTTGGAAGATATGTTTTAGGTCAAGGATTTTTATGGTCAGATATTTTGGCCTATACATTCGGAATTTCACTTACCTTTATTATTGAAAAATCATTTTTAAAATACTACCACAATGAATCTCGTTTTCGCATCAAACAACAAAAATAAAATCGCAGAAATTCAAAGTATGCTTCCAGAAAGCATTAAAATATTAAGTTTAGAAGATATTAATTGTTTTGAAGACATTCCTGAAACAGCAGACACCATAGAAGGAAATGCAATTTTAAAAGCTGATTATGTAACTCAAAAATATGGTTACGATTGTTTTGCAGATGATACAGGTCTAGAAGTAGATGCTTTAAATGGCGAACCTGGAGTTTATTCTGCGCGTTATGCGGGCGAGCAAAAAAATGCAGATGACAACATGAACAAGCTTTTGGAGGCTTTAAAAAATAAGGAAAATCGCAGCGCCCAGTTCAAGACCGTTATTACTTTAAACTTAAAAGGAAAACAATATTTGTTTACCGGAATTGCAAAAGGAGAAATTACATTCACAAAAACAGGAACAAATGGATTTGGTTACGATCCTATTTTTAAGCCTCTAAATTTCAATGAAACCTTTGCCGAATTGCCTTTAGCTACCAAAAACACTATAGGTCACCGCGGAAAAGCTGTTAAGCAACTCATTGATTTTCTGAACACCACAAAATAATTGTTTAAAATACAACATTTTAGAGGCCAAATTTTACATTTCGCGACGTATTTTTTGGCTTGTTTCCGCATTTCTTGCAAAAATTTATTTTAATAAAACTGTAACTTTTTGATAATCAATTATTAATAAATACATAATTATTAAAAACGCATTAGTATATCTGAATAATTAACAGTAATTTTGCACCCTATTTTAAAACACATATGAATAAATTTGAACAATTAGGATTGAATGAATCGTTACTGAAGGCGATTTTAGATCTAGGATTTGAAAATCCGTCAGAGGTACAGGAAAAGGCGATTCCCCTATTATTGGAAAAAGACACGGATATGGTTGCGTTGGCTCAAACAGGGACAGGGAAAACGGCAGCTTTCGGTTTTCCGCTAATTCAAAAAATTGATGCCGACAACAGAAATACACAAGCATTAGTTTTATCGCCAACACGCGAGTTATGTTTACAGATTACTAACGAACTTAAAAACTACTCAAAATACGAAAAAGGTATTAATGTGGTAGCAGTTTACGGAGGAGCTAGTATAACAGAACAAGCAAGAGAAATAAAGAGAGGTGCACAAATCATTGTGGCAACTCCAGGAAGAATGCAAGACATGATTAACAGAGGTCTAGTAAACATTAAAAACATAGATTACTGTGTTTTGGATGAGGCTGACGAAATGTTAAACATGGGATTCTATGATGATATCGTATCTATTTTATCAGATACTCCAGACGAAAAAAGCACATGGTTGTTCTCTGCAACTATGCCTCAAGAGGTGGCTAGAATCGCAAAACAATTCATGAGCGATCCATTAGAAATTACTGTAGGTACAAAAAATTCAGGTTCATCAACAGTATCTCACGAATTTTATTTAGTAAATGCTCGTGACCGTTATGAAGCTTTAAAACGTTTAGCTGATGCTAATCCAGACATTTTCTCTGTAGTTTTCTGTCGTACAAAAAGAGACACTCAAGCTATCGCAGAGAAGTTAATTGAAGATGGTTATAGCGCTGCTGCGTTACACGGAGATTTATCTCAAGCGCAACGTGATGGTGTAATGAAATCGTTCCGTGGAAGACAAATTCAGATGCTTGTTGCTACTGACGTTGCTGCACGTGGTATTGACGTTGATAACGTAACTCACGTTGTTAACTACCAATTGCCTGACGAGATTGAAACTTACAACCACCGTTCTGGACGTACGGGTAGAGCTGGAAAATTAGGTACTTCTATTGTAATTGTTACAAAAAGCGAGTTACGTAAAATCTCAACTATTGAGAGAATCATCAAACAAAAGTTTGTTGAAAAAACTATTCCATCTGGAATTGAAATCTGTGAAATTCAGTTATTGCACTTAGCTAACAAAATTAAAGATACTGAGGTTGATCACGAAATTGACAACTATTTACCAGCAATCAACAACGTTCTTGAAGATTTATCTAAAGAAGAGTTGATTAAGAAAATGGTTTCAGTAGAATTTAACCGTTTCATCACTTACTACAAAAAGAATAGAGATATTTCTGTTCAATCTTCTGGTGAGAGACGTGAAAGAGGTGATTCTGAACCAAGAGAATTCAGTAATAATGGAGCAGTTCGTTATTTTGTAAACATTGGTTCTAGAGACAACTTCGACTGGATGTCATTAAAAGATTACTTGAAAGAAACGTTAGACTTAGGTCGTGATGATATCTTTAAAGTAGATGTAAAAGAAGGATTCTCTTTCTTTAACACAGATCCACAGCATACAGACAAAGTAATGGATGTTTTAAACAATGTTCAATTAGAAGGCCGTCGTATCAATGTTGAGATTTCTAAAAATGATGGTGGCGGAAGACGTGATCACAACAACCGTGGCGGAAGACGTGATTCTGGAAGAAGAGAAGGAAACTTCGCTCCAAGACGTGAAGGCGGTTTCAGAAGCGACAGAAGTTCTTCTAGAGATGGAGGTTCACGTGATGGAGGTTTCAGAAGCGACAGAAACTCATCTTCAAGAAGAGAAGGCGGTTTTAGAAGCTCTGCTCCAAGAAGTGAAGGTGGTTCAGATAGAGCTCCAAGACGCTCTGAAAACTTTGGAGATAGTTCAAGATCAAGAAGATCAAGAAGAGATTAATATTTCAATTTCTTTAAATACAAAATCCCAAATTCCATATTACTTGGAATTTGGGATTTTTTTTTATGTCAAAAATTTTATTTTTCGTAAATCGCTTCTGTAATCTAAACATAACCTTCACTACTCATTTTTATTTAACCTAAAAAAGCAACACTACTGCCTTTGTTAATTTTCTTATAATTAAATTCCAAGACTGCGAGATATTTAATCCCTATTTACTACTTTTAGAGCTTTAAATCAGGATATGAAATATTTCGCAATTTTCTTTTTTACACTTTTCGCTAGCATTGGTTTTGCGCAAGATACACAGCAACAGCCGACAGTTCCTCAAAGAGTTTCAGGTTATGTTATTAATGATGATAGCAAACAGCCTCTTGCCGGCGTAAACATCATTAACACCAACAAAGTACGAGGTGCAAAATCTGACGAAAAAGGGTATTTTGAAATTGACGTGCAAGTCAATGATACACTACATTTTTCTATTCTAGGATTTCAATCATTAAGAATTAGAGTCACAAATGACTGGATAAAAAATAAAGTAACGAGAATTCAGCTTACTGAAAAAGCAATTGCTTTGGAAGAAGTTGTCATTGCTCCTTTCTCTCTAACAGGATATCTTGAAATTGATTCTAAATTAATTCCAACAAAAGAAAACTATCGTTACAGCATTTCTGGACTTACGCAAGGTTACGAAGCTGGTGAATATGCTCCAAATGCTTTTGGAAAAGTCCTCGGTTCGATTTTTAACCCCGCCGATATGCTCTACAATTTCTTTGGAAAAAATGGTAAAGAACTCAAGAAACTTAAAGAGATGAAAAAGGATGATACCGTACGAACGCTCTTGGAGTCCAAATATGACCGCGAAACAGTTGCTGTACTATTAGGAGTAAGCAAGGATGAAATCCCCGAAATTATGCACCGCTGCAACTATTCTGATTCTTTCATCCAGACAGCAAACGACCTTCAGATTATGGATGCGATAAGCGCTTGTTACGAACAGTATAAAGTCTTAAAAAGAAATTAATAATATTTTATCATAAAAAAATCCTCAATTTAAGATTGAGGATTTTTTTTAGTCGCAGTTGACAGTCTCAGTTTAACAGTTCTACGAACTGAATACTGAGACTGCGACTGAAAACTATTTAACTGGTATATTCTCAAGAATTTCTAATACAAATTTCCAATATTTTTGTGCCGATGAAATACTTGCTCTTTCATCTGGAGAGTGCGCTCCGTGAATTGTCGGTCCAAAAGAAATCATATCCATATCAGGATAATTTGTTCCTAAAATTCCGCATTCTAAACCTGCGTGACAAGCTACAACTTTTGGCTGTTGGCCATTTTGTTTTTCATAAATGCCTTTTAAAACTTCTAATATCTCAGAATTCACATTTGGAGTCCAACCTGGATACGAACCTGAAAGTTCTACTTCGCATCCCACCAATTCGAACGCAGAACGTAACGAATTAGCCAAATCAAATTTAGAAGATTCAACAGAAGAACGCGTTAAACATCCTACCAAGATCTCTCCATCTTTAATAACAACACGAGCAATATTATTTGAAGTTTCAACCAAATCAGCCATATCAGCGCTCATTTTATACACTCCATTTTGAGCTGCATAAATCGCTCTGATAATCCCTTCTTGAACTCCTAAATCCATTACTTTTTCAGGCAATTCACTTTTTACGATTTCAATAGTCAAGTTAGGCTCCGTTGTTTTGTATTCGGCTTTGATATCAGAAATGATTTCCTGCATATCATACACATAAGCCTCATCAAACATCTGAGAAATGATAACCTTTGCAAAACTTTCTCTTGGAATTGCATTTCTCAAACTTCCTCCATTGATTTCAGCAATCTGCAACCCGAAATTTTCAAAACCATCAAACAACAAACGGTTCATGATTTTATTGGCATTTCCTAAACCTTTATGAATGTCCATTCCTGAATGTCCTCCGTTTAAGCCTTTTACTGTAATAGTATATCCAACAGAACCTTCTGGAACTTCTTCTTCATGATACGTTCTTGTTGCTGTTACATCAATTCCGCCAGCACACCCAATATCAATTTCATCGTCTTCTTCAGTATCCAGATTTAATAAAATCTGACCTTGCAGAATTCCTCCTTTTAAGTTTAAAGCTCCTGTCATTCCAGTTTCTTCGTCAACAGTAAACAATGCTTCTATTGCCGGATGCGGAATATCTTTGCTTTCCAGAATAGCCATAATAGTCGCCACTCCTAACCCATTATCAGCTCCAAGTGTTGTGCCACGAGCGCGAACCCAGTCACCATCAACATACATGTCGATTCCTTGTGTATCAAAATCAAAAACTGTATCTGCATTTTTTTGGTGTACCATATCTAAATGCCCCTGCATTACGATTGGTTTACGATTTTCCATCCCTGGAGTTGCCGGTTTTCTGATGATTACGTTTCTGATTTCATCTTCGAGAGTTTCTAAACCTAAACTGTTTCCAAAGTTTTTCATAAACTCAATGACACGCTCTTCTTTCTTCGATGGACGAGGAACTTCGTTTAAATCTGCGAATTTATTCCAAAGTGCTTTTGGTTCCAGATTTCTTACTTCTTGACTCATTATATTTTGTTTGATGTTTAACAATTAAGAGCTTCAAAGTTACAAAGTTTAATTGCTTTTTTTGCCACGAATTGCACGAATTAGCACAAATTATCGGCTTTAAAATTAAAACCCCAAAATACTATTCTTTTTAGTTATAAATAATTGTATTTATATTTACGTATCTAAAAATTGCGCCGTGAAATCAAAATACATTTTACCTTTATTTCTTATAGTTCAAATTATTTTTTATAAAATTCTTGTTTACTTTCCAGATTTTGTGGAGGGCTTCTACAGCAAAAATTTATATATCAGGATTTCACATTTTTCAAGAATGCTTTTAGGCAAAATTCCATTTTCTGTTGGAGACTTTTTTTATGGCCTCTTAATCATTTCTATGATCAGCTGGTTTTGGAGAATCAGAAAGACATGGAAAACAGACTGGAAAGATCATCTTTTAAAAATAGTAGGCAAAATTTCTATTTATTACTTTTTGTTCCATCTGCTTTGGGCTTTCAATTATTATCGTGAGCCCCTTTCTCAAAAAATGAATATTAAAAGAGAATATAGCGATGCAGATTTATTGGCCTTTACCAAAAAACTAATTATAAAAACCAATGAAATTCAGTTTAAAATCACAAAAGATAAAAACGAAAAAATTCAGCTTCCTTATTCCCAAGAAGAAGTTTTTAAAATGAATATAAACGGATATGATAATCTTGTTCGAGAACATTCGTATTTTAAGTACGAGACTTTAAGCGTTAAAAAATCATTATTCAGCCTTCCCTTAACTTATATGGGATTTGGAGGTTATCTTAATCCGTTTACAAACGAGGCACAAGTAAACAATTTACTTCCAATGTATTCTTTCCCTCTTACCTCTTCTCACGAAATGGCACATCAGATAGGTTTTGCGAGCGAAAACGAATGTAATTTTATTGGCGTTTTGGCATCTGTGAAAAACGATAATTTGTATTTTCAATATTCAGGATACAGTTTTGCTTTGCGTTATTGCCTTGGAATCTGGAAATTTAAAAACGAGAAAATTTTTGAAATTTTAAAGAAGCAAGTAAATACTGGAATTTTAAAAAACTATCAGGAAAGTCAAGATTTCTGGAAAAAATACGACACTTTTATAGACAAAGGTTTTCATTTTTTATACGATAATTTCCTGAAATCAAATAACCAGAAAGATGGCATGGAAAGCTACAGCAGGTTTATTGACCTCATGATTAATTATTACAAAACAAGGGAATTATAATTTCTTTTGCTACAGATTAAATGATTGAAAATGATTTCTAATCGCTTTAATCATTTAGCGTAAAAATAGAAATCATTAAAATCTATTCAATCTGTGGCAAAAAAAAAAAAAAATACATTGAACTGTAACAAAAATGATTTCATAACTACTAATACATTATGAGCGAAAATCTAGAACAGTCATTTGTTGCGCAGCTGCAGGCAAATCAGAATATAATCCACAAGATTTGTAGATTATATACTGCTGGAGAAGATGCTCATAAAGACCTGTTTCAAGAGATTACCATTCAGCTTTGGAAAGCTTATCCAAAATTTAGAGGCGACAGTAAATTTTCGACTTGGACATATCGTGTTGCCTTAAACACAGCAATTACCTTATACCGCAAAACCAAAAGAACTATTTCGACCGTAGATTATGAAAACCATCAGCATTTTGTAAAAGATGTTGACTACAATTATGAGGAAGAGGAACAGATTAAACTGATGTATAAAGCAGTTTATCAATTGAATGACATTGAAAAGGCATTAGTTTTTATGTATTTAGAAGACAAAGATTATCAAGAAATAGCTGAAACCTTAGGAATCAGCGAAGTGAATGCGCGCGTGAAAATGAACAGAATTAAGGGGAAACTTAAAAAAATACTAAATCCTTAAAAATTATTATGAAAGAACTGGATTTATTAAAAAAAGATTGGCAAAAGAACTCTGATTCTTTTCAACAAATTTCTGAAAACGAAATCTATAAGATGATTCACAGAAAGTCATCTTCCATTGTAAAATGGATTTTGATTATCAGTATTTTGGAAATTTCGTTTTGGACATTTTCAAATTTATTCATCAATACAGACGACGTATTGCATAAAATGAATCACCCTGAAATTGTAACCGCTTTAGAGTTTCTAACGTACTTTAATTATGTTGTCGTACTGATTTTTGTTTACATTTTCTATAAAAATTACAAAACAATTTCGACCACCATAGCCACAAAATCATTAATGAGTGCTATTTTAAGAACCCGCAAAACGGTTCAATATTATGTTTGGTATAATCTAGGAATGATTGTTATAACAGCTATTTTAAGCTTCTTTATTGCATTTGTTTACAATCCAGACATGGAATTTCTAAGAGAAAAATTAGCCATGAACGGAAAAGCCATGTTTGTTACAATCGGGATATTATTCCTGGTGATATTAGGCTTCTTCGGATTGTTCTGGTGTTTCTACAGAATTATTTACGGAACGCTTTTAAGACGATTGTACGCAAATTATAAGGAGTTGAAGAAGATTGACTTTTAAAGTTGCTAAGGTTCTGAGACGCTATGCCGATAGCTATCGGGTCTAAGCTTTTTTTCTGAAATTCCAAAGATGAAATTCCAAATTCCAACTGATAAAACTTGAAAACTTGATACAAAATCGATTTGTCACCCTTAGCGAAGTCGAAGGGCACAAAGTTTTAGGTAAGTTTCGACTTCGCTCAGCCTGACAAAACAAACTTGAAACCTGAAACTTTAAACAAAAAAAAGGCAAAAAGTTAGGCTTCAACTTCGCTCAACCAGACAAACTTTAAACTTTAAACCTGAAACAAAACTCTAGTAATCCCATTGTCTCATTTTATTCAGTTCTTCTTGTGCTTTAATTTCTTCAGCTGGAATAACTTTTAAAAATGATGGATGCTGTTCGATGGCGTATTCTACTTTTTCTACGATTTGTTCGATGGTATCGTTTTCATAATCAATATCAAGAGGTTCTTTGATGATGAAAGATTGCAGAATTCCTTTTTTCTTCATTCGAAGTCCTTTTTTGTCGAATGATCTACGGAAACCATCAATTACAATAGGAATAACGATTGGTTTGTGTTGTTTAATGATATGAGCGGTTCCTTTACGAACTGGTTTAAATGATTTTGTCGTTCCTTGCGGGAAAGTAATAACCCAACCATCTTCAAGCGCAATTCTGATGTTTTCAGTATCATTCGGATTCACTTCTCTTTTTTCGGTTACATCAACACCTTTTGATCGCCAAGTTCTCTCAACTGTAATGGCGCCTACATAAGCCAAAATTCTTGGCAGTAAACCAGCCTGCATCGTTTCTTTTGCCGCCACATAATAAATATTCATTTTTGGCTGCCACAAATAACCAATATTCTTAATCGTGTCTTGACGTCCTGATAAACTTGCGTTAAAGACATGAAACATCGCTACAACGTCTGCAAAATAAGTTTGGTGGTTGGAAATAAACAAAACATTAGTATCTGGAAGTGTCTTAATAATTTCAGATCCTTCAATCTGTAATTCATTAAAACCTCTATATCTCTTATGAGTCATGGCACCTAGAACTCGGATCAACCATTTCTTGATGAATAATATATGCCCAAAAGGATTTCGTTTAAACAATCCCATAACTAATTTATCTTATTTTTTTGTTAGGTCGCAAACATACAAAAATTATTCTTTTAGCAACACTTTAAAACATTTTCTCGAATTAAGCGATATTCAAATGAATATCAAATCGTTAAATAAACTTTATCAAATTTATTTTACCATGGCTTCTTTTAAAACATCTCGCAATTCACTCAAAATCATTGCCGTGGCTCCCCAAACAACATGATTCTGGATATTAAAAGCAGGAACTAAAATATTGGCTCCGTAAGAAGTTGATAATCTGGCTTCGATAATAATATCATCATTTAAAAAAACAGATAAAGGCAGTTCGATAATTCCGGCAACTTCTCTTATATCAGGATAAAAAGAAAGCTCTTCTTTGGCAATTCCTAAAAACGGATGCACCAAAAAGTTGCTTGGCGGAATATACATCGGTGAGAAATGTTTAACAATGTCTATTTTATCACTCGTAATTCCAACCTCTTCATAGGTTTCTCTAAGCGCTGTAGTTTCAAAATTTAAATCTTCCTTCTCGTATTTCCCGCCTGGAAATGCAATCTGAGCTGAATGAACTCCGTCATAAGCATTTCTAACAATCAAAACCAGATGCGTTTTTCCCTGTTTGGGATAAAACAGCATCATTACTCCAGCCATTCTGGCGTTTAATGCTTCAATATCAAGATTTTTTAATCCCTCTATACGCTCTTTTGGAGCCATTTTTAAATGTGAAGTTACTGCTGGCAGCTCTACTGGAATTATATTGGGAACATATTTCAAAAAGTCTTGAAAATTCATAATCAAAGCTTATTTTTGTATTTTCAAATAAAACATAAATATACTCCAGAAAACGCAGTACCACAAGTTTTCTGTTATTAAAGCCTAAAAAATGTACAGTAAAGAAGAATCACAAAGAATAAAAAGAGAATTTTGGGTAGCATTTGCCGAAAAATATCCTCGCAAATGGGTGCTTTATGATACGAAGATTAAAGACTTTTCTTTTAAGTTTTATGTTGACAATAAAAAGGCTCAGGTTTTAATTGATATTGAACACCGAAGCGATGAAAAACGTATCGCTTATTTTGAAAAACTTGAAGCTTTAAAAAATATTCTCGAAGAAGAATTCATCAAAGATTTGGTTTTCGAAAAAAATTATACTCTTGAAAACGGCAAAACCATCAGCAGAATCTGGGTTGAAAAAACTGGCGTTGGTTTCAGCAATAAAAATACTTGGGATGCAATTTTTGATTTCTTCAACGAAAACATGCACGCTCTAGAAATGTTCTATTTAGAATATGATGAGTTTATTAAGGATGTGGAGAATTGAGGTTCTAAGATGCTAAGTTTCTAAGATTCTGAGACACTAAGATTATATAGCAAACCCGACAGGTTTTTAAATCTGTCGGGTTTATTATTTTGTTAAATCTAAAAAACTTAGAGCTTAGTATCTTAGTATCTCAGAAACTTTTACACCGTAATAATATTATACACAATAATATGATCGTCGTAATTGATGTAAAGCTGTTTGCGGTAGTCTTGTTTTTTACGGGTAATGATGGATAACTTGCATTCTTTTCCGTCGTTGTCTTTACATATAAAAGAATATACAATATCGGTATCATTTTCTTCTCTTTCGATATAATCTAAAATATTGTAAAGCTGAATTTCTTGCGAATAGACTACAATTCTATGTTTATTAGTGTCTAAAACCACTGAGAGATTTACCAAATCGAGATTAGACCATTCTCCCCATTTTCCTCTTTCATTTTTTTCTAAAACACTAAAACCTGACGTTTTAAAATGATAAGACTGACTTTGAATCTGTTGCAATCCAAAAGTCAAAAACAATAACAATATGTAGGGGCGTATGGAATTCATAAAATATTTCTTGCAGTCAATTAAAACTCAAATGTAGTCTTTTCTTTGGATGCGGTTTCAAATTCGGCTATCATTTGTTGAATAATTTCTTCAACGGGTAAAATTTCATGAATCAGACCTGCTACTTGCCCAATTTCTAATTCTCCCTCTTCCAAATCTCCTTCAAACATTCCTTTTTTGGCTCTAGCTCTTCCTAAAAGCTGAACTAATTCTTCTTTAGATGGGCATTTTTGGTACAAATCCTGAACGTCCTGATAAAATTTATTCTTTATCAATCGAACAGGCGCTAATTCTTTCAGAGTCAATTGAGTGCCCCCTTCCAAAGTATTAACTATTGTTTCCTTGAAATTATTGTGCGAAGACGATTCTATAGATGCTGCAAAACGGCTTCCGACCTGAACACCATCTGCTCCCAAAATCATGGCAGCAAGCATTCCTCTTCCTGTTGCAATTCCTCCAGCAGCAATCAGCGGAATCTTGATTTTTTCTTTTACCATCGGAATCAAAGTGAAAGTAGTGGTTTCTTCGCGTCCGTTGTGTCCACCTGCCTCGAAACCTTCAGCTACTACTGCATCTACGCCGGCATCTTGAGCTTTCAAAGCAAAAACACTGCTGCTAACCACGTGAACAACGGTAACACCTCTTTCTTTCAAAAAAGAAGTCCATGTTTTCGGATTTCCAGCAGAGGTGAAGACAATTTTAACGCCTTCTTCGACCACAATATTCATAATCTCTTCAATATTTGGATATAACATCGGAATATTGACCCCAAAAGGCTTATCGGTCGCTTTTTTACATTTCTGAATGTGTTCTCTTAAAACTTCTGGATACATAGAACCTGCGCCAATAAGTCCTAAACCTCCTGCGTTGCTTACAGCAGAAGCCAATTTGTAACCGCTGTTCCAGATCATTCCGCCTTGAATGATTGGGTATTTTATATTGAAAAGCTGAGTGATTTTATTCATTAAAATTATTGCTTAATTATTTTTCCTGTTTTATGCAGCTTATCGGCATCAAAACTATAAATATACAATCCGCTTTGAAGCGATTGCAAGGAAAGAACTGGATTTGAATTATTGATTTTTTCTTCTATTAATTTTTGCCCCAATATCGAATAAATGGTTACTGATGCAGTATTATTTTCATTTAGAAAAGAAAACGAAACTTCATTTTTAGCGGGATTTGGATATACCGCAAACGAAGCTTCCGCTACAAAATTATCAACACTTAATGCTGCTCCAAAATTTGGAATTCCATATCCGTAATTATTATCTGGATTAGCATATCGATCAGCAGATTGGATAATCATTTGTCTGATTTCTTTATTGGTTTTGTTTGGAAATGCCTGCCATAAAGAAGCTGCCATTCCCGCCATAATTGGGCAAGAAAATGACGTTCCGTTTGCAGTAACGATATTTCCATTTGCATCAGAAACTACCGCTGCTGCTCCTTGCGCCATAACATCAGGTTTTATTCTGCCATCATAACTTGGTCCGATTGAACTTGAACTAGCTTTTACTTTAGAAGCATTAACTGAACCTATTGCCAATACTGAAACAGCATCGGCAGGAGCGCCAACATGTTTTTCTACTTGATTCCCTTCATTTCCAGCAGAAGCCAAAACCAATATTCCTTTACTAAAAGCAATTTCGGCACCACGAGAAATAAAAGTCGTAATTCCGTTCATATCGCTATAGGTATGGTTGTAATTTGGATTATCACGATCACCAAAATACCCCAATGAAGTTGTAATTATATCAACGCCCAAAGCATCTGCTTTCTCTGCAGCCTCAACCCAAAGCGATTCTTCTAACGGAATCTCCTGGGCATCAATCTCTGTGATAAAAAGATAATACGATGCATTTGGGGCTGTTCCAACCAATGAATTTACCTTATAACCGCCCATTGTAGACAATACTAAAGTACCATGATCATCTCCTGCGTAAAAATTGGCATTTCTTGTAGTATAATCGTAACCGCCTAAAATTTTATTATTATTTCTGAGATTTTCAAAAGGCTGAGCCGTGTTTACACCGGGAAATCCTGCATCCAAAACTGCTATAATTTTTCCTTCTCCTGTATAATTCTGCTTATGCAAAACTTGTCCGTTCAGCATTTGAATTTGATTAGCAGAATTTCCGTAAGAATAGTCAATTTCCGTTTTTAACTTATCATGAGACTGATTAATAGAAGTTTCCGAAACTCTTTTTCCTGTCGTATTTAAAGTTTTATTGGCAAACTCAATTCTAGCAACAAAAGCTAACGATTTTAAAGCATTAATATTAGCCTGGGTTCCTTGAATATGAAGTGCATTCAGCCATTTTGACTGTGCTTTTACGGTAATTCCTGTACTTGAAGTAATTTGATTTACATAAGAAGTTTCCAGAGGAGCATCTGTAATAGCCAAAGCAATGTTTTGGCTCGTTCTTCGATCCAAAGCTCTTTGAGAAAGTTCGGTTAGCGGATTGTTGTAAAAAGTTTGTGCATTAGGTTTGTCACTAAAATAAACCCACGCATCTTCTTGTGAAAATACTGTAAACGAAAGAAGTAATAAAAGAAAAGTAAAGTTATATCTCATCAATTCATACCTTTAAGGGATTTGCTCCCAAATAAAGTATAAAGCTAAGAAATTACTCCCGAACCAACTAATTCATTTTCTAAATACCAAGCAACAAATTGTCCTTCTGTAATAGCAGACTGCGGCTCTTCAAACTCCACATACATTCCGTCTTCAAATTGGTACAAAACCGCTTTTTGCAAAGGCTGACGGTAACGGATTCTTGCCATCACTTCCATTTTTTCTCCTGCTTTTAGCGTCATATCTTCTCTAATCCAATGCACTTCAGATTTTCCAACAAAAAGTGCTTTTTTGAATAAACCTGGATGCTCGCTAGACATCCCTGTATAAATGGTGTTGGTTTCTACATCGGTTGCAATTACAAATAAAGGCTCTGTTGTTCCTCCTACATTTAGACCTTTTCTTTGTCCAACTGTAAAGTAATGAGCTCCTTGGTGTTTTCCAACCACTTTTCCCATTGTTGGAACATAGTCTAGCTTTTGAGATTCTACCTTTAATCTTTCCTCCAAAGAAAGGTCAGCTGATTTCTCAATATTGTAAATCGGATCATTTTTATCAACCTGAACAATTTTACCTTCTTTAGGTTGTAGTTTTTGCTGTAAAAATTCTGGAAGACGAACTTTTCCAATAAAGCATAAACCTTGAGAATCTTTCTTTTCTGCAGTAACCAATTCCATTTCAGCCGCAATTTCTCGCACTTCTGGTTTTGTTAAAGCTCCAATAGGAAATAAAGCTTTTGATAATTGCTCTTGCGACAACTGACATAAGAAATACGATTGATCTTTGTTTACATCATTTCCAGCAATTAATTGAAACACCGTTTTTCCGTCCACTTCGATTTCGCTTTTTTGGCAATAATGTCCCGTAGCCACATAATCTGCACCAAGACTTAGAGCAATTTTCATAAACACATCAAATTTGATTTCGCGATTACAAAGAACATCAGGATTTGGAGTTCTTCCTTTTTCGTATTCGTTGAACATATAATCAACGATTTTCTCTTTGTATTCTTCACTCAAATCAACTGTTTGAAACGGAATTCCAAGCTTTTCAGCAACAAGCAAAGCATCGTTACTGTCTTCCAGCCAAGGACATTCGTTAGAAATAGTAACCGAATCATCGTGCCAGTTCTTCATAAAAAGGCCAATAACTTCGTATCCCTGCTGCTGCAATAAATATGCTGCAACACTAGAATCTACTCCACCTGAAAGTCCAACAACTACTCGTTTCATTTTGAATGTTTAATTTTTTAAGGTTGCAAAGGTACGCCAAATAATAGAAAATTTCACAAAGGTTTGCATTAGTTTAAGCAATCCCGCAGTAGATAAAACTTATCACTTTTTTAAGTACATTTAATCATTCATTTTTTATCTATGAAAAAATACATTTACAGTTTGTTTTTCCTTTTCGTCTTAACCGCCTTAAGTGCGCAGCGATTTAGCGCGTCTTTGCCAAATTACGAAGCCTACAAGGCATTTAGAGGAAAACCTTTATCTGATAAATTTTCGAATATCGAATCTGTAAAAGTAATTTATGATCTTCGAAAACAGAAAATGTATTATTTCAACAGCAGTGTTATTTTGCTCCACTATGATTTCGTTGTCAATTATTTGGGCTACAGTCAAGATCTTGAAGTTTTTAATAATGAAAATTATAGCAATACGGATAAAAATAGAGACTTTCTTCTCGGAAATTTAAATCACATTAAAGGAACCGACAAGTGGATTTTTGAACTTGCAGCGTCCGATCATATGCCTTTAGCATTGATTGAACGTTTTTTCAATATGGTTAAAACTTCTACTTTTATAGGAGAAAAGCTGAAATTCTATTTGAACAATCCAGAAATGATGGAATGGTTTCAACAGCAAAAATTCAAAATTCCGTGCGTGAAATCAGATTATATTTTTGGAGAAATTAAATATCAAGAAGTTGTTCGAGGGACAAATGTTGGCATTCTAAAAAAATATAAAATAAAAGAACTAGAAACCACAAAACCCAATTCTGATGAAATCATTATTTTGGATGGAACACCAGATATTCTGCCAAACGTCCGAGGCATTATTGTAAATGAACTTCAGACACCTTTAAGCCATTTGGTTCTTTTAGGAAAAAACAGAAAGATTCCAATTATGGCTTATACTGATATTGAAAAAGATAACAATATCAAAAAGCTGCTTTCTAAAAAAGTAGAACTAAAAATAGAAGTCGATACTTTTTTCATAAAAGAAACCACTAAAAAAATTCCAGTGAAATCTGCTGGAAAAAAGAAAAAACTAACAATTGACAATTCTGTAACTGATTTGGTCAACTTATCAGAAATTCCAAAAAAGGGAGTGAACTATATCGGTTCGAAAGCTCAAAACATGGCGTATTTAATTGCTATTTCAAAAGAAATTCCGTTTAAAGTTCCAGAAAATGCACATGCTATTCCGTTTTATTTTTATACGAAACATATTCAAAAAGCTTCTATTTCTACATTAATTTCAGAACTTTTGGCTTATCCGCAAAAAGATTCAACGGTTTGGGTTAATAAACAGCTTAAGAAGATTAGAGATGCCATCAAAAAAGAACCTATTGATCCTGAATTAATTTCAAAATTGAATATTGCTTTTAAAGATGCCAAATTCAAAAATTTCAGATTTCGTTCTTCCACAAATGCAGAAGATCTAGATGATTTCAATGGCGCTGGATTGTACGATTCTAAAACTGGAATTTTAGGCGATTCTATCAAAACTTTTGAAAAAGCTATAAAACAAGTTTGGGCAAGTGTTTGGAATGAAGCTTCTTATAACGAAAGAGAACTTTTTGGAATCGATCAGCAAAATATAGCCATGGGCGTTTTAGTTCATCGTTCTTTTCCAGATGAATTGGCAAATGGTGTAATTATCACCAAAAATATTTTTAGAGAGAACTTTCCAGGAATTACGGTTAATGTTCAAAAAGGAGAAAACTCTGTTGTAAAACCCGAAAAAGGAGAAATCTGCGAGCAATTTGTCGCCTATCATTTTAATGACGGAAAAGACGAAACCGATTTTGATATCGATTATACTTCCAATTCCAATTTGAACGATAATGAGCCGTTATTGACTCGAAAAGAAATGAGTAATCTATATGATGTAAGCAAAAAAATCGAAACAAAAATGTATCGATATTGGCGTAAAAACCAATTTCATCCTGTAGATATCGAGTTTAAAATTGTGGGCGAAAAAAGAGATTTATACATTAAACAAGTTCTTCCGTTTAACGACTAATAAAAAACCAATACATCTATTTCGTTGGCCGCCGTATTGATTAAGACAATTCTAAAATCAAAATCTTCAATCTTAATTTTTTCTTGAATTGATTTTCTAATTATTTCTGGTTTTAAGGAAAAGTTTTCGTCAAGCGGAATTTTTACATCTACAGAATTGAAATATTTTGAAGCTTGTTTATTAACGATGATTGAGGCAATAACATAAAATCCAATTATAATGATTTGAAAGAACAGCAGTAATTCAATCTTTTCAAACGGATACATAATATCCAAAATGGACAGTGTAATGGTTGCAAAAAGAAAAATGATCGCATTTACTGTAAAAGACTGTGTCCTAAATCGGAGTATCGAAAAAATGGCGAAAAGACCAAAGCCAATTCCGACACCAATTTCAATTTTTGTAAAAAGATAGCAAAGCGAAAAAGTGCAAAGCCCAACAATAACCATCAACGGATTTATGGTTGCATTATCTTTTCTATTCGAGAAAAAATACAGAACTAAAATTGAGCAAAACAGCAGTAAAAATCGTCCTAAAAGTTCATTTAAATCCATTGGTTAGCAAAATTGGTTAATCAAATGTAAACATTTTACAATTAACCTTTTATTATTTTAAGCAATGAATTCTGAGATTTTAAATTCTTATTTTTTTGGCGTTCCTCCTTTTTCAGAAGCTTTATTCGTGTTTTTAGGATCGCTCATATTCACTTCTTTTACCAATTTTCCTTTTTGGTAAAACTGCCAAATCCCTGCTTTTTTACCATTTACGAATTTCCCTTTAGAAGCAATAGATTTGTCTGAATCATAGAAAACAGTTTCTCCGTTGTATTCGTTATTTTTAAAGTACGATTCTTCTAGAAGCGTTCCGTCTTGCCCTATTTTTTTATAAGGACCTTCTTTTAAACCATTTTTATACGTCATCTCTTCTGCAATTTGTGCATTTGGATAATAAATAGTTCTTGGACCGTCTAGTTTTCCGTTTTTATAATTTTCAACCGTCATTAACACTTTAGAAGCTTTATGGTAATATTTCCACTCGCCTTCACGCGCTTTTCCTATCTCTTTTCCTTCACTTACTTTATTTTTATTCTGATCATAAAAAATAGTATATGAACTTCCATCATTGGCGCTGAAATCTCTCGTAGCTATAACGTCTCCTTTTTTTGTATCATCAAAAAATTTAAAAATTCCAGTTTCTTTTCCGTGATCAAAAGTGCCTTCGTACCGAGGGCGTTTAGATTCTGCATAAGTACCTTTCCAAAGTCCGTCTTTTTTCCCAGCTGCATCGACTTTATTAATATCTGTCTGGGCATTTGACACTAATGCTGTTAGGAATAATAATCCAAATATGATTTTTTTTGAGATCATAATAAATTCTATTTTTTAAGCTTAACGAAAATCTTAATTATAAAGTATAATGGTATAAAAAAATCCCGATAAATCGAGATTTTTTTATTGAGAATTATTTCTTCTTTTTGTTTGCTTGAGCTGCTTTTGCCGCTTCTTGCTGTTCCATTACTTCTTGAAGACGCTGTTGGAACTTGCTTGGTTTCTTAGGCTCTCTTTGTTTGTTTTCTTGAATCTGAGCGTGAATTTTATCACTGTCTACTATGTAATTCTTGATCACAAACATAATTCCGATTGTAATTAAATTCGAAATGAAGTTGTATAAAGATAATCCAGAACCGTAGTTGTTGAAGAAAATTAACATCATTAATGGCGAAACATAAATCATGATTTTCATCATTTTTGCCATATCTGGCATACCTTCTTGCTGAGGAGCAGCCATTTGCTGATCTCCAGAAGTCATTTTCATGTAGAAGAAAATCGCAATTGCTGCCAAGATTGGGAACAAACTGATATGGTCTCCATACATCGGAATGTTGAATGGTAATTTTACAATCGAGTCAAAAGATGATAAATCATCTGCCCAAAGAAAACTTTTTTGTCTTAATTCAAATGCTGCAGGGAAAAATTGGAAAGATGCATACATAAAAGGCAACTGAATCAATGCTGGAATACATCCTGCCATTGGGTTTACACCTGCTTTGTTGTACAGTTTCATTGTTTCCTGTTGTTTCTTCATTGGGTCTTTTTTGAATTTCTCTCCCAACTCTGCAATATCAGGTCTTAAAACTTTCATTTTAGCCTGAGACAAGAACGACTTATAGGTAATTGGCGACATAGCCAATTTGATGATAATTGTAAAGATAATAATCGCGATACCTAATGATAAACCGATTGTTGAACTTAAGAATCCGAATAATGGAATGAAAATCCATTTGTTAATCCATCCGAAAATTCCCCATCCTAATGGAATGATCTTTTCGAAGTTTTTATCGTAAGCTTTTAATGTTTTGTAATCTGCAGGACCCATATACAAATTCATTTTGTAATCGATCTCTCCATTTGTAAACGCTAAAGGCAAATTAGCTCTAAACTGTTTTGTGAAAACTGTATCAATTTTATCATCCTTAACTAAATCGTCAGATTGTAGTTTTGAAGTTTCAAAAGGTTTTTCTGTAGATAAAATTGTAGTAAAGAAATGCTGTTTAAACGCAACATAACTAACTTTAGTAGGAGTTTCTTCTTTACCTTGTCCGTGTGAACTTACGTTATTGTATTTTGATTCTTCGTATTTATAATCAATTTGCGCATAACGATTTTCATAAGCAACGCTTTTTTCGTTTCTGTATGTTTTTAAATCCCATTGCAAATCAACTGGTTTAGCAGAATTTAAAACTCTGTTTAAGCCTTGAGAACGAATATCAAAACCAACTAAATAATCGTTTGGCTTTAAAATGTATTTATATTCCAAAAATTCATTAGCTCCAGCTTTCAAACGCATAGAAAGAACTTGGTCTGCACCAATTTTTTCTAATGTTGGCTCAAAATATAAATCTTTAGAATTTAATGTTCTATTATCTGTAGTAAGAAGCTGTAAATTTAAATTTGAGTTGTTGTTTTTGATTAACTCAACTAATTGACCAGAACCTTTTTTTAATCTTTCGAATTCTTTTAAAGTAGCTTCAACAATATATCCACCTTTATTAGCAATCTTTAATCTTAATTTTTCGTTTTCGATTGTAGTAAAAGCTTCTTTTGCAGAAGGAAGTGTTGCAGAATAAGCAAATCCTCCTAAAGTTTTTTGCAATTGAACCAATTGAACTGTATCTCCAGGAGTTACAGCTGCAGCTGGTAATGACGCAGTTTTAGCTTTATCTGCTTTTGCTTGTGCTTCTTGTTTAGCAACTAATTCTTTCTTGGCTTTCTCAGCAGCAATTTCTTTTTCAGAAGGCTGATTTTGGTACATAATCCAAATCAAAATTCCAAAGATCAATACAAAACCAATGATCGAATTGAGGTCTAATTTTTTTTCTTCCATTATTAATTTAAAAAAGTTATTCGTTGAAGGTTATTAGTAATGAGTTTCACTCAAAAGTTACATCTTCACAGAATATAATTATTATTTTTTATGTGCATTTACAGCAGCTGCCACAAAGTTCACAAAAATAGGGTGCGGATTTGCAACTGTACTCTTGTATTCCGGGTGGTATTGCACACCAATGAAAAATGGGTGATTTTCAAGCTCCACAATTTCTACTAATCCAGTATCAGGATTAACTCCAGAAGCTTTTAAACCAGCTTTTTGCAATTCATCAGCATATTTATTATTGTACTCATAACGGTGACGGTGACGCTCCGAAATAGTTTTTTGTCCGTAAATTTTGTACGCCAAAGTGTCTTGTTTAATATCACATTTCCAAGCACCTAAACGCATTGTTCCTCCTTTATCGGTTACATTTTTCTGCTCTTCCATTAAACTCACAACTGGATGAGGCGTTTTGTCGTTCATCTCAGTAGAGTTAGCCTCAGCGTAACCTAAAATATTTCTAGAATATTCGATAACAGACATTTGCATTCCTAAACAAATTCCGAAGAAAGGAATATTGTTTTCACGCACAAAACGAACTGCTTCGATTTTTCCTTCAATACCTCTTTCACCAAAACCTGGAGCAACTAAAACTCCGTCTAAAGAACCTAATTTTTCTTCAACATTTTCAGCATTAATATGCTCTGAGTGAATTGAAATTACATTTACTTTTGTTTCGTTTGCAGCTCCTGCATGAATGAACGCCTCTAAAATAGATTTGTAACAATCCTGCATTTCTACATATTTACCAACCAAACCAATGTTAACCGTTTGTTTTGGACTTTTTAATCTTTTTAAGAAAGTATTCCAAGTTTTAAGATCTGGAGATGCTTTTTTAGGCAAATCTAATTTCTTTAAAGCCACAACATCTAATCCTTCTTCAAGCATTAAATTTGGAACTTCATATATTGTAGAAGCATCAATTGACTGAATAACTGCTTCTTTTTTCACATTACAGAATAAAGCTAATTTTTGGCGTAATTCCTGAGATAATTCGTGCTCAGTTCTACAAACCAAAATATCGGCTTTAATACCGCTTTCCATTAAAGTTTTAACAGAGTGTTGCGTTGGTTTTGTTTTCAACTCACCAGCTGCAGCCAAATAAGGAACTAATGTTAAATGAATCACGATTCCGTTATTTTCACCTAATTCCCAAACTAACTGACGAACAGATTCTATATAAGGTAGAGATTCGATATCACCAACTGTACCACCAATTTCAGTAATCACAATATCATAATCGCCAGATTTACCTAGCAATTGCATTCTGTCTTTGATTTCGTTTGTGATATGAGGAACAACTTGAACTGTTTTTCCTAAAAATTCTCCTCTTCTTTCTTTTTCAATAACCGAAAGATAAACTCTTCCTGTAGTAACGTTATTAGCCTGAGAAGTAGGAACGTTCAAGAAACGCTCGTAGTGTCCTAAGTCTAAGTCAGCTTCAGCTCCATCATCTGTCACATAACATTCTCCGTGCTCATACGGGTTTAGTGTCCCCGGGTCAACGTTAATGTATGGATCAAATTTCTGAATAGTTGTGCGGTATCCTCTTCCTTGTAACAATTTTGCCAAAGATGCCGCGATAATTCCTTTTCCTAATGAAGAGGTCACACCTCCTGTAACAAAAATATATTTTGTTTGATTCATTCTGTTGTTTGTTTGTAAGTAGTTGTGTAAAAAACTTGGCAAAAGTACAAATTTAATTAGACAATTTATCAATTCCAGAATGAGATAATTTTTAATTTTTTAAAGCTCTTTCGAATTAAATAAAGGTTTAAAGATCTACCATAAGAAAACCAAAGGTTTTCCTGCTTTTAACTAAAAATTCGCAAATAATAAACAATAATCTTAATGATTTAAAAATCTGATTTCAAGGTTTTAAATTTAGTTTTTTATTGAATCTATTTTAACTTGTAACGTAAATTATCAAAGAAACGTTCAATTAACCTTCGATCTTCTGTAATAATTTCAGCTGTTCCTTTTGCTTCAGCATGAAAATTCAATTCTACGCCATAATTCGTTTTCAATCCAAATGGCAAAGTGACATCAACTAAATAAGAATTAATTTTATTCTGATTATCTGAAAGGGCTTGTTGATTTGTCACTAGCGAAATACTTTTCACTTTCCCTTTTATTGAACCATATTCATTGTACGGATAATTATTAAGTTTAATGATAACACCTTGTCCAATTTTTACTTTTCCTGCACCGTTTTCAGGCAGATTAACCTGACCAATCAATTGATTATTATCAGGCATTATTTTAAACAATTCCTGCCCTGATTGTATATAATCATTTGTTTTAATAAAATTTAAGAAATCAACTTTGCCATCAATTGGCGAAACAAAAACATAAGTACGTTCCCATTTTTTTATTGCATCTATCAGATCATAGTAGCTGTTGAATAAATTAACAACAAGCTCTCTTTCTTTTACTGCTTTTTCAATCGCAATAACTTGTGCTTTATTTTGAGTTTCCTTTATTTGATAATTTGTATTATTTATTTCTTTATCAATTGCATTATAATCGAGAATGCTATTTGCTTTTGCAATAATTGACTTCTCTATATCAGCTTTAGAAGTTACCTCTTTTTCAAATAAAATAGAATCTTTTTTAAAAAGGCTCTGCGATATTTTATATTTAATCTCCTGATTTTTAAAATCATTTTTTAACTGAGAGAATTTGCTTTGCTGCAGTTCTAATAACTTTTGATTTATCTGTTTTTGAAATTCATATGGCTGTTGGACTGAGTAATCTAAATATTGATACAACGAATTTAAAAAATTAAAATACTTATTATTTATTTCCCCCAAAGATAAATTTTCAGGAAACAAATGACGATGCTTATTATACACAACCTCATGAATATTTGTTTTATTAAGCAAATCATCCAACAATTGCACATCCTTTAAACTTGCTTCATTCTTTATATAAGCTAAATATGTTCCTCTATTTACTTTTACACCAGATTTATTCTTTAATAAAATTATATTCCCCGAAGTTGAAGCTACCAATTTAACTGGAGCTTGCTGTGTATTCACAACAATCTGCCCAGACAAAATTGATGGGTATTTGATTAGCCAGCCAAATAATAGCAAAAGCAAAACAAGTCCAATAACAACCCCACTAATTGTTGCACCAAATTTAGTTGGCATTTTTTCAATTATTGAAGCAACTTCTTCGGTTCTATTTTCGTTTAATGTTTTATGGAATCCTTTGTTAGCCATTTACCGTATCTCCTATTTGAGTTTTAACTAATTGATAGTAATGTCCATTTTCGCGAGCCATCAGCATATCATGATTTCCAATTTCGGTGATATAGCCGTTTTTTAACACTATAATCTGATCTGCTTTACGAATTGTACTTAATCTATGTGCTACAACAATTACTGTTTTATTTTTAAATATTTCTTCTAATGCCACTACAATTTTCTGCTCATTTATTACATCTAATGAATTTGTTGCCTCATCAAAAAACAGATAATCAGGATCTTTATATAAGGCTCTTGCAATAAGAACACGCTGTTTCTGGCCTCCGCTTAAACCTCTTCCATTTTCTCCCATTATCGTTTGATATCCTTTTGGCATTGATTCAATTTCAGAAGCTATGTTTGCGGCTGTTACTGCTTTTTTCAACCTTTCATAATCTATATTTTCATCGTCTAAAACAATATTATTTTGAATTGTATCACTAAATATTTTGCCATCTTGCATTACAGCTCCACAGCTTTCTCGCCATTGTTTTAAATTAATATTCTGAATATTCAAATTTCCCATTGACAATTCGCCATGAGTAGGCTTATACAATCTTAATAATAATTTCAACAAAGTAGTTTTCCCACTTCCGCTATCACCAACGATTGCTGTAACTTTGCCTTCAGGAATTACCAGAGAGATGTTGCTCAAAATATAATCACCATTACGGCTATACTGAAAACTTACATTTCTTAAAAGCAAACTTTTGTCCTCTGGAAGCTTTATATTATTGGTAATATCATTTTCTTCCTCATTCTCCAACTCATGTATTTCATTCAATCTTAAAAAACTAATTTTAGCATATTGCCCTGATTGAATAAAAGATATAAACTGCATAACAGGACCATTTAACATTCCTATTATAAATTGAGTAGAAATCATTACCCCGAAAGTAATATCACCTTTTATTACTGACTTCGCACAGTAAAAAGTAATAATCAAATTGGTTAACTGATTAATAAACTGTGCTCCTAAATTTAAAGCATTATTGATTCTTAGTATTTTTTGATCAATTTTGAATAATTGAACCTGCAAAGCTTCCCATTTCCATCTTTTGTGCTTCTCATAATTATTGATTTTGATATCTTGAATACTTCCAATAGTTTCTACCCAATAACTTTGGTTTTTAGTGTGTATGTCAAAATATTCCCAATCTAGTTTCTTCCGAAACTGAAGAAAAAATAAAACCCAGCCAATAAATAATATGCTCCCTATAACATAAATCAAACATAAAACGGGGCTGTATATCATCAAAATTATTCCAAAAATGAAAAATGTTAAAATCGAAAAAATAAAATTCAGAGAATTATTCATTATAAAATCACGAATACGTTCATGATCTTGTGCTCGCTGCAAAATGTCTCCGATTAATTTATTTTCGAAAAAAGTAATGGGCAACTTCATTAATTTAATCAAATAATCTGAAATTAGTGAAACATTAATTCTCGATGTTAGATGAAGCAGAATCCAATCCCGAACCATATTACTCAATAAAATGCTGACTATAATTGTTATATTGGCAATTAAAACCAGATCAATAAAATCTAAATCATTTGTTTGGATTCCAACATCAATAACAGCTTTTGAAATAAAAGGCAAAAATGCTTGCAAAACTGTTACTATTAGCATGACTACAAATAAGTTTACAAAACTCTTTTTATAGGGTGTAAAATAACCTAAGAAATTTTCAAACGTTTTGCGTCTTTCTATTTTATCATTTATAGAACGCTGTTTAAAATCTGCCATCGGTTCGATAGCTAAAACAGCTCCTGTTTTAGATTCTTTCAGCCAGCTATTTTTAAAATTTTCATGCGAGTATTTTAACAACCCTTTTGCAGGATCTGAAACAAATACTTGTTTATGAGTTATTTTATAAACCACTATAAAATGATTATCCTGCCAGTGTACAATACATGGCAACGGAATAGTCCTAAAAGTCTCAAAATCTATTTTAATGCTTTTAGTACGCAAACTTATTTTTTCGCAGGCATCGCTAATGTCTAAAAAACTTACTCCCTCTCTTGTAATACCGCATAAATCGCGTAAAAAAGGCAGGCTGTAAAACCTGCCATAATATTTCGCAATTATTTTAATACAAGCCGGACCACAATCTTTGGCATCGAGCTGATACTCGTGGGGAAATTTGAACATATTTTTTAAATATATACTGCTTGTTCATTTATCATTTTACTCTTCTCAACAATCTATAATAAATAACATTTCCAGTTTGTGCACCATCATCTAATGTCATCATCAAATCTCCTTTTTTAGCTATCCCTTCTATATCTTTGGCAAAAATATTTGTTCCCCATATCTCCATATAATTTTTAATATCTGGATTATCAATTTTTACAAATGAACCTTCAACCTTATAATTAGGAATTTTACTTTTTGGGAAAACTTTAAAAATAGTATGCAATTCATTCGCAGAATATTCTTTATATTCAGAACTCATCATTGAACTTACTTTTCCATCTTTTCTAAATTCAAACCATTGATAAGGCTTGGGCCATGGATTTACTTTGTTAACCGCAAGATTTGGTATAGGAATCATTTTCCAATACCCTATAAGCTCTTGTGCTGTTGCTGGTCCTCCTGCTGGTGACTTCTTTTGGCTATCTTGAGCCACGCCACTAAATGAAAACAACAGTACAAAAAACAGAAATAAACTTTTCTTGATTTGTAATACCATTTCTTTATTTTTTGCTTAATAATTCAAAAATCTCTCCTTCACTTGTATCATAACGAATCAACCCTTCTTTTTTATCCCAATGAAAAGATTTTATAAAGGTTAACGAAGAGTTTTTTGCATTAACACCATCTTCAAACTTATACACATCATTGAACCTTTTATCTGTTGTTGATATTTTAAAATTTTCTAATTTCGAATCTTCGTTTTTAAGATTTCCTTCTTGATACAAACCAAAAGCATAAAAACCAGGAAAACATTTTTTATCTACTTGATCTTTACTAACAGATATTCCAACATCACAATTCCATTCACTTTTGCAATTTTTAAGTTTAAGAATTATATACATTATGTGAGGCTGAATTGGCCCAATTCCATAATAATTGCAATTCTCGTTTCCATGACCTTCTTTTTTTTCCGAAACAAACAAGGTATCCAAATTTCCTTCATTACTTTTGAAAATTATGGTTTGTCCTTTTTCATAAATTGAAAACCATTCTTTTTCTTCATCGGTTAAATTTGTTTCAATACACTTACCACAAGAATTTAAAAGCAATAGCAATAAAATTAAAGTCAAAAATATATTATTTCTCATTTTACTTTGGGTTTGGAACTATTTTTAAAGCCGCAATCATTGCATCTATGCTATGACCTCCTGAACTAGATCCGTTTTGTGAAACAAAATGTTTCTGCCCTCCTGCAGTCGTTAAGCCAGGCGTAACCATTTGCACTATGTTTTTCAGTTTCATTATTGCAACCGAAAAAAGACAGAACAAAGCAAAAAAGCATTATTTTACTATTTATAATTATATTCCCCCACTATTTTTTACTTTTCTGGAGATACCTACTAGCTATTTCTTTTGTTTGGCTATCTAAAATTTCATTATTTGATGCCAGTATATCATAAACATCAAATGAAGCTGTTTTGTAATTAAATTTATTAGACATAATCAAAGCATGATATAAAAATCCAGTATTTTTTTGCTCTCCAATAAAGTAAATCCCCTTCAGTTTATTGTAAGCAATAGTATCTCCTTTGTTTAATGCTAAATTATCCAAACTATCCATTAATTTTTTATCATATAGTTTTTCCCTAAAATAACTTGCTGAATTAGTAGAATCTGTAATTTCTACCTTTTCTTTTTTATTACAAGAAATAAATAGACAGCTAAAAAAAAGAATATAAAATTTCATAAATTTTTATTTTAAGTTAATATTTTCTTCTATAAACTTCAACTCCATTTTTATACGCAACAATCGCTCCATCATTTTTTCCCGAGTCCATAACAGTATCAATTCCTGTAATTCTATACAAGCCATCTTTTTCACCATAATTGACAAAACCATCGGCGCCTGTCACTGTTATATTTGGATGTGCTAATGAAATCATTTGTGCCATAGACAAATTATTTTGAGAAATGGTACCAGATTGGCATGACCATAATGATAAAACTGTTCCACTTTTATCTTTTGCATTTTTCCAATTAGAATTCATCATTTCCATATACTTATCAAAATCTGTTGCATTTCTGATACCAACACTATGTTTTTCATCTAAGATAAAACCTGGTGCGCCATGAGCGAATAAAGTAAACTTGCCATCTCCAACAGTATAAGATCGAGAATCAGCTACTCCATTAAATACATTCCTACCATCAGCAAAAAGATTAACTGGTTGTTCACCTAATAATACCCCAGACGTTCCAGATAAAGCTGTATAAACTGGAGTTCCTCCACCTCCACTTCCCATCAAAATACCTAACGATAAAATGCCATTTTGATAATTAATTCCAGAAGATGTAGAACTTGGTGCTTTATAATTATTAATGACAGTTACATTATCAAGCACAATTGAACCATAAGTCGCATTGTTTAATTCACGGCCTTGGATAGTTTGTTCCCTATTGAGAAAATTGGCAATGTCGTTCCATGAAAAATTTGGATTTGTAGCACTGGAAGAAATTGCGAAATTTAAAAAGCGACTTATATCATTAACATTTGTTGTTACTATACCGTTGCCTGTACTCGCCCAACCTTGGGTATTACTACCTGTACTTCCGCTTCCATAACTGCCATTATAATTGCTTCCATAATTTGTAGATCCATAACCATAGGTATTCTGGTTTGAGGAAATTGAAGGATTATTATAGTCTCCATTAGGAGTAAATAACAATGTTCCCGCAGGACTAAATTGCGAAGATAGTCCTTTGTCTGTAGCATAATAGCCCATATTTCCAGAACCGCCACCACCCATCTGCTGGGTATAAGAACTACCATTTATAACAGATCCACTTCCTGCCATAATAAACTTCATATCTTCGATAGAAATATTCTCTATTAAAGCGTCAAAACTCATTTTCTTTAAAACTCTCATAATAAAATTTTTAAAAATTAAACAAAAGCATATTTAATCAACCCCATTTTTTTAATGTGTAATCTTTACAGGGCCTATTTTATAAGTATTTGGTATATTTTTAGGTGGTATTTTGGGAGAGTATGTTTTCTTTATCCAGAAGAGATGAAACAATAACCCTTCATATTCATTTTTATAAATAATTTTTCCATTATCAAAAATCACATCCCCAGTATAGCCCTCAACAATTATAAAATCAAAATGCGCTCTAATTTCTTTGGTTATCTGTGCCGCCTTTACAAGATGAGTAAAACTCACTATTTCAGTATGTATTTCGAAGATTGATCGCCCATAAGTAAGAGGATCCCAGGCAAAATTGCATTCATCGAAACAATAATGTTTAGGATTTGAAAAAACAAGCTTATAATCTTTACTTTTCATAAAAAATGCATTCATTTTTTCATTATTCCGATACAAGGCAAAACACCCTGTAGTATAATCATGACGCATGCTTATAAAATCATAAGAAGCCAAAAAATCTTCTGTAAGAAACAATCTTATATCTCCAAATATGATATCAAGATCACTTTGCGCCCAAAAATCATAACCTTTAATAATTTCAGGAAATAAAAATCCATAAGCAGGCTTAAAATCGCAAAGTTTATATGGATAATCAATATTTACTTTAAAACCCAATTTCCTAGAAGCAATAGCTTTGATTTCATCAAGTGTTTTGTAAATGATCTTTACATTGTCTGGTTTATTGTCAATTTTTTCGTAATTATCGGTTATAATAATAAAATCAACTGTTGGATTAAAAGCGCAGGAATGCAAAAAATAAGGAAAATACCACGGAAATTTTCCGTACCAGCAAGTAATGCTTGCTATAGAGGAAAGTTTAGGCATAAAAAAAATATTATAATTTAAAAAACACTGACTTGTACACATTTATGAATTCAGGCTTGAATTCTGTGGTATCATTTTGTTTTTGGAAATTATAATATTTTATATTTCAAACTTATATAAAAAAATCCAAATCACCAAAGATTTTTCTTACTTTTATTTAAGTTTCTAATTAATTTCTTAGTAAGGAAGCACTAAATTATAAAAGCAGAAGAGAAAAGAAATTGCACTTATGAAGACATCAAAAATTAATATCCTTCTAAATAGGGAAAAAGAAATGATCCGATTGATCAAAAACCTAGCAATAAGCTGAAAGAAAAAGAAGCAAAAAATTTTTATAGAAAATGGATTGTAAGCGATTGCTCGCTGGAAATGAAATCTAAGGATTTGAGAAAAAGCTCTCGTAAGTCCGCGGCTTTTACAGTATGCCAATGGCAAACCTTCACAAGATGAACGCAAACCAAAATTTAAATACGGAAGAAAAAAGCAATAAAAAAAGATAAACATAATGATGAAAATCAAAATTACATTTATCTTTTTATAAGAATCAATTTCTTGATAAACAAACATTTATTCAGGAAATTATTTTACAGTAGTTTCAATTGTAGTCGAATCTACTTGTACTTTCACATTTAAAGAATCATCCGTTTGTATTTTCTCTATTTTGACAGAATCTAAAGCTCTCTGTATCTCATCTTTATGCTCTAAAGCCATAGAACCTACTGAGCCTACAAAAATTGCAACCCAGATAATAACGAAAATTGTTGCCGCAATTCCTAAATAAAGACCTGCTTTTGGTAAAGAAGTCGATGCATTTTCTTTTTTTGCCTGATTTAAAGCAATTGCTCCGAATACTATTGCAAGAATTCCGAATAAAACTGCAATAAAACCAAAGCAAGGGATAAATGCTGCTAATACACCGATAATACCAAAAATTAAGGCGATAATACCTAGCGACTGGCCAGCATTTGAAGAGGGTAAATTGTTTTCCATAAAAAATTGTTTTGTTAGTTCAAACAAAAATAGAAAACGGCTAACACAAACTAGGGCGATCCAATCTAAGTTATCAACAATTAAATTAACGTACTTTTTCTGAATTAAGGTTTTGGATATTGTTTTTTGATGTTTCGAATCAATTCTTCCAATCCGTTCAATTTCAACTCATAAATCAATTGTAATTGCTGCCCTAATTCTCCTTTTGGAAATCCTTTATTATGATACCAAACCACATAATATTCAGGCAAGTCTATTAGATATTTTCCCTCGTATTTTCCGAAAGGCATTTTGGTGTGGGCTAATTTTATGAGCTGTTTTTTGTCTTGATCCATTTTTTTTAGAGAGGAAAGAGAATAGAAGAAAGAAAATAGATTTCTCTCCTCCTGCTTTTATTTCGTACAAAGCTATTGCTATTTTTTTTCTTTTGCCACAGATTAAAAAATAGTTTTCAGTCTCAGTCACAGTTTACAGTTTTAAAACAAGGACTAGTGTAAAGACTGGAAAACTTAGCCTCTCAGAGCCTCAGTCTCTTAGAACCTTAGACAAAAAAAGAAGCAAGAAAAAAGAACATATTTTCATCCTCTCTTCCTGCTTCAAAAATATCATTATGGCAAATTACTGACTCCTAAAAGACTAAAAAACTTAGAATCTTAGCATTTCAGAACCTTAGCAACTTAGTAATGCCATCTCACAAAAGCTTCCATTGCAGCATACGTTGCTAGACCTAATTGATGATACAATTCTGCTGTTTCGCGGTTTCTGTCTTCAGCTCTCTGCCAGAACTCTCTTGCGTCTGTTCCTTGGAAAACAACTCCGTCTTTTTGAGATTGGTGTTTGAAGATTCCGTGACGTTTTGCTAAAACTTGGTCTGGACTCATCGGAACAGCCATTTCAACTTCGTCAATTCCCCACTCTTGCCAAGCTCCACGGTATAACCATAACCAGCAATCGTTCATGAATTCTTTTGGTTTTAAAACTTTAACCGCTTCAAAAATTGCATCTAGACAAACTTTATGTGTTCCGTGCGGATCAGCTAAATCTCCAGCTGCATAAATTTGGTGCGGTTTAATTTTTTCAATTAAATCAACTGTCAACTGAATATCTTCTGGTCCGATTGGTTTTTTCTCGATTGTTCCTGTTTCATAGAAAGGCAATTCCATAAAGTGAATTTGAGAATCTGGAAGACCCACAAAATAACTTGTAGCTCTCGCCTCTCCTTTTCTGATCAAACCTTTAATGTAACGAACTTCTGGAATATCAATTTCGCTGTTCTTTTTGTTCTGTAAAAATGCTTCTGCTTTTTTGTAGATGTTATCTGCTTCCTCGCTTTTGATTCCGAATTTCTCATTGTAATCAATTACGAATCTTGCAAAACGCAATGCTTCATCATCAGCAACCGCAATGTTTCCAGATGTTTGGTATGCTACATGCACCTCATGCCCTTGCTCTTGCAGACGCATAAAAGTTCCCCCCATACTAATAATGTCATCATCAGGGTGCGGGCTGAAAATCAATACACGTTTTTTTGCAGGTTCTGCTCTTTCAGGACGATTGGTATCATCTGAATTTGGTTTTCCACCTGGCCAACCTGTAATTGTATTTTGTAATTTATTAAATATCTTAATGTTAGTATCGTAAGCCGGACCTGAATCTGCCAATAAATCGCTCATACCGTTTTCAATATAATCAGCATCAGTAAGCATTAAGATTGGTTTTTTCAGATCTAATGCCAATCCTAAAACAGCTTTACGAGTCAATTTATCTGTCCAAACGATTTTCTCAACTAACCAAGGCTTATTAATTCTAGTAAGTTTTGAAGAAGCTTCTTTATCTAAAACAAAAACCGCATTGTTGTGCTCTTGCAAGAAAGATGCAGGAACTCGGTTTGTAACTTCATCTTCAACAGATTTTTTTACAATACTTGCTTTTCCTTCACCCCAAGCCAACAAGATTACTCTTTTTGCTTCCATAATTTTTTTAACTCCAAGTGTAATTGCTGTTCTTGGCGTATTATTTAAACCAAAGAAATCTTTACTTGCTGCAACTCTTGTAATATGATCTAAAGCCACCAAACGCGTTTTAGAGTTTTGAAGCGAACCAGACTCATTAAATCCGATGTGTCCGTTTCCTCCAATTCCAAGAATCTGAAGGTCGATTCCGCCTAAAGCTTCAATTTTAGCTTCATATTCGTGGCAATAATCCGCAATTTGTTCTTTTGTTAAAAGTCCGTCTGGAACATGAGCATTTTCAGGTAAAATATCGACATGATCAAACAAAAGTTCTTTCATGAAACGAACATAACTATTGATTGAATTTGGTTCCATTGGATAATATTCATCCAAGTTAAAACTGATTACGTTTTTAAAACTCAAACCTTCTTCTTTATGCAGACGCACTAATTCAGCATATAAACCTTTTGGAGAAGAACCAGTTGCCAATCCAAGAATACATGGTTTTCCTTCTTTTTGCTTTTCTTTGATTAAAGCTGCAATTTCTTGCGCCACTTCTTTTGAAGCTTCTGTTGAGTTTTCAAAAACAACCGTATTGATGTTTTCGAATCGTTTTTCGAAACCCGTTGCTTTGTCGATTTTACTTTTTAACATGATATATTAATTTTTTATTTTTGTTCAACTATTCCATTTCCTGTATTTATGCCCTTTTACAGCATAAAACAAAATCATTGCATAAGAAGGTAATAACATTAAATACGCCAACTGATTACCGCTTCTTGAAACACCTTGCATATTTTTTGCAATATTTGCAGAATTGATGCTTTCAGTAATCATTCCGTAAAACAGTGGGAAAACTGCTCCACCGATAATTCCCATAATCAAAATAGCGCTTCCAATTTTTGTATAACCTCCTAAATCCTGCAAAGCCATTGGCCAGATTGCCGGCCAGCACAATGCATTTGCTAGTCCTAAAAGCGCTACTAAAAGTATTACCAATGGTATATTTGGAGTTCCAGGAAATACAACCATTATCTTTGGCGAAATCAAAACAATTGCCAAGACCAGTACTAAACCTAGCATTCCAGATACTTTTAAAGCAGTGACTTGCGAAACATATTTAGGAATTAAAACTATACCAAGAATATATCCGATTACCATTGCTGACATGGTAAATGAGGTTAATTTGAGATAAAAATTCCCTCCTTCGCCATAAACCCCCAACTGTTTCCCAAAAGCTCCAATAGAATCTCCCGCCAAAACTTCGGCAGACAAATACAGCATCAAAGTAATGACTCCTAAAACCAGCTGCGGATGCTGAAAAGCATTTTTAATCTGTTTAAAAACACTTAAATTCGAAACATTTCCTTCTTCATCCAAATCGATTTCTGGCAAAGGAGAAAATTTCACCATAATAGCTAAAACGGTAATAATCAACCCCATATAAAGATACGGTGTTTGCAATTGCAAAGCAAGAGAATTTAATGCGCTAGTTTTTGCAGCTTCATCCATCAAGGCAATTTTATCTGCGGTAAAGTCCTGCATATTAGATAAAACCAAAACCGTAAGCACAATTGGCGCTACAAATCCTGCCAATTTATTTGCAATTCCTAAAACACTGATTCTTGCTGCGGCACTTTCTCTCGGCCCAATCACCACTACATAAGGATTTGAAGCCGTCTGCAGAACTGCCAAACCGGTTCCCATTACAAATAATGCTAATAAAAAGAAGATAAATGTACGGCTAGAAGCCGCTGGATAAAACATAAAAGCTCCTGCGGCGATAATTAGCAATCCTAAGGAAATTCCGTTTTTATATCCCACTTTTTCAATGATATACGAAGAAGGAACTGCCATTACGAAGTAGGCAATATAAAAGGCGAAAGTCACAAAATAAGCTTGAGAAGAAGTTAGTTCGCAGGCTAATTCAAAAAACGGGATTAATGGTCCGTTAAGCCATGTTACGAATCCTAGAATAAAAAACAACAAGGTTAAAATTACCATCGGAACAATGGCACTTTTTTTCTCTACCTGTAATGTACTTTGAAAGTTTGTCATAATTTTTGGTTGATTAGTTTATAGATTTATTTAATTCAAAATCTAAATTAGAATCAACACTCACATTATTGATTGCGTAATTTATGCAAATATCTGCATTTTTTTTGCAAAACAAAAGTACTACATTAAATTTCCTTATTCTCTAATTTAGATATGAAAGTTTTGTTAATTTTTGCTATTCCAGTTTAAATGAGGGTAATATTTTGCCAAATACGTTTTTACATCGGCAATATCTTCTTTGGCTGTTAGGTCTGGAACATGCTCCGAAAACGGAATTCCGACAGTAGTTTGCGGATTTTCTTTAACAGAGTTTAAAAGTACCGTAGGAAGTTCCTTTTCATCACGCTCAGGATGAACTGGACAATTTTCAAGATGCTTATATAAAGTCTTTCCATTAAATTTAAAAGCATTCATGCTCACACGTATCTTTCCTTCTGCATCTTTATATTGTTCCAAATCTTTTTCTGTAGGCTTTTCTAAAATATCCAACAGCTGATTATTTGCATCCAATTTAGCAATTGCAAAACGCGAAATACGCTCCAGCGGAAAATCCATTGCATCGCGATCGTAACTAATAAAAGCATTCGGACTTTTAGTTTCTCTTAAAGCACGCAATGCTTCAGCCGAATACAAATTATCGCTATTACAAACCGAATAAAATTGCGAATTCAATTCTGGATATTGCTCTACTGCCTGAAACAAAGCGTCTGCAGTTCCAAAAGGTTTCACTCTTCCTTCAGGAATATATTGAATCGCAAATGAGATGTTCAATCCATGAAAATCATTATCCTTCATTTTACTTCCGTAAAACTCTTTAAATAATTCTCCTTGCTCACCTATTATAATATAGACATTTTTATAGCCTGCTTTTTTTGCATTCCATAAAAGATAATCCAAAAGAGGTCTTCCGCTTGCGCCAACACCTATTAAACCTTTACTCCTTTCATTAGCCTGAGCAATTTCTTCTGGAGAAAGATTATCTGTAACCGCTTCTTTTTTCATACGAGAAGAAGCTCCGCCGGCTAAAATCACTAAATTGTCGTGCATTTTATTTAATTTTCAATGTTATCAATAATTCGTACTCCGGGATCAACATTTACCGCATAAGCCTCTTGCGCTCCTGCGTCTAAAATTGCTTTTATAACCGCATCTTCATTCTTAGGATCAGCGATTACAACAATACTTCCGCCACCGCCAGAACCCACGATTTTTGCCCCGTATGCTCCTGCTTTTAATGCCGCGTTAATCATTGCATCAATTCTTGGAACGGTTATTTTCAATAAATCGCGCAAAACTTCATGATGACCATTCATTAAGAATCCAATTTTTTTAAGATCTAAAACTGGTTTTTCAAATTCTTTTAAAGCTTCTTTAGTATAATGGTAATTTTTAACAGCAGCTTCAAAAAACGGAATTAAACGATCTGGAAGACAATTTCTGTACTTATCTAAATCCTCAATTTCCGAAGTATTTAAATCAAACTGCGGATAATTTTGCTTTACAAGATCAATTGCCATCAAAGCATTTCCTTTTAATTCGCCAAGCAAACCTATGGTTTCCTTTGGAACGCCCGAAACACCTGTAATCAATCCTTTCAATTCTGTACCTATAACATCAAAAGAAAAAGGCTTTTTAGTATTGATGTAAACGATATTTCCAACTCCAATACTAAAATGATCCATCATTCCTCCAGGTTCTCCGTGTTCCAAAACTTCAGACTCGTAGCCCAATTTCGAGAGAAATTCAGGCGTAACTTCATGATCTATTCCAAAAGCTTCTATCAGGAAACGAATCCAAGCCATCAACAAGGCGGAAGAACTAGAAGTTCCAGAATTAATTGGAATATCTCCAGTAATTGTAATCGTATAACCAGAGGTTGGCTTACAGCCATATCTGCGCAAGACGCGTAATGAGGAAGCAAAATAATCTCTGGATTCTAATTTTTCGAAAGCCTCATGTATATCGATAATCCGAATTTCATTAATATCAATCATATTCAGAACAAAAGTTTCGGTCTGATTTTGTTTTGCAATTAATTTAATATTTCGATCTATCGCACAGGCTATAACAGGCAATCCTAAGTAGTCTTGATGATCTCCAAAAAGACAGGTTCGGCCGGGAGCTAATGACGTGATTTTTTTCACTTAAACACTTTGTATTAAAACGCTTCAATTCAATAAATTACAGCGTAAATTAGTTATAAATTTATTTTCGGTTTTCGGTTTTGATTTCACGAAACTAGAGATTATATTTTTATAAAACAAGAAAAAACATAAAAATGTGCTCGAACACACATTTTTTGTGTTCTCGAGCACATTTATTAATTCTTACAGAAAAATTACGTTTATTAAATCAAAGTTTTTATATTTGCTCATATGGATAAAAAGTACACAATTAAGGATATAGCACAAATGGCTGGAGTTTCTAAAGGAACTGTAGACCGTGTCCTACACAACAGAGGAAAAGTCTCTCCTGCTGCACTCGAAAAAATCAATGAAGTTCTGAATGTTATTGATTACGAACCCAACTTAATTGCACGAAATTTAAAAAGCACCAAAGTTTACCGCATTTGTGTCTTGCTTCCAGATCCCGTATTTGACCCTTATTGGCTTCCGTGCGTTAATGGAATCCAAGATGCCGTTAAAGAATTCAAGGCTTACAATGTCAACATAGAAATTCATTACTTTAATCCAGAAAGCACCAAATCGTTTCTAAAAACAAACGAAGCCATTGTAGCACAATCGCCAGATGCTGTTTTACTAACTCCTCTTTTCCATAAAGAAACCATAGAAATCATAAAACAATATGACGAATTGGGAATTATGGTAAATACTTTTAATAACCAGGTTGAATCTTCTTCCATAAAAAGTTTCGTTGGACAAGATTTATACAAAAGCGGACGTGTTGCCGCAAGTTTAATGAATTTGATTCTGCCTAAAGGACAGATTGCCATTATTCACGTTGACGAAAGCTTAAAAAATGCCGTCCACATGCAGGAAAAAGAACGAGGCTTTAGAAGCTATTTTCACGAAAAAAATCTTTCTGATTTCTCTTTAACCACATTAAAACTGAAATATTCCAACATAGAAACTAAGCTACCAGCGTTTATAAATGAAAACCCAGAGTTAAGCGGCATTTTCATTACCACCTCAAAGGCTTATCAAATCGCTTCTACTCTATCTAATATAACAGACGAAAAAATTGTTTTGATTGGCTATGACTTAATCGATAAAAATGTCAGCTTTTTAAATCAAGGATTGATTCATTTTTTAATACATCAAAACCAAAAGAGACAGGCGTATTTAGGAGTCAGCACGTTAGTAGAACACTTTTTATTCAGAAAAGACATTCCAGAAACCATTTTGCTTCCAATTGACATAATAAATGTCGAAAATGCTTCTTTTTATATTAGCTAAAGGTTTTTGCCGCTAAGACGCTAAGACATGAAGTTTTTTTTACTGTTATCAATTTAAATCTCGCAAAGACACAAAGACGCAAAGTTTTTTTTAGGTAAAAAAAGAAATATGAATTGCTTAAGCTTTAGCTGGAGGCAATTCAATTTATAGTTTGAAAGTTTTAAAAAAAACTTTGCGTCTTTGTGTCTTTGCAGCAAATCACTCCACTAAAACAAACTTTCCAAAAGAAGATGCTATGTGAAAATTCGGTTCGGGAGTATTTGGATCTACCCACGTAATCCAAGTTGGCTCATAGTTGCCATTTTTGCCTTTGGAGAATTTCGCTCTGTAAACCCCTGTTTCGATAACATTATCATGCATTAAATCTAATTTTTCTAAAGAAGCGATACTAATTACCCCTGCAACCGTAAAAGAAACCTCATCTGCAGAAGATTCCAATTTAATGTGATTTTCAGGCCATTTCCATTCGTAATCAAAGATTTTATTTGGCAAGGCATGGAAATCCAGCAATCTTGTCGAAGGATCAATTTCAAGACAGTAATACGGATTAAGCTCATCATTACTTCTAAAAAAAAGCTCCACGCGATCAGAATTACAAATACTGTCTACACTGTCATCTTTTTGATCGATATAAACATCCGTATCAAAAACCCTAAAGTTAAAATAGAAATTTTCTTGATCCCATAACGCGCGAAATTCAATTTTTAAGACCGGTTCATTATTCCACGGAGAACCAAAATCAGTTAAACAATGTGCTTTTTCCCAAAAAAAAGGATCTAAAATCTGAGTTTCGTTCTTTTGATTATTATCTATTATTTGTACGTGGTATTCTTTCAAAATTCTTCTTCTTAAAATCTGTTAATTTTTCATTTTCAAAAAGGTCAAAATGACCATTAAATCATCTTTCCATTTTTCCTTTTTCTCCATGACCAATATAGTTTAAAAATTGAATTGAAAAACAAATCAAATTCATAATTAAATCTAAATTTTCATTCTTTTTCAACATAAGAAAAGACTGCTTAATTTTTACGTTTTTACATTAGTCATTGCGAAATTCATAAGTTTTTATAAAAAGAGCATTTATTATTCAAAAATCAGTCAATTTTAAGAGCTTCAGCATTTCTAAAACATTTTAAAAATATCTCATCTTTTTAAGTCAAAAAAAACGTTTCGCACAATTTTATGTGCTCGAGAACATAAATTTTGTGTGTTCGAGCACATTTTTTGTGTTTTTTCTTGTTTTATAAAAATATAATCTCTAGTTTCGTCAGAGATTAATCTTAAAACTAAGTTAATTATGCAAAATTTCAGGTGATTTTTAAGCTCAAAAAAAGAAGAAAAACAAACTAAACAAGCCCTGTTTAGGAGTAAAAAAGAAGTCTCTGGTTGCATAAAAAAAAATTCAATCGAAAACACAACTAAAAAGACAAAATGAATTTCCAGATCAAAAAAGAAATCTAAAACCTACAAACAAAGAAAAAACAATTAAACATTAACCAAAACCAATTCAAAGTATGAAATTATTAACCCAAAAAAAGCCAAGAGATTTTCGGCTTAACAATTTATCCCGCAAAGAAATCGGAATAACAGTCCTCTCGTTATTAGTTTTTACATTTCAGGCTTCTGCAGCTTCTTCTATAAATATTTCAGACAAAACCAATACGGCATTGTTTTTTGAAAAAACTGTAAAAGGAAAAGTAACAGACGAAAAAGGTTTGCCACTTCCAGGTGCCAATGTTGTGGTTAAAGGTACTACTAAGGGAGTTCAGACTGATGTAGACGGAAGCTTTGCTATTACAGTTCCTGATAATGCCACAAAATTGATAATTACTTACATTGGTATGGAAGATCAGGAAGTTACTATTGGAACTGCGCCTCTAAAAATTGTCATGAAAGAAGCAGGACAAAAACTAGACGAGGTGGTGATTGGATACGGAAAATCTAAGAAAAAAGACCTTACAGGTTCTGTGAGTTCTCTTAGCAAAGACAATTTAAACTTAGGCGGAACGGTTGCAAACGTTGGACAGGCGCTTCAAGGACGAGCTTCTGGAGTGCAGGTGCAACAAAATAGCTATGCGCCGGGAACAAATCCGTCAGTAATAATTAGAGGAGGAAACTCTATTAATACTTCTAATGCTCCGTTGTATGTTGTTGACGGATTCATTACCAGTACTGGAGCTTCTATAAGCCCGAACGACATTGAAAACATTCAAATTCTTAAAGATGCCGCTTCTACAGCTATTTATGGTGCCCGTGGAGGAAATGGGGTAATTTTGATTACCACTAAAAAAGGAAAATCAGGAAAAATGAATGTTGAGGCTGAGATTTCTGATGGTTTTCAAAACATCATAAAAGAGCCTTCTTTAATGACTGGACAGCAATATGCCGATTATCAGAATGCTCTTAATGCTGAAAACGGAAGACCTCCGCTTTTCCCTTCCAGCTTTCCTGTTGCCAATACTAACTGGTTTGATGCTGCAACTCGTCCTGGTGAAGTGCTTAATAGAACGCTTACTTTTAGCGGAAGTGACCAAAGTTCTAAATTCTTTCTTTCTGGAAATTATTTAAAACAAACTGGAGCTATCGTAAACACTGATTTTGAAAGATATAGTGTGAGAATGGGTGGTGAAAAAAGATTCAACGAAAGACTAAATATGGGCACAAATGTATATGGTGCTGTTGCCGAAGGAAATAATAGCGATTTTGGCGATAATATTTTATCTCCGATGTTCTCTATCCAGACTGCTCCTCCAACTATTCCAATTTATAATGCAGACGGTTCGTATTATAAATTCCAAGGGAAAGACAATGCATTAGCACTTTTACTTGAACCTACAGATCACACGATCAATAGATTGGTAAACGGAAACATGTTTTTAGATTATCAGATCATTAAAGGTTTAACATACCATTTTGGTGCCGGTGCAGAATGGCAAGAAAATATTCAAGGAAAATATACTCCAAGTACTTTAGTAGCGGGAGCTGCGTTAAAGGGCTCTGGTTCTGAAGAAAATAAAACCTATTTCAGATGGAGTACAGAACAATATTTGACATATAAATTTGATATCAAAGAAGTACATGCAATTACTGCCATGATTGGTACTTCAAATCAAAAAGACACTTATGAAAGAGTAAGAGCAGCCGGTACAGGTTTCTCTAATGACTTATTGACGTATTATAATCTGCAAGGAGCTTCAGTGTATTTAAAACCTGAAACAGAAAAAACAGAAACAAAATTGACTTCTTACTTTGGAAGGTTAAATTATGCTTTCAACGATAAATACTTAGCAACTTTTACAATTAGAAAAGATGGCTCTTCTCGTTTTGGACCAAATAACCGATTTGGTATCTTCCCTTCTGGAGCTGTTGCATGGAAAATATCTAACGAATCTTTTATGCAAAACGTAAAAGCAATTTCTGAACTTAAATTGAGAGCAAGTTATGGTATTACAGGTAGTGACGGTATTGGAGATTACTCGTACATGAGCCGTTTGTCTTCTTGGGGGGTTACTATTGCGCCAGATGAATTTGTTGCAGGAACAGAACCAGCTAACTTAGCGAACCCAAATCTGAAATGGGAAGAAACAGCTCAAACTGATATCGGTTTAGATTTAGGCTTATTTAATGACAAACTTTCAATTACATTCGATTATTACAAAAAAAGAACTACAGATGCTCTTTTAAATGTTCCTGTTGGAGGATGGTGGGGATTTGGTACTCAAAGAGTTAACGCAGGGGTTATTGACAACCAAGGTATTGAGTTAGGAATAAGCACTACAAACTTCAGAACTGATACTTTTTCTTGGACTACTTCATTAAATGTAGCGTACAATAAACAAGAAGTAGTATCTCTAGCTGATAACGTTAAAATCATTAGCACAAACACTTCTAACCCAAGTGGAGTAGTTTCTGGTCAGGAATTTACCAGATTGGAACCTGGAAAAGAAATGGGAGTTTTATTTGGATATAAATATGCTGGAGTTATCAAAACTGGAGAAACTTATGCGCCTCAGCCATTATCTGCTCCTGGAGATCCTAAATATGTAGACATTGATGGCGATGGTACTATTACAGCAAAAGACAGAACTTATTTAGGAAATACTATTCCTCATTACGTCGCAGGTTTCAATAACGATTTTAAGTATAGAAATTTCGATATGAATATCTTTTTCCAAGGTGCTTTTGATTATTCAGTTTACAATATGACTAAAATGGTTGGGGAGTCTTCTACAAGTACAGATGCGTTAAACCGATGGGTTGCTGGTAAAAACGAAAACACTGATATTCCTAGAGACGGTTATTACAAAAGCACTTACGGAAGTTATGTGAATTCTAAATTTGTTGAAGAAGCTTCGTACTTACGTCTGAAAAATGTTTCTATCGGATATACGATTCCAGAAAGCGCATTAAAAACGGTAAAATTTATTGACAGTATTAGATTGTATGCCATCGGACAAAATTTATTGACAATTACCAACTATTCTGGAAATGACCCTGAGGTGAACGGGCATTCTAATAACAATTTAGGTGGAGGAATCGACTTTAACTCTTTCCCAGCCTCAAGAACTTTTATACTTGGAATTAAAGTGGCAATTCACTAGTCTAAAATGCTTTTTAGTAACATTAAAATGATTAAAATGAAAAAATATACAATCTTATTACTTTTACTTGCCGCTGGAACACAAGTTTCTTGCAATCAAGATCTTGATCCCACGGTATATAGCAGCTTGACTAATACTAATGGGTATCAGACAAAATCAGATGCTATTGCGGCTATCAATTCCATTTATGGAAGACTAAAAGGACCATCTGTGGGCGATAATTATTCATATTGGGCTACAAGACACTTTGCCTTGACTGATATTGCTACAGATTTAGGACACTGCCAATTTGGAGGAGATCCAGGGCAATTATCTTTAGGAACTTGGAATTCTGCAAATGGACTTTTAAGAGAAGACTGGAACGCCATGTATAAATTGATTGCCAATGCAAACAATGCTATTTTCAACATTATACCAATGAGTGGCATTACAGCTGCTGAAAAAGCACAATTTATTGCAGAAGCAAAATTCTTAAGATGTTCCGCTTACATGGATTTGACCGATTCTTGGGGACCAGTAATTCTAATTACCGAAGCCAATTTAGGAAACCCTGGGTATTTAGATCAAACTCCGCCTTCATCTGTTGAAGAAATAGACGCTTTCATGATTAAAGAATTGACGGAAGCTGCTGATGTTCTTCCAGTAAATTATAAAAACAATGAAATTTACGGTACAAATGATGTGGGACGTGCGACAAAAGGAGCTGCACTAACACTATTGGCAAAATTGTATTTGAGAAGCCACGATTGGCAAAAAGTAGTTACCTATACACAAAAAGTAATGGATTTGCACGAATACAGCCTATATCCTTCTTACTTAGGTTTGTTTAAAGAAAGCAACAAATGGTGCAGTGAAAACATCTTCTCTTCTTTAAGTGATGCCAACACAAATGGAACTGAATTATTAAACCACTTTGGCCCTGTTGATCACCCTGTGGTTCAAAACAGATGGCAATATTATACTGTAAACTGGGATTTCTACAACACTTTTGGCGATGAAGATGAGAGAAAACAATGTTTTTTTCCAGAGTATATGGGGACAGACGGTCTATTGCATAAACAAGCTCCATACTTAGGAGCTCAACCTCCAGCTGGAGAATTCTACATGCAAGACGTTTCTACAAAAAAATATGCTGATGATGAAACGACCACTTATTATGATGGACATAGTGTTAATATACTTCGTTATGCTGATGTTTTGTTAAGCAGAGCCGAAGCCTTAAACGAAATCAGTGGACCAACTCAAGAGGCTATTGATCTTATCAACCAAGTAAAAGGAAGATCTCATGCAAAACTTTTGGTTTTATCAGAACATACTCAAGCTAGTTTAAGAGATGCTATTTTACAAGAAAGAGGATGGGAACTTTTCTACGAAGGAAAACGTCGTGCAGATTTGATCAGAATGAACAAATATGATGTTTTAGTAAATGCATACCATCTTAGAGTTGGAGAAGCAGCTTTAATCAAAATGCCACAAAACAAATATTATACGTATCCACAGAGTCAGGTTGACCTTAATCCAAATTTAAGCAACGCCGACAGACAATAAGAATATCCAATCAAGAATAGACAGTTAAATGTCTGTCTATTCTTGATTATTTATAGCGATAAAAGTACTTTTCTGTTTCACAAAAGAAGCTTTTCAGATGATCAAAAAATTAATATTAAAAGGAAGTTTTATTTTAGTGCTGCTTACTTTGGCAAGTTGTTCTAAAAACCAAATTATCTCCAATATCAATATTGGCACTCATGGCAACAACGAATTGAAAATTCAGATCGATGTTACTACGAATGACCAAGCTCAGGTATATGCAGAATATTGGTCAGACAAAGAAGGAAATCAAAATAAAATGACCTCTCCTATTTCAAATTCTGGTTTAAAACATTCGCTGGTGCTTTGCAATATAATTCCAGAAACTGACTATAGTTTCCAATTAGTTACAGTTCAAGGTGGTAATAAACAAACCAGCAAAGTTTATAATTTTAAATCTAGAAAACTTCCAGAATGGCTACAGAAACAATTCAAAGCCAATTGTCCGAAACCAGAATTATTGCCTGAAAATTTCAAAAAAGGATTTTTGCTTTTAGCGAAAAGAGAAACTCCTGGAACTGCTTATATTGTTGATTACAAAGGAAATTTAAGATGGTACCATACGCTTGAAGGAACTGGTTTTAAAGTCGTTCATTTTACAAAAGACCAAACGATTCTTTCGATTTTGGGAACCAATGACGAGCCAACAAGCTATGGAAGCGAAATTCTTGAAATCAATCTGCAAGGTGATACTTTAACCCATATTAAAAAAGGTGATGGCGATTTAAAGCAAGTTCTTCACCATGAAATTATAAAAAAATCGGCTAACGAAATTGTCGCTTTAACTGTCGAACAAAAAATAATCGATTTAACTTCTATTGGAGGAAAAAAACAAGACACTATCAACGGTGACGGAATTATAATCTTAAATAAAAAAGGAAAACAGCTTTGGAAATGGAGTGTTTTTGATGATTTAGATCCATTTAAAGACAAAAATTTATTAAAAACCAAAAAGGACTGGACACATGCCAATAGTTTAAGCTATGATGCAGATGGAAATTTTTTAATCTCATTTTATAATAACGGCCAGATTTGGAAAATCAATTCGAAAACTGGAAAAGTAATCTGGAAATTAGGAAAAGGCGGAACAATGAAAATGGCTTCAGACACTAATTTCTCTCAGGCACATGCTGCACACATCGATCAAGATGGCAGTTTATTGTTTTTTGACAATGGCGTAGATATCAAACAATCTTCTGTTTTTGCCTTAAAAGTAGACGAAAAAAGCAATTCGGTAAAACTGGATTTTCATATAAAATTACCAAAAGATATTTACAACGATAGAATGGGAAGCGCTTATATGATTAATAAAGATGCCATATTAGTTTGCTGCTCAAAAAGACATATTACAGTTTTAACCAATAAAAAAGGCGTTTTATTATGGGCTTTAGAATCTGAAATTCCGCCATACAGAACCATCTTTATTCCTGAGGAAAAATTAAAACCTTTTCTTCTTAATTAAAGAAATGATTTCCTGCAAGGTTTAAAAACCTTGTAGGTATAAAATTTAGAAAAATACCTAACAGGTTTTAAAAACCTGTTAGGATAAAAATAATAGACATGAAAAAAACAATTCTTATCGGACTTTTTTCAGCATTTTCAGTTGCTGTTTTCAATTCCTGCAACAAATCAAATTCTCAAACTTTAGCTTCAAAAACAATTGAAGAAAAACAAGATGAAGAAGGCTATATTACAATTGATACTTCTCAGATTCCAGACGATCAATTTGGAGAATCGGTTCGCTATGGAAGAGAATTAATGATGAAAACGGCTTATTATATTGGTCCAAACGGAAAAAACGGACAATATTTGGGCAATAAAATGAACTGCACCAACTGCCATCAAAATGCAGGTACAAAACCTCATGCATTCAATTTGATGTCTTCACACGATAATTATCCACAATATCGCGGGCGCGAAAACAAAGTTCTTACATTGGCAGAAAGAGTTAATAACTGCATTATGCGCCCGCATTCTGGAAAACCACTTCCGCTGGATAGTAAAGAAATGGTGGCCTTTTTATCTTATTTCAAATGGATTAGCAAATTTGTTCCAAAAGATGGTAATTTTAAAGGAGCAAAAAATTTAGAAATCGAATTTCCAGATGTTGCTGCAAGTCCAGAAAGAGGAAAAGTTTTATTTGCCGAAAACTGCGCAAGATGCCACGGAAATAATGGTGAAGGAGTTTATAATGCAGACAAATCGGGTTACACCTATCCTCCACTTTGGGGCGAATATGGATATCAGCCAGGTTCAAGCATGCACCGCGTCATTAAACAGGCGCAATGGCTAAAAAGCAATATGCCTTACGATAAAGTACTGCTTGGAAAACCATATCTTACAGACAAACAAGCGCTTGACATTGCAGCTTATGTAAATGACGATTCACAGCATAAAAGACCAAACCCAAAAACGTTTGATTATCCAAATAAAATGGGCAAACCTATCGATTATGCACACAGTCCATTTCAAGATAATTTTTCGGAAGAGCAGCACAAATACGGACCTTACAAACCGATTATTGCTTACTGGAAAAAACAAGGATGGAAAGCCGTTTACTAAACTCAAAATATACTATTTAACTGATTTATACAATACAATGAAACTAAACCTAAACAACACAACGCTTTTAAACAGAATACTGATAATGTGTTTGATCACAATCAGCATTCCTCTAACTGCACAAATAAAATATTCAGACGGAAACGACAGCTGGAATCCGAATCAATTAGGAAATCACCGTGCTGTAATTGCCTTTTCTGGGTCTGGAAATGTTGCTAAAACGACAATCGAATGGCGAAGAAGAGACACCAATCCAGAACTTAAAAAAATTATCGTTCAGGATGCGTCTGGAAAAGAAATTCAGAACATCAAAACCGAAAATATCAATAGAGAAAACGGTACTATTTTCTTTGAACCTATTTCAGGCAAAGGAACTTATTACGTTTATTATATGCCTTATGTTGATGAAGGAACTGCAAATTATCCAAAAGGAATTTATCAAAAACCTGAAGATAAAGCTAATACTGAATGGGTTTCTAAAATCAAAAGCAATTTTAAAGAAAATGCTGCTGTAACAGAAATCCAAAGTGTAAATGCTTTCAATAGTTTTTATCCGATGGAAGTGATTGCTACAGCGTCTGAAACTTCAGCTCTTGTGGCAAAAAACAGCGGAAACTCTTTCTTGGTTTTCCCAGAAGACAGAGAGCATTCTATCAAATTAAAATCTGATTTACCGCAAAGATGGATTCAGAAAGGCGTTCAAAACAGTTTTGCTGATACGGCAATGAAAGGGGAATATTTAGCTTTTCAATTAGGTGTTTACACGCTTGAAGATTTAAAAAATGTAAAAGTATCTTTCACCAATTTAGTAAGCACAACTGGAGCTACAATAGACGCGAAAGATATCAGCTGTATCAATACTGATGGGACTCGATATGATGGCACTCCTTTTACAAATACAGTTTCAGTTTCAAAAGGAAAAATTCAAGCAATGTGGTGTGGAATTGACGTTCCGCAAACTGCTGCTGCTGGAACTTACAACGGAAAAGCAACTGTAACTGCTGACGGAAAATCAAAAGAAATCAATCTTCAAATTATAGTTTCTAACCAAGTAACAAAAAACGGAGGCATCGACAGTCCTGAAAAAATGACGCGTTTAAAATGGTTGAATTCGACATTAGCTCAAGAAAATACGGTTATTGCTCCTTATACTCCATTAACAGTAAACAATTCTGAAATTGCATTATTAGGAAGAAAACTGATTGTAGCTCCAAACGGGTTTCCTGCACAAATTCAGACTTTCTTTACGCCAGAAATGACTTCTGTTACAGCAAAAGCAAATGATATTTTAAGTGCTCCAATCGATTTTCATTTTGTTGATGCATCAGGAAAAGAAGTGCAATGGAAAAACAACGGTATAAAATTCACTAAAAAAGAAGCTGGAACGGTTTCTTGGGAAAACACCTCGACTTCAAAATCAGTTCAAATGGATGTAAACGCTTCTGTTGAATTTGATGGTTTTGTACATTATACAGTAAAAGTTACAGCTCTTGAAGACGTTTCTTTTAATGACATTAATTTCCAAATGCCAATGCAGCCAACTTCTGCAAAATACATGATGGGATTAGGTCAAAAAGGTGGAGATCGTCCTGCAACTTTCGACTGGAAATGGGATGTTGCTCACAAAAATCAAGACGGCGCTTGGATTGGTGCTGTAAATTCTGGATTGCAATTTTCTTTAAGAGACGAAAAATATAGCCGCCCTTTAAATACTAATTTCTATTTACAAAAACCTTTATTGCTGCCTACTTCATGGGGTAACGAAAATAAGGGCGGTATTACTATTAAGCCAAACCAAAAATCGGTTGTAGTAAATGCATATAGCGGTGCTAGAACAATGAAAAAAGGCGATGTTTTATACTATAATTTCAACTTATTGATTACACCATTCCATACCATAAATACCGATTTTCAATGGGATACAAAGTTTTATCACAAATACAGCCCAATCGATTCTATTGCTAAAACTGGTGCAACGGTAATTAATATTCACCATGCAAATGCAATCAATCCGTATATCAATTATCCTTTTATTGAATATAAAAAGATGAAATCGTATATCGATGAAGCACATCAAAAAGGCTTAAAAGTAAAAATCTACAACACGGTTAGAGAGGTTTCTAACAAAGCTTATGAAACTTTCGCTCTTAGAAGTTTAGGTCACGAAATTTATTCTCCAGGAAAAGGTGGAGGATTCTCTTGGCTGCAAGAGCATGTTGGAGATGATTATATCGCTGCTTGGTTTGTTCCTGAAATTAAGGACGCTGCAATCGTAAACAGTGGTATGAACCGTTGGCATAATTATTATGTAGAAGGTATGAACTGGCTGACCCAAAATGTGGGCATTGACGGAATATATCTTGACGACGTTGCTTTCGACAGAATCACAATGAAACGCATCAAAAGAGTTTTGACTAAAGATGGTCATCCTGGAATTATCGATTTACACAGTGCGAACCAGTACAACAAAAGTGACGGATTTAATAATAGTGCCAACTTATACATGGAGCACTTCCCGTACATCAATAGATTATGGTTTGGAGAATATTTTGATTATGAAAAAAATCAGCCTGACTTTTTCTTGACAGAAGTAAGCGGAATCCCGTTTGGTTTAATGGGAGAAATGCTTCAAGATGGTGGAAATCCGTGGAGAGGAATGGTTTACGGAATGACAAACAGACTACCATGGAGCGATGGTGCTGATCCAAGAAACATCTGGAAACTTTGGGATTCTTTCGGAATTAAAGGTTCTGAAATGATTGGATATTGGAGCGAAAACTGCCCTGTAAAAACAAACAACGACAAAGTACTGGCAACCGTTTACAAAAAGAACGGTACAGCTTTAATCTCAATCGCAAGCTGGGCAGATGCTGATGTAAATGTGAAATTAAATATCGACTGGAAAAAACTAGGAATCAATCCTGCAAAAGCAACAATTACAGCTCCAGAAGTTACTAATTTCCAACCAGCAAAAATATTTACAGCAAAAGACGAAATTCCAGTTTCTAAAGGAAAAGGCTGGTTGTTGATTGTGAAGTAATCAACAATTACCTCGTACTGTTTGTCATTGCGAGGAACGAAGCAATCTCACTAACAAAAGATACAAAGTGTGATTTAGCAAATGCGATTGCTTCGTTCCTCGCAATGACAAAAAACGCAAAAAAACAACCACAAATAACCAAGCTCTCCATCATGAAATTTAGACCATTATTATCAATTCTACTCCTTGGAAGCCTGTTTGTCAACGCACAAAACAAACCGACTGTAAAAGAATACAAAAAAGTATTTACCACATATCCGTTCTCAGATCCTGATCCGATTCCGAAACCTGATACTAAGTTTTATCCATATTTCCGTTTTGACGGTTTTACTGACAAACCCGTTCAGAAAGAATGGAAAGTCATCGAAATTGAAAACGATTATATCAAACTGATGATTTTGCCAGAAATTGGCGGAAAAGTCTGGTCGGCTATAGAAAAATCTACAGGAAAAGACATTGTTTACAACAATCATGTGGTAAAATTTAGAGACATTGCCATGCGCGGACCGTGGACAAGCGGAGGTGTTGAAGGCAATTACGGAATTATAGGCCACACGCCAAACTGCGCCACTCCTGTCGATTACAAAATTATAAACCGAGAAGACGGAAGCATTAGCTGCGTGATCGGAGTTTTGGATTTATTGACGAGAACTTCTTGGAAATTAGACATTAATCTGCCAAAAGACAAAGCGTATTTTACCACAAATTCGTTTTGGTCGAACACAACCGAATTTGAACAGCCTTATTACACTTGGATGAATACGGGAATAAAAGCAGCCGAAAATCTGCAGTTTATTTATCCTGGACAAACATATATCGGTCATAACGGAGAATACAATTCGTGGCCAATTGACAAAGAAAACGGCAAAGATTTATCTTTCTACAAAAACAACAATTTTGGAGGCTACAAATCGTATCACGTATTCGGGAAATATGACGATTTCTTTGGAGGATATTATCACGACGAAGATTTCGGAATGGGAAGATACGGTAATCACGATGACAAACCCGGCAAAAAAATCTGGATCTGGGGATTGTCGCAGCAAGGAATGATTTGGGAAAAATTATTGACTGATACTGACGGACAATATGTAGAAGTCCAAAGCGGCAGATTGTTTAATCAGGCAAGCGAAACCAGTAGTCTTACGCCTTTTAAGCAACGTTCGTTTGCGCCATATCAAACTGATACTTGGACCGAATATTGGTTTCCTGTAAAACACACAAAAGGATTTGTAAAAGCCAACAATTATGGTTCAGTTAATATCAAAAACGAAAATGGCTGGCTGAAAATCTATTTTTCTCCCCTTCAAAAATTAAACGAAAAAATTGAAGTTTTTGAAAACGATAAAAAAGTGTATTCTAAAGATATTGCTCTGAATACCATGCAGACTTTCAAAGATTCTATTCAAGTAAAAGTCGATTCTAATAAATTGAAATTCGTTTTAGGCCAAAATAAATTAGTTTGGAATTCTGCGCCAGAAGACGGAAACATCAATCGTCCTGTAGAAATTCCAAAAGATTTTGCTCATAATTCGGTTTATGGATTGTATCAGCAAGGAAAAAATTACATCAGTTTCAAAGATTATGTTTTGGCTGAAGAAAAACTAAATGCTTGTTTGAAACTAGATCCAAACTACGCTCCTGCCCTTTCTGCATTGGCTTCTTTGCAAATTAGAAAATTAGATTACAAAGCAGCTGTAATTTCAGCAAAAAAAGCTTTATCGGTAGATACTTACGATGCTTCGGCGAATTATTTTTATGCTTTGGCGAATTTCCATTTAGGAAATACTATTGATGCAAAAGATGGTTTTGATATTGCTGCTGCAAGTGTCGAATTCCGCAGTCCTGCTTACACCGCTTTAAGCAAAATTTATTTAGCAGAAAATGATCTGCCAAAAGCTATTGAATATGCCGAGAAAAGCTTAATCTATAATCAATACAATATAGAAGGTTTACAGGTTTTAGCGGTTTTATATCGTCTTCAAAATAATTCAGACAAGGTTAATTCAGTTTTAAAAACAATTACAAAATTGGATCCGTTGAATCATTTTGCTGATTTTGAAAAATACCTTTGGAACAATTCAAACGATTCAAAAAAAGCTTTCACAGATGCTATTCAAAACGAAATGCCAGAACAGACTTTTCTTGAATTAGGAATCTGGTATAATAATATAAGCCGAAAAGAAGAAGCTTTAAAAGTATTTTCTATTGCAGAACCAAGCGCTGAAATTATATATTGGAAAGCTTTCTTAGAAAACAAACCAGTTGATGTAAGTAAAACTAAACCTGGGACGAGTTTTCCTTTCAGAAATGAAACTGCTGAAATCCTAAAATCCTTAATTAAAACTAACGATCAATATCAGTTAAAATATCATTTAGGTTTAATTGAATGGAATCGCAACAGCATTTCCGAAGCTAAAGAATTGTTTTCACAATGCGGCGCAAAACCAAATGATCCTGCATTTTATGGAGCTAAAGCTTCTTTATTTAAAGACGATGCTTCGATAGTATTGGCAAGTCTTCAACAGGCTATAAAATTGGATCCGCAAGGTTGGAGATACCATAAAATGCTGGCAGAACATTACATCGCTCAAAAACAATTTGATAAAGCGCTTACAACGGCTGAATCTTTTTATAAAAAACATCAGAACAATTATTTAATCGGAATGCTTTACGCTAAAACTTTATTGCTAAATAAAAAATACCGTGAAGCCGATTCGTTCTTGACCAAATTGCAAATCCTTCCGTTTGAAGGCGCAACAGCAGGAAGGCAACTATATCACGAAGCGAAATTGATGCAGGCTTTGGCAGAAATTAAAAACAAGCAGTACAAAAAAGCATTACAATTTATTGCTGACGCCAAATTGTTTCCAGAGAATTTAGGCGTTGGAAAACCGTATGACGAAAATATTGACGAAAGATTAGAAAACTGGTTAGATTATCAATGTTATAACAGTCTTGGAAATAAAGAAATGGCTTCTAAATCTTTAGAAAAAATTATCGCTTTCAAACCAGTAGTCGATAATACGGTTATGAATTTCCTCCCAGCAAATCAATTGGTTTCGGCTTGGGCAATAGAAAAAACTTCCTCTGCTCAAGAAGCTGAAAAATGGATTAAAACTCAGGCAGATTTATATCCGACAAATAAAATAGTGCAATGGACTTTATTGTCTTACACTAAAAAACCATCGAATATTTTGAGTGAAGATGAAAAAGATGGCGAAGTTAGAATTATCGAAAAATTGTAAAGAACTTTCAAAACAATAAAATGAAAAAGCATTTTTTAAAATATACATTTTTGGGTCTTGCCCTTGTTTTGGCACCAAAAATAGAAGCACAAAACAAGACTGAAAAAGCAGATGAATTATCTATTTATCGCACTACTCCTTTAAAAACACATGATTTAATTCATACCAAACTCGAAGTTTCATTCGATTACGGAAAACGTTATTTATACGGAAAAGAATGGATTACTTTAAAACCGCATTTTTACGAAACCGATTCGCTTAAGCTTGACGCGAAAGGAATGGATTTTAAAGAAATTGCTATAATCGATGGTAAAAAAAGTATTCCGTTACAATACAAATATGATAACGAAGAACTTTCAATCGCTTTAAACAGAAAATACAAAAGAACTGAAAAGTACACGATTTTCATTAATTACACCGCAAAACCAGCAGAACTGAAAAGCAAAGCTGGCGAATCGATTACCAACTCAAACGGATTGTATTTTATTAATCCTGATGGAAAAGATGACAAACCAACACAAATATGGACTCAAGGCGAAACGGAAGCTTCTTCTTGCTGGTTCCCAACAATTGATAAACCAAATCAGAAAACAACTTCTGAAATTGCGATGACCGTTGAAGCAAAATATACGACGCTTTCAAACGGTAAATTAACCTCGCAAAAAGTAAATAAAGACGGGACAAGAACGGATATCTGGAAAATGGAACAGCCAAATGCGCCCTATTTGTTTATGATGGCTGTTGGTGATTTCAAAATCTATAAAGATTCATATAACGGTAAAGAAGTCAGTTATTATTTAGAGCCAAAATATGCACCGTATGCCAAACAGATTTTTTATAAAACGCCGGATATGATGAATTTTTACGGCAAAATGCTTGGCGTGGAATATCCCTGGGCAAAATATGCGCAAATTGTAGTGAAAGACTATTTTGGTGGCGCAATGGAAAATACTTCGGCAACTGTTCATGGCGAATATGTGCAAAAAACAGAACGAGAATTATTAGATGATAATCAGGAAAGTACCATTGCTCACGAGCTTTTTCATCAATGGTTTGGAGATTACGTAACGGCTGAGTCTTGGTCAAACTTAACCATGAACGAATCATTTGCCACTTTTGGAGAAGTTTTATGGCATGGTCATGATGCTGGACAAGATGCGGAAGACAGATCGCGTTATGAGAAACTTCAAAACTATTTGCGTTCTCAAAAAAATGGTGATAGTCCTATTTTAGCACGTTTTCATTACAAAAACGCAGACGATATGTTTGATAATATCAGCTATTCTAAAGGTTCTATCATTTTGTATGCCATGAAAAACCAAATGGGTGATGAAGCCTTTTTTAAAGGACTAAATCATTATTTAACCACAAATGCTTATAAATCTGGCGAACCGCATCAACTGCGCTTGTCTATGGAAGAAGTAACTGGAAAAGACTGGTTGCCTTACTTTGAGCAATGGTATTATAACGCTGGAAGTCCGATTTTGGATGTGAACTACAAATACGTAAACGGAAAAGCTATTATTACCATAAATCAATCTCAAGATAGTGCAGTGCAAACCTTTACGCTACCTTTAAAAGTTGATTTTTATGTAAACGGAACTAAAATCAGAAAGGATATTTTAATTGATAAAAGACAGCAAAGCTTCACTTTTGATCTTTCTTCAAAACCTGAATTTATAGATTTAGATCCAGATAAAATTCTAGTGGGCGAAGTGAATGTAGACAAAAAAACAGCAGCTGATTATTTGTATCAATATAAAAATGCTCCATCCTATTACAACCGAATTGAAGCTATAAAATTTGCTTCGAAAGATAGAAGTTACGAATCGCAACTTATTTTACTAGAAGGCTTAAAAGATCAACAGGAAGATTTAAGAGTATTGAGCATAAAAGCAATTGATTTAAATGAAAAGCAAACCAAAGATCAGGTTCTAAAAACGCTTCTTGATATTGCTAAAAACGATAAAAAGACAATCGCGAGAGCAAATGCAATTGTAAAATTGGCTTCTACAGGAGATGCTTCTTATAAAAGTTTGATGGACGAAAGCGTTAAAGAACAATCATACAACGTAATCGCAGCAGGATTAACAGGATTAACAAAATATGCACCAGCCGAAGCAGATAAGGCATTGGCTTCATTAGATGACGATACCCAAAAACATGTAACGCCATTAATGAAAAGATTTAGTAGTCAAAAATAATTATTAAGAGTCCTTTAGGTCTGTTTTTGTTTTTGAAAACCTCTCTAATTTGGTTCATTAGAGAGGTTATTTTAAAAAATTATCTAACAATAATCACTCATGAAAATCACCTTCTTAAAACCTATAACAATCCTTTTTCTTTTGTTCGGATGGACAATTGCATCGGCACAAATGATTAAGACCAAAACGCCTTCACGTCCAAAAGGACAGCAAGACGTATTGAGAATGGCAGCAGATCCAATTCCGACGGTTCGTGTTGCTTTCATCGGACTTGGAATGCGCGGTCCTGGGGCTGTCGAACGCATGACACATATTCCAGGTGTAGAAATTGTGGCTTTGTGCGACATGACTCAAGAAAATACTGCGAAGTCAAATGAAATCTTAACGAAAGCTGGTTTCCCAAAAGCACAAGAATTCTATGGTGATGAAAATGCTTGGAGAAAAGTTACGGCTTTGCCGAATGTAGACTTGATATATGTTGCCACAGATTGGAAACATCACGCTGTGATTGGTGTTCAGGCCATGAAAGATGGAAAACACGTTGCAATAGAAGTTCCGGGCGCTTTAACTATGAAAGAAATCTGGGAATTGATCGATACTTCAGAAAAAACGAGAAAACACTGTATGCAATTGGAAAATTGTGTTTACGATTTTTTCGAATTGACCACTTTAAATATGGCTCAGCAAGGCGTTTTTGGAGAAATTCTACACGCTGAAGGCTCTTACATTCACGGTTTACAGCCTTTCTGGGGAGAATACTGGAACAACTGGAGAATGGATTATAACATTAAACATCGTGGCGATATTTATGCCACACACGGTATGGGACCAGCATGTCAGGCACTAAACATTCACCGTGGTGATAAAATGAATTTCTTGGTCTCTATGGACACCAAAGCAGTTGGAAATCCTGCTTACATTAAAGAAAAGTCAGGAAAAGAAATTAAAGATTTTAGAAACGGAGATCATACGATGACGATGATCCGCACAGAAAACGGAAAAACAATTCAAATTCAACACGATGTTACTTCTCCTCGTCCGTACAGCAGAATGTATCAATTGAGCGGTACAAAAGGTTTTGCTAATAAATATCCGTTAGAAGGTTATGCTTTAGACGGAAAAGAATTAAGCGATGACGTAAAACCAAATCACGAAAAATTGAGCGCGCATTCTTTTGTTCCTGAAGAAGTGAAAAAAGCGTTGATGGAAAAATACAAACACCCTATTGCCAAAGGAATCGAAGAACAGGCTAAAAAAGTGGGCGGTCATGGCGGAATGGATTTTATTATGGACTATCGTTTAATTTATTGTCTGCAAAAAGGACTTCCGCTTGATATGGACGTTTATGATTTAGCCGAATGGTCTTGCCTTGGACCATTAACAGAAATTTCATTAGACCATAATTCTGCTCCTGTTGAAATTCCAGATTTTACTCGTGGAGGCTGGAACAAACTTAAAAAATTAGAGTTTTCAGAATAAATATTATTGGTTAGTTAGTAAGAGGGGCAAGAGGGCAAAGTATATGTTGCTCTCTTGTCTGTTTTAGACCATTTATAAAACAAAACAGGCAGTCCGAAAAATATTTACAAACCGTTTGATTTTGGAAATTCAGCTTCGGAGAAGCGAAACATTTATAGCAATTTAATCTATTATCATTAACAAAGCTCCAGCGGAGCGACATATCATAATTGGAAAAAAATGTCGCTCCGCTGGAGCTCTTTTGCATTCACTTTATTGAATTTCTACAAATATTTCGCTTCTCCGAAGCTTATAAAAAAAGCTGTCCTTTTGAGACAGCTCCTTTTAATATTAAGTTGAAAATTAATTCCAATTGAAAGTAATTTTCTTTTCGATTTCACTGCTTAAACTTAAAAATACTGGGCAAGTCATGGCAGCACGCTCTAAAATCGTTTTGCTTTTTTCATCAGCATTGCTTTTCATTTGAAACACAATTTCTATTGCTCCAATTCTTCTTGGTTCAGCATTCATGATCTTAGTTACTTCTGCTGTAGATCCAACAAAATCAACTTCTAAATCACGAGCTTTGATTCCCATAATGGTCATCATGCAGCTTGCTAAAGCATTTGCAACTGTATCTGTTGGAGAAAATGCTTCTCCTTTTCCGTTATTATCTAATGGTGCGTCAGAAATGATTTCGCTTCCTGATTGCACATGAATTGAACTTGTTCTTAAATCTCCTAAATAAGTTACTTTTGATGTCATTAATTTGCTACTTTTAAAGTTAAGTCACTATCATAATATAAAATGTAAACACCTTTATTAGCGTGTCCGCCATCTTCTTTTCTATAATACTGAAATTTATTATCTACCTGCTGAGTTGTCATCAAATCAGCTGTTTCTTGGAATGTTTTTCCTTGCATTAAACGCATCATCGTATCAAATGTTACGTCAAATCCTCTGGTTGCATAAGTCGTCGGATTTGCTTTGTTTTTTAGACGATATTGTTTTTCATAAATTAAAACTGGCTGTTCATCGCTTTCGCGAGTTACAGAAGGATACATTAATTTTAGTTTTACCAAGTTATCAAAATTGATTTCATCTGTATCCAGTGTACTATTTGGTTCTAAAATCACCAATTGAACCTGACACGTTTTTTGAGAATCTAGTAGAGCCTTAATTGTAGCTTTTACCATCGCTGTATTTCCTGTTTCCATCACAACATAATTCAAACGATTTGGTATTAACAGACTTTTTAAGTTAGCCACATCCAAACCGCCAGTTTCAGTTAGAGATGCAAATGCCACTCCTTTCTGATTTTGCTTAATGTAGTTGATAACAGATTCTTTTTTCTTATCAACGACCGCTACGATATTTCCGTTTTTAGAACGCATATAATCAAAAACTGAATTTCTGATTACATCGTTTGACGGTATAGTTTGGTACAAATTATCAATCGGATTAGCACTATCTTTTGATAAAGGCGAAATTACAGGAACATTATACGAACGCAACATGCTTGCTGCCGTTTCTGCGTTACTTTGGTAAAATGGCCCAATTACAGCATCTGCATCTTGAAGTTTCGGAGTCAAACCTACAACATTCGAAGTGGTTTTAGTTTCCTGAGAGTCATAAATTGCAACGTCAATTGGCAGTTTCAATGTTTTTGCAGAATCAATCGCCATCAAAGCTCCAGAATAAAAATCTAGAGTCATATTTAAGAACTTATCGTTTTTAATTCTGTTAGCGGTTCCCGAAGTATCGCTTTGCACTTTAGCCAAATTAAAAGGAAGCAATAAAACTACTTTTTTGCGCTCATTAATGCCTCTTTTTTTGGTTAATTCAACAATTTCTACATTTTCGTTTTCAGTAGATTTTACTTTATCAACAATCTTAATTCCGCCGCCAGCGTTTTCTGCTGGTTTACTTGTAGAAGAATCAGCTGGTTTATCACCAGGAACTTGTGCTGCAATAATTGGCGCAGGAGCTACATATCCAGCAGGAACTTTTAGAACCATCCCCTCTTTTACACCTTCAGAAAGTGACGGATTTAATGCCACTAATTCATCTTGAGATAAATGAAAAACTCTTCCTAAACTATAAAAAGTCTCTTTCGGTTTCACCTGATACTCCATATACGTAACCGCTTTTTTAGAAGATTCGACAGGTTTCTTATTTTCCGCAGGCTTTGCTGTTTCAGTTGCAACATGCTCTGTTTTTGGGGCTGTTCCTTTTATGGTCAGTCTGTAGCCAACTGGCAAACTAGAAACAATATCTGGATTGCGTTTTTCTAATTCTTCTACAGTCATATTATACTGCTTTGCAATTCCAAATTTTGTTTCTTTTGGTTGAACATCGTGATAAACATATTTTTCAGCGCCTTTTTCTTTCGCAGGTTTTGCCGTTACTTTTTGAGCAGATCCTTTTGCAGGAATAACCAGTTTCTGTCCAATTTGAACGCCAGTCTTCTCCAAAAACGGATTTGCTGCTTTTAAAGCTTCATCAGAGATTCCGTATTTTTTCTCAATGCTGTAAAACGTTTCTTTTGGCTGTACTTCATGAATAATTTCTTTTCCTGAAGCAACAGTTTTAGTTTCAGAAACTTCTTTTTTTGCTTCTCCGGTTGCCGTCGGAATCAGCAATACTGTATTTGGGCTTAAACCCGTTCTGGCATCTGGATTTAGCTTATAAATGTCATAAGGAGTTACCTTAAATTTTTGGGCAATCTGATTAATAGTTTCACCGCTTGACACTTTATACTTCACCACTTTTTCCTGAGAAAAAGCACTTGAACTGATAAAGAATACAAGAGACAATAATGTTAAATAGTATTTCATAATATGGCTTAAAACAATTTAATTTCTAATTTAAAAATATCTCACAGATTTCCTCAAAGCAAAATTCGAGCCGTTTGTTATTTCAATCGAAAATCATCTCAAATCGATTTCTACTTTGGCAATTATGATTTCTTTATATAACTCATCTTCTTCTTTTTTCTTGCATTTATAAAGCACTTCTTCCATGTTTTCGAATTTATCGCTGTAAACATAGTATGAAAGACTGTTAATATTGAAAAAGAAACTAGCGTTAAAATCGCCAGAATCAATGAGTTTCATAATAAGCTTATCTCGGTCAACTGCGTCTGTAAATATACCCAAAACTAAGTAATACCCGTTCGAAACTTCTCTAAGATTATCATAAACTTCTACTTTTACTGTTTTATCAGGTCTTAACGGATTGTCTTTCAATTCCTGTTTCATTTCTTCCAGCGAAATTGTTTTTGAATTTTCAGCAGTGTTGTCCTTTTTCTGTTTTTTGACTGCTTCATCCTGATATTTTTTTAGTTTAATCAAAGCCAATTTATCATCAAACTTTCGAGCTTCCATGCTATAATACGAAGCTTTACTGATATGTCTTTTTACTTCAATTTTTTTCTGATTGTCAAGTGAATCAATTTTAGCAATCAAGAGCTGATTTTTTTCGTCTCCTTTTTGCTGATCTTCTTTATAGCGTTTAATTTCTTCTAAAGATAAACGCTGTTGCAAAGGTTCTGTATTGGCTTTTTTCTCGCTTTCGCGGATTTTCTTTTTATACTCCTGATTTTCCTCAACGACAATTTTCTCTACTTTATTCATCAAACCAGCATACACTTTTCTATTTTCTGCCAGTTCCTTTTTCAGTTGAGAGGATAATTCATTTGTTTTATTGATTCCCTCAGAAGATTGTTTTTCAAGTCTTTTTGATTCTTCGACATTTAGAATATCCATTCGTTTCAATTCTTTCAAGTCATCATTCATTGTCGTAACAAGCGAATCTAATTTTGCCATTAAAACATCTTGAACATTTTTATTGGCTTCTAAAACCAAACGCAATTTTTCAACTGAATTTTCTTTAGAACCATTCATATCGTTCAGATTCACTTTCAAATCATTAATCTTTATAATTTTCTGATTCATTTCTTTCTGAACAACCAATCGGTCTTTTAAATCTTCAATTTCAACCGTTTTAGCTTTTGTTTTTTCAACCACAACTTGTTTTTCGGCAAGCGCCAGCATCAATTCTTCGCTTTCGTTTGCTGGCTTTATTGCTGTAGTATTAATAGCCAATTTGTTTCCAACAATTAATCCGTTTACAATTTCAGGATTTTGAGATTCTAGCTGATCGATTGAAATTCCGTATTTCTTTGCAATCGAAAATTTGGTTTCCTTTGGTTCAACCACATGAAAAACCGTTTCCTGGTTTATCACACGAACTCTTCCGTCCAATGTTTTTCTTTTATTTGGAATCGAAATCGTCTGTCCAATCTGCAATCCATTAATTAAAATATCTTTATTAAGATTTTCTAAATCCTGAACCGAAACATTATATTGTCTAGCAATGCTAAATAAAGATTCTTTAGCTACAACCAAATGTGTCGCTTTTGAAGAAACAACATTTTCTTGCTTTGAAAAATGATCTGGATTTTGAGGAATAATCAGTTCTTGACCGATTTGAAGTCCGTTGGCAAGAGTTTCCTGATTGGCATTTTGAATAACTTCAACTGAAACACGATATTGTTTTGATAAACCAAACAATGTTTCTTTTGGTGCAACAATATGCGTTTGCTGCTTTGAAATTGTGTTTTCTGAGTGGTGAACTGGAATCTTTAAAACCTGATTGTCTTTGATTCCGTTTTGCGATTCGGGGTTGAGTTTGTAAATCTCATCGATAGAAACCTTATACTTTTGGGCAATAAAATAAGCGGTCTCACCTTTTTGAATCTTGTGCTCGATAATTGAATCTTGCGCAATTATTTTGTTAAAAGACAAAATAAACACAAGAGAAATTGTTAAAAGTTCTCTCATAAATAGTAGGTTATAAAAAATTAAGGCCTTACAAATGTAAGACCTTAATTTTAAATTATGCTACTATTCCCACTCAATTGTTGCAGGTGGTTTTGAACTAATATCGTAAACTACACGATTCACGCCTTTTACTTTATTGATAATATCATTAGACACTTTCATCAAGAAATCGTAAGGCAAATGAACCCAGTCAGCAGTCATACCATCTGTTGATTCTACTGCTCTAAGCGCCACTACTTTTTCATAAGTACGCTCATCACCCATAACTCCAACACTGTTTACAGGAAGCAAAATTGCTCCGGCCTGCCAAACTTTGTCGTATAATCCCCAAGATTTTAATCCTTCAATAAATACAGAATCTACGTCTTGTAAAATTCTAACTTTCTCTGGAGTAATATCTCCTAAAATTCTTATTGATAATCCTGGCCCTGGGAAAGGGTGTCTTCCTAATAATTCAGGATCTATTCCTAATGTAGCTCCTACTCTTCGCACTTCGTCTTTGAAAAGCATTCTAAGCGGTTCTACAATTTTTAATTTCATATAATCTGGCAATCCACCAACGTTGTGGTGTGATTTAATAGTTGCAGATGGCCCTTTTACCGAAACAGACTCAATAACGTCTGGGTAAATAGTTCCTTGTGCCAACCATTTTACGTCTTCTAATAAGTGCGATTCATCATCAAAAACTTCAATAAATACACGACCGATTGTTTTACGTTTTGTTTCAGGATCACTAATTCCAGCTAATTCACCAAGGAAGCGATCTCCTGCATCTACACCTTTTACATTTAATCCCATTCCTTTGTATTGGTTCAATACATTTTCGAATTCATTTTTACGTAAAAGACCGTTGTTAACAAAGATGCAATATAAATTCTGTCCGATTGCTTTATTTAATAAAACTGCTGCTACAGTAGAATCTACTCCTCCAGATAAACCAAGAACTACTTTATCGTTTCCTAGTTTTTCTTTTAATTCTGCTACCATTTCGTCAACGAAAGCATTTGGAGTAAAGTTTTGAGGAACTTCAGCAATTTTCACTAAGAAGTTTTCCAACATCTTTTTTCCATCTGTTGAATGGTAAACTTCTGGATGGTATTGAATCGCATAAGTAGTTTCGCCTTCAATTTTGTAAGCTGCGTATTCTACATCATGCGTGCTAGCTAATTTCACAGCATTTGTTGGAAGCGCTTTGATACTATCGCTATGGCTCATCCAAACTTGGCTGTTTTCTGAAACTCCTTCAAAGAAAGTTTCGCCTTCTTTAATATAAGACAAGTTTGCTCTACCGTATTCTCTAGTATTTGAAGCTGCCACTTCTCCACCGCTGAAATGAGCTAAATATTGTGCTCCGTAACAAACAGCAAGTAAAGGCATCTTACCTCTAATTTGTGATAAATCAGGATGCGGTGCATCTTCTCCTCTTACAGAGAAAGGGCTTCCTCCTAAAATTACGGCTTTATAACTTGATAAATCACTTGGAATGTGATTGTAAGGAAAAATTTCGCAGAATATATTTAATTCGCGAACTCTACGCGCAATAAGCTGAGTATATTGCGATCCGAAATCTAAAATAAGTACGTTGTGTTGCATGCGCAAAAGTACTTTTTATATTCGAAATTCAAAAATCGGAACGGTGAAAAAAAAATATTTTTTTTCACAGGAAGATACTAAGAAACTAAGATGCTAAGATTCTAAGCTTTTTTCTTCACAAAACTAAAAACTTAAAATCTTAGCATCTTAGTAACTTAGAGACTTAGTATCTTCGCAAAAAAAATCCAAACAATCCAAAAATCCGTATCTAACGAAAACCCAATTTAAATTTAACTATGAAATCAAAAATTATTGCCTTGACTGCTTTTGTGTCGGTCTTTTTTTCTTCTTGTAATACGGTTGATGATTTATTGACTTTTACAATTTCGAACAATACTTCGATTACAATCAAAAGCACTTCACCTGTTAACTTGCCATCAGAAATTTTTACACCAGAGGTTACAACCAATTCTTCTGCTGAGTTTGAAAACAACAAAACCAAAGCTAGTTTGGTAAAAGATGTAAAAATCAGATCGCTGAAATTATCCATTACAGATCCTTCGGATAAAACATTTACATTTTTAAAATCGGTTCATTTGTATATCTCAACAGCAAATTCAGAAGAAATAGAATTGGCGTACGCAGATAACATTAATGTATCAAGCAATTCAGTCGATTTAATTTGTACTGATAAAAGATTAGACGAATATATTAAAGCAGACAGTTACAAAATTAGAACTAAAGTAACTTTAAAAGAAACCTTAACGCAAGATGTAACGGTTAAAGCCGAAATGAAGTTTAAGGTTACTGCGGATCCATTCTAATTTTTGAGGTTCAAAGGTTCAAAGCAACAAAGGTTCAGAGGTAAACGAAGTGTAAAACTTTGTCCCTTTGAACCTTTGCTACTTTTAACCCAGCATTAAAAACGCTCTACTCTTTTGTCACAACAATAGACGCTTTAAAACCCGCAGCAAGGTTATCCCAATAATCATTTGTTACTAGATTACCTTTATCGTCGTAGACTTGTATTTCTGCCGTATTTCCTCCTAGTGTACCTATATTTAAGGCTTCAAAGTCTAATTTATTGAATCCTTGTGCCAAATTGATTTTTACTTGCTGGAAATTGGAATCCAATAAAATTCTATCACGGATTACATAATCGTTTGAAGATACTTTTACTAAATCTCCGTCAATAGCTCCAAAATCACGGAACTTAACAATAAAGTATTCCGATTTGGTTTTAAAATCTCCTAGCGAAATATTTTTCTTTACCAAAACACCTCTGCCTTCTCTTAAACCGGCGTCTTTTAAAGATTTATCCAAATCTTTTTCCATTTTGGCTACATATCGATCGCCTGGATTAGCAAAATCTGTTTCTGTAGACATCGTAAATTTGCTTTTCTCTTCTCCAATCTGAAACTTTGATTTTGGAGTTATAGTCGTATTTTCAAAAACATTTGGAGTTTTAATTGATGGCATATCATTAAAATCTGCCAGTGGGTCTTTTGTCTCAGGAACCGGAGTCTTTTTAGGTTTTGCAGTAAACTTTCCGCCTGGAATAGTTTTGAATTTAGTACTAGACTCAATTTGGGCTGATACAGACAGTGCAGTAAAAAATAATATGAAAAATAAAATGTGCTTCATTGAAAAAAAAGTATTATCGAATCGCCTTTTATAATTAATATAATCAAAAGTCCAGCTTCACAAAAATAGTATAATTTACTTACTTGCTACAACTTTAGGAGTTTTATAACATATAATTAAGCTAATTTTTGGAAGCAAAAAACCTGCCAAGATTTTTTATTTCATAAAAAATAAATTTCAAATCTAAAATTTACAAATTCCAAAAAAATCATTTTATAAAAGCATTCAGCATTTTGATTATTAACAACTTATTCTTAACTTCAAGACTTTATTTTACCATTTAAAATCTCAATAAAATGGATTATATCGATTATTACAAAGTATTGGATGTCACAAAATCTGCTACAGAAGCGGAAATCAAAAAAGCATATAGAAAATTGGCCAGAAAATATCATCCCGATTTGAATCCGAATGATAAAGAAGCGGAAAAAAAATTCAAGGAGATAAATGAAGCCAACGAAGTTTTAAGCAATGCAGAGAACCGAAAAAAATATGATAAGTACGGAAAAGACTGGAAACATGCTGAAGAATTTGAAAAAGCGGGCTACAATACTAATCAGCAGCAAAGCAGACAGCAAGGCGGTTATCAATATTCTGAAGGCGATTTTTCTGGTTTTGGAGGCGGAGACTTTTCAGGCAGTGATTTCTCAGATTTTTTCAATTCGATGTACGGCGGAGGCAGAAGCAGATCGCAGTCCAAATATAGAGGACAGGACTTTAATGCCGAACTGGAATTAGACCTAAAATCAGCTTACACTACACACAAACAGAATTTAACCGTAAACGGAAAAAATATCCGAATTACAATTCCTGCTGGTGTCGAAAACGGACAGATCATTAAAATTCCCAATCATGGCGGACCTGGTGTAAACGGTGGCCCAAACGGCGATTTATACATCACGTTTATAATTTCTAATAATTCAGATTTTAAACGAGAAGGAAATAATTTATATGCCGAAGCTCCAATAGATCTGTACACCGCAGTTTTAGGTGGCGAAACGTATATCAACACTTTTGACGGAAAAGTAAAAATCAAAGTCCCGGCAGAAACACAGCCAGGAACAAAGGTGAAGTTGAAAGGAAAAGGTTTTCCTGTTTATAAAAAAGAGAATCAGTTTGGAGATTTATACATCACGTACACTATAAAAATTCCAACAAAACTGTCGGATAAAGAAAAAGAGTTATTTGAAGAACTAGCAAAACTTAGAAAGTCATGAAAAATAGAAATTTAATCCAGATCAAACAGTTTTGTATTTACCACGAAATTGAGAACACCTTTATAACCGAACTTCATAATTACGGACTCATTCATATTATAACGGAAGAAAATGACGAGTATCTGGAACCAGAACAGCTTCCGATAGTTGAAAAAATGATTCGTATGCATTATGATCTCAAAATAAATCTGGAAGGAATTGATGCCATTGCAAATCTTTTGAATAAGATCGAAACCCTACAGCAAAATTTGAATACCGTACAAAACAGGCTTCGTATTTACGAAGAAAAAGAAACCGAATAAAATATCACAAAAAAGCTTGATTTCTGAATTGATTTCAAGCTTTTTTTAATCGCCGAGAGAAGCATAATCCTTAAATTGCGGCATCTTTAATTAACCTGAATTTGCTTTTAAAACCATACTGACAAATTCGCAAAAATCATAAAAATGAAAAGAGAAAACATCTTGACTGGATCTCCGTGGGAAGACAAAATGGGATATTGCCGTGCCGTAAGAATTGGCAATATTGTTGAAGTTTCTGGAACTGTGGCCATTGTTGACGGCGAAAAAGTAAAAGCTGATGACGCTTATGCTCAAACATATAATATTTTGGAACGAGTAGAAAAAGTTTTAGAAGATTTAAATGTGGGGATGAAAGATGTGATTAGAACAAGAATTTTCACAACAGACGTCTCTACTTTCGAAGAAGTCGCTAGAGCGCACTCTGCTTTCTTTAAAGATGTCAAACCCACAACAGGATTTTATGAAATTAGCAAATTAGTTGCTCCAGAATATTTGGTAGAAATCGAATTTACTGCTGTAGTATAATATTTTTTGTCACGAATTTCGCTAATTCCGCCAATTATTTTCCTTTTAATTCGCGAAAATTGGCGAAATTCGTGGCAAACTTTTAGAATTCATTAATGGCTTCCCAAAATCCTAAACAATTTCTGCTTTCTCTTCCTAAATGGATTCTTATCTGTGCTTTAGTAGGCATATTTTCAGGTTCTGCATCTGCTTTCTTTTTAGTTGCTTTAGAATGGGTTACACAATTTAGAATGCAGCATGACTGGATTATCTGGCTTTTGCCTTTCGGCGGATTTTTGGTCGGATTGAGTTATTACTATTGGGGAGAATCTGTTGCCAAAGGAAATAATCTTTTACTGGAAGAATATGAAGAACCTAAGAAAGTGATACCTTTTAAAATGGCTCCTTTAGTTCTTTTAGGAACATTACTTACCCATTTATTTGGAGGATCTGCAGGACGCGAAGGAACTGCGGTACAAATGGGAGGCGCAATTGCCGACCAATTTACCAAGTTTTTCAACCTTGATCATTCAGAACGCAGAATTTTAATTATTCTCGGAATAAGCGCGGGTTTTGCCTCTGTTTTTGGAACACCTCTGGCTGGTGCCATTTTCGCATTGGAAGTTTTATATTTCAGTAAAATTAACTTCAAAAGCATTTTACTTTCTTTTCTAGTGGCTTACGCTGCTTATTTTACTGTAGAATTTTGGCAAATAAAACATACACATTACAGCATTCCAATAATTCCAGAACTTAGCTTAAACAATATAATTTTTACTCTAATTATTGGAGTTTTATCAGGATTTGCGGCTTTATTATTTTCCAGAAGTACGCATTTTTGGGGCTATATTTTTTCAAAAAACATTAAATATCCTCCGCTTCGTCCTGTAATTGGCGGTGTGATTTTAGCTATTGCTATTGCTGGTTTAGGTTTTACAAAATTCTCTGGACTAGGCGTTCCTGTTATTGTTGATTCCTTTTCAAATCCTAGCCAGTGGTACGATTTTCTGCTTAAAATTTTATTTACAGGATTTACACTCGGAGCTGGTTTTAAAGGTGGGGAAGTAACGCCTTTATTTTTTGTTGGAGCTACTTTAGGAAGCGCTTTATCAACCGTAATTCCAATGCCAATTGCTCTCTTAGCAGGAATCGGATTTGTTGCTGTCTTCTCTGGAGCAACCCATACTCCTATTGCCTGCACCGTTATGGGAATGGAATTATTCGGAATTGCTCCTGGAATCTTAATTGCAATTGCCTGCACAATCGCTTATTTTTCTTCTGGTTCTATCGGAATCTATAAATCTCAAATTGTAAAAGGCGCGAAATATAAATTATACCAAAAATTTCTTTAGAGTATCTTAGTCTCAGTCACAGTTTTCAGTCGCAGTCGTTGTTTACGCCAATAATACGCTACAAACTGGGCCTAAACAAGAAGACTGGAAACTGAGACTGAGACTGACCACTTAACACTGCCACTAAAATTATTTTCAGCATTACATTAAAAAAATGTAAATTCGCACACTATGAAAATACAAGATATTCAAGCGATTCAATTATTGCTTGCTGCACCAAAGAAAATCGCAATAATTCCGCACAGAGGGCCAGATGGTGATGCCATGGGTTCTACTCTAGCTTTGTACCATTTTTTACTCAAAAATAATCATCAGCCAACCGTTATTTCTCCAAATGATTTTCCTGATTTTTTAGCTTGGCTTCCAGGTTCAGAAACAGTAAAAATCTATGAAAAAGACACTCAAAACTGTATTAAAATACTAGAAGAAGCCGAGCTTATTTTTACGCTAGATTTTAATGCTTTTCATCGTACAGGCGAAATGGAGCATACTCTAGCAAAACTTACAGCTCCATTTATCATGATCGATCATCATGAAAAACCTCATGATTATGCGGCTTATATGTACTCAGACACTTCTTACGGATCTACTTGTGAGATGGTTTATAATTTCATTGCCTTCTTAAACAAAAAAGAAGATATTGATAAAACCATTGCCACTTGCATCTATACAGGAATTTTGACTGATTCAGGCTCTTTCCGTTTTCCAGGAACCACTGGAAACACGCATAGAATTATTGCCGAATTGATCGATTTAGGAGTCGAAAACACTCAAATTCCGGTTTTACTATACGATAATAGTTCTTTTAGCCGTTTGCAGTTATTGGGCCGAGCACTTCAAAACATGAAAATTTTTGAAGAACATAAAACGTCTTACATGACACTTACACAAGAAGAACTTGATTCGTTTAACTATGTAAAAGGTGACACTGAAGGAATCGTAAATTACGGATTAAGCATTCGCGGAATTGTTTTTACAGCCATATTTATTGAAAACAGAGAAGAAAAAATCATAAAAATTTCTTTCCGTTCTCAAGGCGGATTTGATGTGAACCAATTTGCAAGAGATCATTTTAATGGAGGTGGACATGTCAATGCAGCAGGCGGAAGATCTGAAGCTTCTATGGAAGAAACAGTAAATAAATTTGAAGATTTAGTCAAAAAACTAAAATTATAACCCAAATCATGAATTACCTAAAACTTAGCATTTACACTTTGCTTTTTACTGTTTTCTTAAGCAGCTGCAAGCATCATGAAGAAGCCAGAAGACCTATTTCTAGAGCTTCGGGAACATTCATGAAGAAATCGGCCGACCGAAATAAAAAGTTAGTCGCAAACGAAGAAAGGGTTATTAAAAAAATAATCCAAAACAATCCAAAAGTAAAATATTATGCCACTCCAAAAGGGTACTGGTTTTGCTACGAAGAAAAGAATACAGCAGAAACTGCAGCGCCAAGAAAAGGTGATATTGCTTACTTCAACATGGAAATAAAAGATATAAAAGGCAATAGTATTTACTCTGAATCTGATCTTGGCCCGCAAACCTATTATGTAGACAAACAAGATATTATGATGGGTTTACGCGACGGAATTAAAAGAATGCATAAAAATGAAACGGTTACGTTTTTATTTCCATCGCATATGGCATACGGATATCACGGAGACAACAAAAAAATTGGTCCAAACGAATCTTTAATCGTTACGGTTACGCTTAGAAATTTTGTTCCAGATCCAGCGGCACAAACGGCAAAACCAGCTACACAATCGCCTCAAACCGCAACACCAAAACCTCCAGTTGCAAAACCTGCAGCGCAAGCCAATAAAGACACATTAACTCAATAAACACAATATCTTAAAATGAAAAAGAGTATTTTATTATTACTAATAGCCGTAAGCTCATTTTATTCTTGTAAGGACGATCACAGTAATCTGCCAGATGGTTTATATGCCGATATCGAGACAAACAAAGGTCACATCATTGTGGAACTTGATTACAAAAAAGCGCCTATCACTGTAGCCAACTTTGTGACTTTAGCTGAAGGCAAAAACGAGTTCGTAACACACGAACAGTTGAAAAAGAAACCATTCTTTGATGGTCTAAAATTTCATAGAGTAATCGAAAGTTTCATGATTCAAACTGGTGACCCGTTAGGAACTGGTTCTGGTGATACTGGATATAAATTTAAAGACGAATTCTCAGATTTAAAATTTGACAAAGCAGGAGTTTTGGCAATGGCCAATAACGGACCTGGCACAAACAGCAGCCAATTTTTTATTACTCACGTAGAGACTCCTTGGTTAGATAATTTGCATACTATTTTTGGTCATGTGGTAAGTGCAAAAGATCAGGAAGTGGTCAACAAAGTGGTTCAAGGTGACAATATTGTTTCTGTTACGATCATCAGAAATGGTGAAGCTGCTAAAAAATTTGATGCTGTAAAAGTATTCCATGATTATTTTGCTGACATTGCGAAAGAACAGCAGAAATATGCTGGAGTTCAAAAAGAAAAAGTAGATTCTTATGCTGCTTTAAAAGCAAAAGCAACTAAAACGACGAGCGGTTTAGAATATGTAATTACAGAAAAAGGAAATGGCAAAAAACCTGCTGCAGGAAGTCAAATCTACATTAGCTATGCAGGTTTCCTTGAAAACGGAACTTTGTTTGACACTAGCATTGAAGAAGTGGCAAAACAATTCGGAAAATTTGATCCAGCTAGAGCAGCACAAGGCGGCTACCAGCCAATTCAATTTCAAGCTGGAAAAAAAGACGGTTTAATTCCTGGTTTTATTGAAGGGGTTGAACAATTATCTTTTGGAGACAAAGCAGTTCTTTTCATTCCATCTCACTTAGCTTACGGAGCAACTGGAGCTGGAGGAGTAATTCCGCCAAATGCTAATATTATTTTCGAAATTCAAATTTCAGATAAAAAATAACCGAATTATAGACTTAAAATTAAAAAGCAATGAAATTTAAATTTCTGTTTTTATTTTGCTTAGCAATAGTAAATATTCAGGCTCAAACTAAAAAACCTGCTGCAAAGCCAGCAGCTAAACCTGCAACAGCAGCAACTGCTGCGGCAAATCCAGGCGATGGAATTTTTGCAACAATTTCTACGACAAAAGGAGACATTGTGCTTTCTTTAGAATATGTAAAAGCTCCTGTTACAGTAGCAAACTTCATTACTTTAGCAGAAGGAACAAATCCTAATGTCAAAGCATCTCTTAAAGGAAAACCATTTTATAACGGATTAAAATTTCACAGAGTTATTAACGATTTCATGATTCAAGGTGGTGATCCTGAAGGAAATGGCACTGGAGGTCCAGGATATTCTTTTAAAGATGAATTTGTAGACGATTTAAAATTTGAAAAAGGCGGTGTGCTAGCGATGGCAAATTCTGGTCCTGCAACAAACGGAAGCCAATTTTTCATTACACATAAAGATACACCTTGGCTGAACGGAAAACATACTATTTTTGGACATGTGGTTTCTGGAATGGACGTTGTAAATAAAATTGTTCAGGACGATGTAATGACAAAAATCGTTATTACACGCAAAGGTGCAGCAGCAAAGAAATTTGATGCTTTGAAAGTTTTAAGTGATGATGTTAAAAAAGAAGCCGCTAAAAAAGAAGAAGCAAAAAAAGTAATAACGGCTAAAGCAGCTTATTTTAAAGACTTGAAAGCAAAAGCAACTGCCACTTCAACAGGTTTAAAATATGTAGTAACTCAAAAAGGTACTGGCGTTAAAGGTGCTGAAGGTTCTACAATCTACTTTCACTACGCTGGATATTTTGAAGACGGAAACTTATTTGACAGCAGCATGGCTCAAGTAGCAAAAACATACGGAAAATATGATGCAAACAGAGATGCTCAAGGCGGTTACAAAGCTTTTCCTTTTACAGTTGGTAAAAAAGACGGTATGATTCCTGGTTTTATTGAAGCGCTTGATATGATGACAGACGGAGAAAAAGCGACTTTCTTCTTGCCTTCAAATTTAGCGTATGGAGAAAAAGGCGCTGGCGGTGTAATTCCTCCAAATGCAACTTTGATTTTTGAAATTGAAACATATCAAAATCAGCCTAATTAATTAGAAAAGAGAAGATTTGTTCTTCATAAATATAAAAAGCCATCAGAATTATTTTTGATGGCTTTTCTATTTTCGCCATTTTAGTTTTTTAAAGAATTCTTAATTCAAGACTTTAAAACCCATTTTTGTTGCCATTTAATTACCATTTTCAACATAGTACGATAGAATCCTAAACAAAATAGCTTACCTTTGCCGGCTTAATTTTTTAAAACAGATAATTTATGACGTCGCAAAATAATGTATTAAAAGGTGTTTTTCTTGTTGCTTTGGGAGCAACCACTTACGGAATGTTGGCCACATTTGTAAAAATGGCTTATTCTGAAGGATACACAACTGCAGAAGTCACAACCTCACAATTTATTTACGGAATTCTAGGTATTCTTATAATCAATCTTTTTCAGCGCATTAAAAACAAAAATACAGCCGTAAAAGCATCTCCTAAAAACATTTTCAACTTAATGCTCGCAGGAACTTCATTAGGAATGACAAGTTTATTTTACTATTTGGCTGTCAAATATATTCCTGTTTCTATTGGAATCGTTTTATTAATGCAAACCGTTTGGATGGGAGTTTTACTTGAAATGATTTTAGAAAAGAAATTGCCTTCAAAACAAAAGGTAATTGCTGTATGTATTGTGCTTTTCGGAACTGTTTTAGCAACCAATATTATCAATAATGATATCAAATTAGACTGGAGAGGTTTAGTTTGGGGAATGCTGGCCGCAGCTTCTTTCACTACAACAATGTTTACTGCCAATCGTGTCGCAACCGAAATTTCTTCAGCGCAAAGAAGCCTTTATATGCTTCTAGGCGGTGCTATTATTGTTTTTTCATTCGCTTTTGCAACTCAGGTAACTGCATTCAATCTAGAAATCTTCTTAAAATGGGGAATCGTTTTATCATTGTTTGGCACTATAATTCCGCCGCTTTTAATGACTGCTGGATTTCCTTTAACGGGAATTGGATTAGGAAGTATTGTTTCTGCGCTTGAACTGCCAGTTTCTGTAATGATGGCGTATGTTTTATTAAACGAAAAAGTAATCTTTTCTCAATGGGTTGGAATTGTGTTGATCATTCTAGCCATTATTATTATGAATGTAAATTTCAAACCAAAAAGATAACTCCAAATAAGCATTATTAAAAAAAACAGTTCTGTAATGCAATAATTGTTAATTTTTTTATAATTTCGTGGTAAACAATTAAATATCATGATTTTACCTTGGCATTTATATTTAATGGCTTGCTTATATATTCTTGCTGGGATAAATCATTTTAGAAGTCCTGGAATGTACATAAAAATCATTCCGCCCGCATTTAAAAACCCCAAATTAATAAATATTTTAAGTGGTGCCGCCGAAATCATTTTAGGCATCTTTCTGCTCCTGCCTTTTTCATCACATTTTGCCGCCTGGGGAATTATAATGCTATTAATTGCTGTATTTCCTGCTAATTTGTACATGTTTCAAAATAAAAAAGCAGGTTTTGGTTTACCAAGATGGATTTTATTTGTACGTTTGCCCTTACAAATTGTTTTAATTTATTGGGCTTACCAATATACATTCTAAACATTAACCATTAAATTATTTTATTATGAAAAAATTATTTGCAGAGTTTTTTGGGACTTATTGGCTTGTTTTTGGCGGATGCGGAAGCGCAATTTTTGCTGCTGGAATTCCAGATTTAGGAATCGGATTTGCGGGTGTTGCTTTAGCTTTTGGTTTAACGGTACTTACCATGGCATACGCTGTTGGTCATATTTCTGGCGGTCATTTTAATCCAGCGGTTTCTTTTGGTTTGTGGGCAGGCGGAAGATTTTCTGGTAAAGATCTTATTCCGTACATCATTGCACAATGTGTTGGAGCTGCTGCTGCTGCCGGAACTTTATACACAATAGCTTCTGGAAAGGCTGGTTTTGCAATAGACAACACAAAAGCTGGAGCCTTTGCATCTAATGGTTTTGGAGCTTTTTCTCCTGATGGTTATTCACTACAGTCTGCTTTTATTGCAGAATTTGTACTTACTTTATTCTTCTTATTAGTAATTTTAGGAGCAACCGATAAATTTGCAAACGGCAGATTTGCTGGAATCGCAATTGGTTTGGCTTTGACATTAATACACTTAATCAGTATTCCAATTACAAATACTTCTGTAAATCCTGCAAGATCATTATCTCAAGCTATTTTTGTTGGTGGAGAGCCATTATCTCAGGTTTGGCTGTTTTGGGTCGCCCCTATTCTTGGTGCATTAGCGGCTGGTTTCCTTTATAAAACACTGCTTCAAAATCATGCCGAAGCATAAAAGAGAAAAAGTCTACATATCATCAAAAAAAAAATAAAATATGGAATTTTTATATTTCTTACTTATAGGAGCCATTTCTGGATGGCTAGCCGGTCAAATCTGGAAAGGTTCTGGTTTTGGATTACTTGGCAACATCGTTGTTGGAATCATAGGCGGATTTATCGGAGGATGGATCGCCGGAAAACTTGGTATAGGAGGCGGAGGTCTTCTTTGGCAAATTCTGATTGCCGTAGGTGGTGCTTGGGTTTTATTATTTATAATCAGCCTCATCAAAAAATAATAACCAATTAGTTGGTACATAATTGAAATCAAAAGAGAAAATCTGATATATTTATATTTGATTTTCTCTTTTTTTGGATAAAATCGACAAGAAAATTTTATTTCAACTCAAATATGTATGTATTATGAACGAAATCATTTCTTACTTCAGTACGATTCCATCGTCGCATAGAAGCCTTATTCTGGTTGGTGGCATTACTATTTTCTGGCTTATTGAAAACAGTTTCCCTTTGTTTAAAATGCAATATAAAAAATGGCCTCATGCTGGAATAAATTTCTTTTTTACCTTCACAACCATCGTGGTCAATTTTATTCTTGCGTTTATTTTAATAAAAACCGCGGCTTGGACAATCGAAAATAATTTTGGAATTCTGCAATGGCTTCCGCAAATGCCTATTTGGCTTTATACCATAATTGGGTTATTGCTTTTGGATTTAATTGGGGCTTATTTAGCTCATTTGGTAGAACACAAAGTAAAAATTTTATGGCAGTTTCATTTGGTGCATCATACCGACACTTGGATCGACACTACAACAGCAAATAGACATCATCCGGGAGAAAGCGTAGTCCGTTTTGTTTTTACCACTTTAGGCGTTTTAATTGTTGGAACACCAATGTGGATGGTCTTCCTCTATCAGTCATTATCTGTTATTGCTTCACAATTTAATCACGCCAATATTTCGCTTCCAGAAAAATTAGATGTTTTCTTAAGTTATTTTATCGTTTCTCCAAATATGCATAAAGTCCACCATCATTATGTGCTGCCTTACACGGATAGCAATTATGGAAATATTTTTTCTGTCTGGGACAGACTTTTTGGAACTTTCACCTATTTGCCCAAAGATCAGCTTGTATACGGTGTAGATACTCATATGCTTCCTGAGGAAAATAATGAATTGAAGAATTTGTTAAAAATTCCATTTCAAAAATCAAGATCCTTTAAAAACAGCTAAATTCTCTAAAAAAAGTGCACTTTCCTGAACCAACTTATTATTTTTTTTTTTAATATTGATACAAGAATTGAAAATCAATCTATTAATAATTAACACCCTATTTTGAATTAATTTTCACGAGATGAAAAAGAGTAGCCGCAAAGAATTAACTCCGGAACAAACCGAAAGACTTGTTTCGTTAGCTTTAGAAGAAAGAAATCCATTTGAAATTATAAAAAAAGAATTTGGATTGGCAGAAAAAGAAGTCCTGGACATCATGAAAAAGAAAATGCCTCTTGAAAAATTTGAGATGTGGAAAAAGAAGGCAATTGCGAACAAGCCAAAACCAAAACCAGTTAAAATAGATGATTTTGATGAAGATTTGGACGGAAAATATTATATTAAGAATAAATTAGACTAACATAGAGCTCCTGTTTTTCAGGAGTTTTTTTTATTATTAAATTTATTGTGATTTTTTAGTAACTTTTTAATGCTTTTTGTGACAAATACAATTAACTAAACATATACAAATGAAAAAAATACTTTACACCTTAGCTCTAGCGGTCACTTTTTGGAGCTGTAAAACAGGGAGCACAGGAGCCGCAAAAAGCAATATAGTTGAAGTTAATATCAATTTAACGGATGTTAAAGACGATAAAGTCTTAGTAACAGTCACACCACCAGCCATTAAAACGGATGAAATTGTTTACAGTATCCCGAAAACCGTTCCTGGAACCTATTCAACAGATAATTACGGAAAGTATTCTGAAGATTTCAGAGCATTTGATGCTAAAGGCAATCCTCTTACAGTAAAAAGATTAGACGATAATTCTTGGTCTATTTCAAACGCAAAAACACTAAAAAGAATTACTTATTTAGTAAACGATACTTTCGATACTGAAAAAGGAACTGGATTTGGAAACGATGACGTTTTCTCTCCAGCAGGAACAAATATCGATGCCGGAAAAAATTTCATGGTTAATACGCATGGATTTGTGGGGTATTTTAAAGATAAATTAGATGTTCCGTACAAAGTTACTATCACTCATCCTGAAACACTTTGGGGAGCAACTTCTATGACAGATCAGGATGCAAGCAATACTTCTGATGTGTTCACGACTTCTCGTTATGCAATTTTGGTAGAAAACCCAATTATGTATTCTAAACCTGATTACACTACTTTTAATGTAAACGGAATGGATATCTTAATTGCCGTATACTCGCCTACTGGAAAATATACTGCTGAAAGCATTACTCCAGAAATGAAAACGATGATGACAGCACAGAAAAACTTTTTAGGGAAAGTAAATTCTACTAAAAAATATACTGTGTTATTATACTTGTCAAGCATGGCAAAAGATGATGCTCACGGTTTTGGAGCTTTGGAACATCCAACTGCTACAACTGTAGTGTTGCCAGAATCTATGCCAAAAGAAAAATTGGTAGAATCTATGAAAGATGTGGTTTCTCACGAGTTTTTTCATATTGTAACTCCATTAACTATTCACTCAAAAGAAATTCAGTATTTTGATTACAATGCACCAAAAATGTCTGAACATTTATGGATGTATGAAGGTGTAACAGAATATTTTGCTAATCTTTTCCAAATCAACCAAGGTTTGATTGACGAATCTGAATTCTATACTCGTATTGCCGACAAAATTGCACAATCTAAACAATTAGATGATACAATGTCTTTTACTTTAATGAGTAAAAATGTATTAGAACAGCCTTATAAAGACCAATACTTAAATGTGTACCAAAAAGGAGCTTTAATTGGAATGTGCATCGATATTATCATTAGAGAAAAAAGCAACGGAGAAAGAGGTATTTTGAATTTAATGCATAAATTATCTGATGAATATGGTGTTGAAAAACCGTTCAATGACGATGAATTATTTGCTAAAATCACTTCATTGACTTATCCTGAAGTTGGAGAATTTTTAAACCAATATGTGGCTGGAACTACTCCAATTCCTTACGATTTTTACTTAGCTAAAGTTGGTGTCACAAAAGCAATGGAGAAAAAATCTGGAAATCCGTTTATTAAAGGGCAAACTCCATACATTACAGTTGATAAAGCAACAAAAGAAATTGCTGTTCGCCCAGATTCAGAATCTGTTGATTTCTATAAAAATCTGAATTTAAAAGGTGGCGATAAAATCTTAGCCGTAAACAATAAATCATACAATTTGGATAACATTTATGATTTGGTTACTGAAAGCGAAAACTGGAAAGATAATGACCCAATTACCTTGAAAGTAAAACGTGGCGGAAAAGAAGAAACCATTAAAGGAACTGTAAAACTACCTTTTGAAGAAGCTGAAACTTTTAAAGCGACTGATGCTTCAAAAGAGAAACTTAAAAATGCATGGTTAAAAGGTTAATTTCCTTTTAAAGCATAAAAAAACCGACAAGTGATTGTCGGTTTTTTTTATGCTGTAATTTTCTAGGTTTTGTCAGGCTGAGCGGAGTCGAAGCTCAGCGTGGATTTAACTTGCGATGGCTTCGACTCCGCTCAGCCTGACAAAAAGAGTTTATTTCTTCACAGGAAATTTCCAATCAAACTCATCTTTGTTGTTGATGATCGCTCCAATTTCAAACTTCACCACCTCATCAAATTCTGTTTGAAGGATAAACCAATTGTCTTCGTTGAAGTAATTTTCGAAAGTATCAAAAGTTTCTTGAGTATATTTTGTAATTCCTTTTGCAGCGAAATCTTTCTTTACATCAGCAATTTTTCTTCCGATTAATTTGAATCCGAAAACTTCCAGATCATTGCTTGATGCTACAATATATCCCAATTTAAGATCTTCTTCCTGATAAAAAGTTAATCTCATTTTATGAGCATTGTAAACAAAAATTACGTTATCATCTTCGTCTTTATAGTTTTTATCAGGTTTTCCTAAAGCAGCTGTTACGTCATTCTGCTTCATTCCGAAAAGCAGTTTATCTATTCCTGATTTTAAATTGATCTTCATATTGATTGTCTTTATTTGAAGTGCAAATTTCGTGAAGTTTTTATAAAATTGGATACATTTCTGTTTTTATTAAAAATTAATTATTTAATACGGCCAACTTTTCTAGCAACTGTTATATAATCTTCTGATTCAACAAATTTTATAGCTTCTAAAATTATACGATTCAATGCATCCGTTTCACTTTGAGATATGTTTGTTCCGAATTTAGCAACTTTAATTTCTGAAAGTATTTCCTTTTCTAATGATGATCGTATCTCAACCTCCTTTCTGTTTAGCAAAAGACTCCCGGGAACTAAACTATTTTCAATTTGTCTTTTACTTTTTTCTAAAATGACTTTTTGCACAAAATCAATTTCATAAAAAATTGAATTATCTTTTTTCATTTTTAATGTGACAGTTCCCCCATCCATCCAAACACCAACATTTTCAATTATAATTTCCTTTTCCATTTGAAATTATTTACCAACAAAATTCTTTTTATTCGGTTTACTGCTCATATAAAATGTAATTTTCCCTCCATTCATAACATCTTCATGTTTCAAGAAAGGTCTCGAAAGTTCTTTTCCATTCAAAAGTACTTTTGAAACAAATACATTTTTATCTGATTGATTTATGGTTTCTACTTCAAAAGTTTTTCGGTTTTCTAAATTCAAAACAGCATTTTTCATCAGCGGACTTCCTAATGCATATTCGTCTGAACCTGGAGCAACTGGATAAAATCCTAAACTGCTAAAAATATACCAAGCACTCATTTGTCCGAAATCATCATTTCCTCCTAAACCGTCAGCGCCATTTCGGTACATTTTTTTCAAAATCATTCTAATTTTATCTTGAGCTTTCCACGGAGAATCTGTCCAGTTGTACAAGTACACAACATGATGCGAAGGCTCATTTCCGTGAACATAATTTCCAATGATTCCGTCTCTGGTAATATCTTCTGTATTTTCAAAATATTTGTCTGGAAGATGCATGTTGAATAATGAATCTAAACGAACTTTAAATTTCTCATTTTCTCCCATCAATTGAATCATATCGGCAGGATCTTGCGGAACATACAAACTGTAATTCCAAGAGTTTCCTTCAATAAAACCTTGTCCGTGGGTATCTAATGGATCAAACTCTTTCTTAAATGTTCCGTCGTTTAATTTCGGACGCATAAAACCTGTTTTCTCATCATAAACATTTTTATAATTTTTCGATCTATTGATGAATTCATTATAAATAGCTGTCTTTCCTAATTTCTTCGCAGCTTGCGCAATTGCCCAATCATCATAGGCATATTCTAAAGTTTTAGAAACCGAAGCGCCGTTTTTATCTTCTGGAACATATCCTTTATTCATGTAAAATTCTAAACCATCATAATACGGCACTTTTGCAGTATTAACACAAGCTTGAAGCGCTTTTTCTGCATCAAAACTGATGTTGCCTTTTACAATTGCATCTGCCACAACCGAAACAGAATGATATCCAATCATACACCAATTTTCGTTAGCATAATGTGACCAGATTGGAAGCATTTTATGAACGCTTTGATCTGAATGTGCCAGCATCGAACTTACCATATCTCCGTTTCTTTTTGGCTGCACAATATTAAATAACGGATGTAAAGCACGATACGTATCCCAAAGCGAGTAACTGGTATAATTGGTAAAGTTTTCGGCTTTATGAACATTCATATCCAGACCCTTATAATTTCCGTTTAAATCCATGTATTCCGTTGGACCTAAAAATGCATGATACATTGCAGTATAAAAATTTACCAAATCTTCCTTTTGAATGGTTTCAACCTGAACTTTATTCAATTCTTTGTTCCAAACTTCCTGACTTTGCTTTTTTACTTTTTCGAAATCCCAATCAGGTGTTTCTTTTTTCATGTTTTCAAGTGCTCCGGCAGAACTCACAGGCGACAATGCCATTTTGATTTTGATTTTTTCTCCTTCATTCGTATCAAAATCAAAAAACAATTTTAGGTTTTGTCCTGCCATTTCTGGAAAATTTTTCGTTTGATCAAATCTTCCCCAGAAACCTCTGTAAACGCTTTTTTCTTGAGCCGCTTGTCCGTAACTCTTAATGGGTTTATTGAATGTCATTGCAAAATAAACTGTTCTGGTTCTCGCCCAACCGTTTGTCTGACGGTATCCTGTTATCAGAGTATCGTTTTCTACACGAACAAATGTCCAAACATTCTTTTTATCATAATTATAAATTCCTGAAGTCAAATCGAGAATGATGTGTGCTTCATCAGATTTTGGAAAAGTATACTGATGCATTCCGACACGAGTTGTTGCCGTAAGTTCTGCCTTTATTTTATGATCTTCCAGAAAAACGCTGTAGTAAGCTGGTTCAGCTTTTTCTGTCGAATGCGAAAATGCCGATCTATAACCCGATAATGGTTTTGATGCCACACCTGGATTTAATTGTAGTTTTCCTGTTGTTGGCATAATCAAGAAATCGCCTAAATCTGAATGTCCTGTTCCACTGAAATGGGTATGGCTGAAACCTACAATCGTTTTATCTTCGTACTGATAACCAGCACAGTATTTATAGACTTCGCCGTTATATTTTCCGTTTAAACTATAAGCAATAGTGTCCGTTTCTGGGCTCAATTGTACGCTCCCAAAAGGAACTGTTGCTCCTGGATAAGTATGACCCATTTTGGCTGTTCCAATCATCGGATCAACATACTGAATAAGGTTTCTTTTTTCAGTTACTTTCTTCTGCCCATTTACAGTATTTGAAAAAGCGAACAGTAAAATTGATAGTCCGAAAAAGCAATTTTTAAAGTTAGTTTTGATCATTTTAGATTTTTTATTTTCTGAAATCTTTGTGTTTTCAATTCATGCAGAAAAGTACAACAAAATCTATTTTTAAAAAACATAAATTTAGCAGGACTCAAAAGGTTTAAATATCTTTGGTCTACTAAAAGCCGAATCTAAACATGAAAAAATATATTTTAATTTTACTTTCTTTTTCTTCTTCATTTATTTTTTCTCAAAAAATTGAAAGCCATAGATTAACGAAACAGGAAATTGCGCAACGAGAACTCGAAAATCTAACCGATTTTCCGATCTACAGAGCGTTTGAGTTTAGTGATAAAGGCGGTGTTTATGAATTGGTTTTGGGCGAAAACCAGAAAACCATTTCTAAGAAAGATACTCTAAACACCAAAATACAGGCAATTTGTGTCATAAATGATCATGGCGGTTTTTTGGAAAAATGGAGAATTAACGACTTACTTGAAGATACTCTCCCAAAAGAAAAAAATATTTGGTTCTGGACAAAATATTGCAGCACAAAAGATATTGATGGCGACGGTTATATTGAACCTGTTATTGTTTATGGAACTCGCAACGAAGATGGCTATATAAGACGCGTAAAAATTATTACGGTTTATAAAAACAAAAAATATGTCATTCGCGCAGTTGAATGCGATTTCGATAATTGCAGAAGTTTTGAAAAGGATCAAAGTTGGAATACGCTTCCGCAGAAAATAAAAACGTACATCAATCAATTGACTGAAAAAATGAGAAAAGAACAGAATGTGCTTTTAAAAAACGGGTAGATTTAATTGATAATTGTCAATTGATAATTGTCAATTGATAATTGCTATTCGCTCATTTCATCGTAACGTTCTGGAACTTGCGGATCGTAAAGCGGACATTTGAATTCTTCCATGATATCTACTAATTTATTCATGGTTTTTCCTTCTGTTCCGTAGCAGTCAATTTTTATACTTTGCGGAGTGGTAATTACTTGAAATGCACCTTTCCCTTTAGGATTCTTCCAGCTATTTTCATCCACTCTTTCCCATTCTGAAAAAACAGAATTGATTCTATTCACGATTACTTCAACTTGAAGTTCAGCCAGACCTTCAACTTCTTGTTTTTCAACAAGCGCTTCATAAACTTCCTGATTATTCAGGTAAATTTCGTCTAGATATCTCCAAAAAAGTAATTCGTACATAATATAATGTTTTAAAAAAAGATAGAGATGCACAATTATGCATCTCTAAATTTAATAATTATTTTTAAAAGTTTCAAAATCTTTGCAACTCTGAACCTTTAAACCTTTGCAACTTTAAAATTAATAATTGAATGTTCCGTATTCGCTAGTAATAGTAAGTTTTTTAGAATCCGAAGCTTCTACTCTACCTACGATTTGTGCGTCTACATTGAATGATTTCGAAATTTCAATAATATCTTGTGCGATATTTTCCGGAACATAAAGCTCCATTCTGTGACCGCAGTTGAAGACTTGATACATTTCCTTCCAATCTGTTTTTGATTGTTCTTGAATTAATTTGAACAATGGCGGCACTGGAAATAAATTATCTTTTATAACGTGCAAATCTTTTACGAAATGTAAAATTTTAGTTTGTGCACCACCGCTGCAATGCACCATTCCGTGAATATCTTTTGGAGTATACTTATCTAAAATCTTTTTGATAATTGGGGCGTAAGTTCTAGTTGGCGAAAGCACTAACTGACCTGCATTTATCGGACTGTTTTCTACCTCATCAGTCAAATTTACTTGTCCTGAATAAATTAATTCTTCTGGAACTGCTGCATCGTAACTTTCAGGATATTTTTTTGCTAAATATTTGCCGAAAACGTCGTGACGCGCTGAAGTTAATCCATTACTTCCCATTCCGCCGTTATAGCTTTTTTCGTAAGTTGCTTGACCAAAAGAAGCTAAACCAACAATTACATCTCTAGCTTGAATGTTTGCATTATCTACAACATCAGAGCGTTTCATTCTTGCTGTTACAGTAGAATCTACAATAATAGTTCGAACGACATCGCCAACATCAGCAGTTTCCCCTCCCGTTGAATGAATAGTAACTCCAAATGATTTTAATTCGTTGATTAACTCTTCTGTTCCGTTGATGATGGCAGAAATAACTTCGGCAGGAATTAAATTTTTATTTCTTCCAATAGTAGAAGAAAGCAGAATATTATCTGTTGCACCAACACATAATAAATCATCAATATTCATGATTAAGGCATCTTGAGCAATTCCTTTCCAAACCGAAAGATCTCCAGTTTCTTTCCAATACATATAAGCCAAAGACGACTTTGTACCTGCTCCATCTGCGTGCATAACAAGGCAATGCTCATCATCCTGTGTTAGATAATCAGGAACAATTTTACAAAATGCTTGCGGAAATAAACCTTTGTCAATATTTTTTATAGCGTTATGTACGTCTTCTTTTGATGCCGAAACACCTCTTTGTGCATATCTTTTGCTAGAATCTGAACTCATGAAAATTAGTTTGTGTTGATGTGCTGCAAAGATAATCCCTTTTTTTAATTCTTTGACTTATTCGATTATTTGATTCTAAAAAAAATTGCCACGAATTACACAAATTTTCACAAATTTTTATCCTTTCTATAAAATGATCTTCATCTGAAGATTTTTGAAAAAATTAATTTGCGTGAATTCGTATAATTCGTGGCAAAAACTCTATTCCAAAATTATTATTTCGTGAATAACAATTCTCTGTATTTAGTCAATGTCCAGCTTTCGTCATCTACTAGCAGCTCTAATTTATCACAGTGATTACGAATATCTTCAAAATAAGGCTTCACATTATTGCAATACGCTTCTGCCATTTTTTGAGCATCTGTCAATTGATTTGCTTTCTTTCTTTCGTTAGTCATTGCCAATACTTTAGAATTGATTCCTTCAATATGACCTGAAATTTCTTTAATTAAAACAATCTGCTCTTTGGCTAATGCTTCAAAATCTTTTCCGAAAATTTCTTTTAATCCTTTAACGTTGTCAATTAAAGTATTTTGGTAACGAATTGCAGTCGGGATAACATGATTTCTAGCAATATCTCCTAAAACACGTCCTTCAATTTGGATTTTTTTAGTGTATTCTTCCAGTTCGATTTCATAACGCGCTTCAGCTTCAACATGATTAAAAATTCCTAATTGCTCAAACAAATCCAATGCTTGTTTAGAAACCTTAGCCTTAATCGCTTCTGGAGTAGTTTTAAAATTGCTTAAACCTCTTTTTGCCGCTTCTTTTTCCCAAGCTTCGCTATAACCGTCGCCTTCAAAAAGAATCTTTTTAGATTGTTTGATGTATTCTCTTAAGACATTAAAGATTGCATCGTCTTTTTTCATGTCTTTATTTTCAATCAAATTCTCTACTTCATTTTTAAAGTCAAATAATTGTTTTGCTACAATCGCATTCAAAGTTGTCATTGCATTTGAACAGTTTGAATTTGAACCCACCGCTCTAAACTCAAATTTATTTCCTGTAAAAGCAAAAGGCGAAGTTCTGTTACGATCTGTATTGTCTAATAATACGTCTGGAATTTTACCAACAACATTCAATTTCAAATCTGTTTTTTCTTCTGGCGAAAGTTTTCCTGTTGTTACGCTTTCTAATTCAGATAAAACTTTTGTCAATTGAGCACCAATAAATACAGACATAATCGCTGGCGGCGCTTCGTTTGCTCCCAACCTGTGGTCGTTACTTGCTGTTGCAATAGAAGCTCTAAGCAAAGTTTCGTTATCGTTTACTGCTTTTATTGTGTTAATAAAGAAAGTCAGGAACTGTAAATTGCTCATTGGCGTTTTACTCGGACTCAATAAATTAACTCCTGTATCGGTAGCCAATGACCAGTTGTTGTGTTTCCCGGAACCGTTTACCCCTTTAAATGGTTTTTCGTGAAATAATACTTTAAAGTCATGACGCTCTGCCACTCTCTGCATTACATCCATTAATAAAGAGTTATGGTCAACTGCTAAATTCGTTTCCTCAAAAATCGGAGCCAACTCAAACTGATTTGGCGCTACCTCATTATGACGTGTTTTTACAGGAATACCCAATAACATACATTCCTGCTCCAAATCTCTCATATAGGTAAGAGCGCGAGTTGGGATAGATCCGAAATAATGATCATCTAACTGCTGTCCTTTTGCAGATGTGTGTCCTAATAATGTTCTCCCTGTCATCATTAAGTCTGGGCGAGAATTTGCCAAAGCTTTATCGATCAAGAAATATTCCTGCTCCCATCCTAAAGTTGCTGTTACCTTTTTTACGTTTTTGTCAAAGTATTTACAAACTTCAGTCGCTGCCTCATCAATTGCAGATAATGCTCTTAATAAAGGAATTTTATTATCTAAAGCCTCACCAGTGTACGCAATAAATACTGTTGGAATACATAAAGTTGTACCATATATAAAAGCTGGAGAAGTTGGATCCCAAGCTGTATAACCTCTTGCTTCAAACGTATTTCTGATTCCGCCGTTCGGGAAACTAGAGGCATCTGGTTCTTGCTGTACCAATTGCGCGCCTCCAAATTTTTCTACAGATTCGCTTCCGTCATAAGAAGTTTCAAAAAAAGCATCATGTTTTTCTGCCGTAGTTCCTGTCAATGGCTGAAACCAGTGCGTATAATGAGTCACTCCCTTAGAAAGAGCCCACTCTTTCATTCCCATGGCAATATAATCGGCCAGCTTTCTATCTATTTTTGTTCCATGCTGGATGGCATCTCTTACTCCTCTAAAAGCGTCTGAAGTTAAATATTGCTTCATTGCTTTTTCATTAAACACATTTGAACCGAAAAGATTTGATTTTCGGCCAATTTCTTCAAAATGCACCGGCTTTCTGTTAGAAGCTTGCTGTAAAGCTTGAAAACGTAATGTTGACATGGTTATGTATATTTTAAATTCGTAATAATTTTCATTAAAAAAATAAGAGACAAATATAAACAATAAATGAGCCTATTTTAAATATAAACAATAGAAATTTAGTCAACGATTTTTCAACAGAAGACGCTTTTTATGAAGAATAATGAATTCAAATCGCAGAAATATAACAAAACTGTACGGTATTATTGATTAAATAAACATTTTTTCATAATTTCTTAACTCATAAATTCAAAAATGAGCCTTAATTATTACGAATTTATTTTTTTAAGGTTCATAAAATTGCTTTTTTTAAAATATACCCCTATCAAAATTGCGCTTATCCAAAAAATTATACTTCTCAAAACAAAATAGCCCCCTAATTTTTGGGACTAAAAAAATAAATCTATATTTGACCCAACGAAAAAAAACAAAAAAATTAATTTATATTATTATGGCTAAAATTAAGTTAGAGTACATTTGGTTAGACGGATATGAACCAACTCAAAATCTTAGAAGTAAAACTAAAGTTGAAGAACATGAAAACTTCAAAGGAACATTAGAAGAACTTGGAAATTGGTCATTTGATGGTTCATCAACAAGACAAGCTGAAGGTGGATCTTCTGACTGTTTATTAGTTCCAGTTGCAATCTATCCAGATCCAACTCGTATCAACGGATGGTTAGTAATGTGCGAAGTTATGTATGCTGACGGAACACCACACCCTTCTAACGGTAGAGCTACAATTGATGATGATAATGATGATTTTTGGTTTGGATTCGAACAAGAGTATTTCATTATGGATACTAAAACTCAACTTCCACTTGGTTTCCCAGTTGGAGGATACCCTGCTCCACAAGGGATGTACTACTGTTCAGTAGGTGGAAAAAACACACACGGTAGAAAATTAGTTGAAGAGCACGCTGATTTATGTATTGCTGCTGGAATCAACTTTGAAGGAATCAACCAAGAGGTTGCTTGCGGACAATGGGAGTTCCAATTATTCGCTAAAGGAGCTAAAAAAGCTGGAGACGAAATCTGGGTTGCTCGTTACCTATTAGACCGTTTAACTGAGAAATATGGTTACTATATCGAATATCACCCAAAACCTCTAGGCGATACAGACTGGAACGGTTCTGGTATGCACGCTAACTTCTCTAACACAGTTCTTAGAACATGCGGTTCTCAAGAAGTTTACGAGAAAATCTGTGAGGCTTTCCGTCCTGTTACAAAAGAGCACATCGCGGTTTACGGAGCTTACAACGAGCAACGTTTAACTGGTAAACACGAAACTGCTTCTATCAACGATTTCTCTTATGGAGTTTCAGACAGAGGATGTTCAATCAGAATTCCTTTAATGACTGTTCAAAGAGGATGGAAAGGTTGGTTGGAAGACAGAAGACCAGCTTCAAACGGAGACCCTTACAAAATCGCTGCTAGAATTATCAAAACTGTTAACTCAGCGCTATAATTCAAAGCTTACATTATATTCTAAAAGTGCCACATTTATTTGCTGGCACTTTTTTTTTGAAACAATCTTAACAAGTTCAACTTTGTCAAAGTTTGAAACTTTGACAAAGTTCACTCATAACTCATAACTTATAATTTTAAAAGCAAGTTTCTGATAAATTTAATTTTTAAGTTAAACTTCAAAACTTATCTTTGTAAATCATTTAAAAAAAATCATTATGATAGTCTGGTCACTCTTTTTACTTGCTGTAGTTTTTATTCTTGCTTTAGACTTAGGGGTCTTCAACAAAACACCACATATTATTAGCACAAAAGAAGCCAGCAAATGGACCTTAGTTTGGGTTACTTTATCCTTCCTGTTTTCGGGGGTAATTTATTGGCTGTACACTACAGATTATATCGCAAACCCAGATGATTTAAAACCATCAGTCGCTTCGATGAAGTTTATAACGGGTTACTTAATTGAACTTTCGCTAAGTGTCGATAACATTTTTGTTATTGCTATTATTTTTGCTTCATTCAAAATTCCGCAAAAATACCAGCACCGCGTTTTGTTCTGGGGAATCTTAGGCGCTATTGTTTTCCGCGGATTAATGATTTTCTTCGGAGTAATGCTGATCAATAAATTTGCTTGGACAACTTACGTCTTTGGAGTTTTCTTAATTTTTACTGCAATCAAAATGCTTTTTTCTGGAGAAGAAGAAGATTTTCACCCAAAAGATTCTTTTATCTATAAAGCTTTAGGCAAAGTGATGCCGATTACATCAGAAACTGACGGAGAGAGATTTTTCATCACAACCAAAACTGCAAAAAAAGCGGCTACTCCATTATTTGTCGCTTTAATTGTTATCGAAGTTATGGACGTTCTTTTTGCTGTTGACAGTGTTCCTGCAATTCTTGCTATTACCAAAGATCCGTTTTTAGTATTTAGCTCTAATATTTTTGCAATTCTAGGATTACGTTCTATGTATTTCTTCTTAGCAAACATGCTGGCAAAATTCAGTTATTTAGAATACAGCTTAGTTGCTATTTTAGCTTTCGTTGGATTAAAAATGCTTTTACATGATTTCTTCCACGTACCAGAATGGGCTTCTTTAGGATTTATTGCTTTATCTCTTCTAGTAGGAATTTTAGTTTCTCTTAAATTCGGACCAGAAAAAGTTTTAAATGATTCGTCAAGCGAAGAATAATTAACTTTCAAAACATATATTAATAAAAAAAGGAAATCTTAAGATTTCCTTTTTTTTATGTAGCAATTCATTTTTTTTTGCTATTTTTCTTATAATTTAACTTTTAAAAACAAAGAAATTACATATAAATATTTACTTTAGGCTTTTTAATTTAAATTATAATCATGAAAAAAAATTACTTATTTCTAATTGCAACATTAATGCTCAGTACATTAATGTTCGCACAAACGGTTACACTAACACCGACTGCAGTAAACAACACCAATGTAAATTCTGGCCCTATCAATCTAGCCTCTTTACCAAATTCAACTATCTCATTAAATATTAAAGTTGACATTCCGAGCAATGTTGCTGTTAACGATCAAGGAACAATAACTGTTTACTACTCAAATCTAAGCACATCAAACGCTAATGTCGCAGCTGGCGGAAATGGTGGAAATCTGTATTTTGGCGGAGGAAGAACTGCAACGCGAAGTATGGTAATAAATTTATATTGGAGTGATTTTCTAACTTCCGGCGGATTTGTTTTTGCTGAATACAAAACACCTGCAGGAACAGTCTATAGAAGTTCAAATTTAGCGGTGATTAAAAATTCAACGATGAGTTCGGGCACAACACTAAACCCTCCTGCAGATGCTCCAAACCCTACAAAAATTGTTAATACATTATGTTGTAATCAAACTGTTAGATTAGGAGAAAAACCACAACCTATAACTGGATCCACATTCCTAAACCCATACGAAGGAGAACCATATGGCATAAATTCGAAATGGACTTTTTTTGGAAAATTGATTGAACTAGATAATATAACTCAAACTATGAGTATAGATTACACAACACAACTTGGTACTTTTACTGTTCAAAGAAGTTTAGGATATTTATACGGTCATGAATTTCCAAACAATAGTAATAAAGTAACTGTTACTGTAATCAAATCACCATTTTCTGAAAATATAATTTCAATTGATGGGCCATTTGATTCAAATGGTTTTGCAGAAACAATGACTTCAAATCCAAAAAACATTATTGGAGCAAGGGTTAAAATAAACTTAACAATTTTACAAAATCCAAATCAAACAGAACAAAGAGGTGATAACGTTGTTAATGTGGATAGATATGAATGGGAATACACAAAAACAAATTTAATAGATTGGAAGATTATACAAAATGAAAACTCAGAAGGATTAGGGAATTTTACACCTAACGATCTTAATTTAAATGAAGATAACTACTATTTAGTAAGACGAATTGCAGTATATCAAAATTTAAAAAGAGTAAGCAATGAATTAAAAATATTAGTAAGGACAATTCGAAACAATAATACTATATGCTGTGATCAGGTTTTAAAAATTTCATCTCCTACTCAAATTGAATCTCCAGAACCTCTAAGTGGTTCATCTATAACTTCTGATCCAAATATAGTTACAATCCACCAGAACTACATCACATACCAATGGCAGCTTCAAGTAAATGGCAGCGACATTACCAATAATACCTGGCAGAACATAGCTGGAGCGACAGATAAAGATTACACACCAGCACAACCATTAGAAATTCTTGCAAGGCGAGGATTCTCATTAACATTAAAAAACAGTTATAAATATAGAAGAATTGCCGAAGTCACCTACAGTGGTTATGACCAAAATAACAGATGGATATCTGGGAAATCAAAAAGCTACAGCAATGAAGTTTCTCTAATATCTTCAACATACGATACAGCAAAGCTTTATCCAAATCCAGCATCAACAACTTTAAACATAGAAAGCCCTACTACAGATTTAACAAATGGAATTCTAAAAATTACAAACGCAATGGGAATAAATGTTAATCCAAATAGCTTCTCAATATTATCTCCAAGTCTTGCTACAATAGACATTTCCAATCTAATACAAGGGATTTACTTTATTAATATACAAATTAGCAATTCATATATTATCCAATTAAGCTTTATAAAAAATTAATAAAAAAAAGGAAATCTTACGATTTCCTTTTTTTTTATTTTATCTATATCAAAAAATACTAAAGCTTAATTTTTTGTACTTGACTTTCACTTAACTTAGCTGCTTTCATAACTTCCAAATAATTAGCCTTATTAACAGATTTTGCAAAATCAGCAGGAACTACAACAATTCTAAAAATTTGATTAAATCTGTAAGGGTCAAGTTCTGGATCAGTAAGATTATTACCATTTAAATAAATATCCACAAAAGAATCACTAAATGTAAAATCAAAAGAAAAGTCTCTTGTACCATCATCAAAGTAATGAGTTTCAGGCAAAAATTCCCAAACATCTCTACCACTATCCACACCTCCATATCGATACACCAAAACTACATCTGAATCAAAAATTCGTTGTGGGAAAACAAATCTAACTCTAAAATTTTTAAGCGGATCCGAACTTGGATTGAAGTTATAATAATTAGGAGGTGCATTTTCATAAACTGTACCAACTCCATCATATCCCGGAGGTCCTGGAGGCCCTTCTGGTCCTTCACAGCTAGAGAATGCAATTAAACCGACAACTGCAAATAAGGTAAGTATCTTTTTCATAATTATTTTTTTTTAAGGATTATACTATAAAGGTATTCCAAAAATTAAACCAAAAAAAAGAAAAACATGATTTTTCCTCTATTTTTTTTAAATCCCACCCATATTTAACAAATCGCCTTACTCGTAAAACACTCGTAATTAAAGCATAAACAGAAAAAATAATTTTCAAAAAAAAGCACCCGCTTTTAACGGATGCTTTAAAGTAAGATTTATAAATTCATTTAATTACCGGCAGAAATGATTTTTTTAGTACTACTGCCTTTATTAGTTGTAATTTGTAAAATGTAAACTTGGAATTTACCTACGTAGAAATCAATATTAAAGTTATATTCTTTTCCAAAATAAGAATCTGTATCTGTTTTTGAAGATAACAGTTTTCCTGTTAGATCAAACAATTCAATTTTGACATCTGTCGCATAATCAAAGTTATAACGAATGGTAATGTAATCTTTGAATGGAACAGGATAAGCATCAAAACCAGGTTTTTTACTTTCTTTTGCAGTACTTTCCACTACAGCTGTTTCCGTAGCAGGAGGTGTCTGAGTAACTATTGATTCTTGAGTAGCTACACAAGCAAGTGGTTGAATATTGTATCCTATTGCGATTCTACATTCATCAAATGCATTATTTATCAAATCTACCAAGCTTGCAATATCAGAAAGAGAAAGTCCATAAGTGTTTCCACCTCCTAGTGCTTGATTAGCCAAGTTAAACAAATCACCAACTGTTTTATTTCCTGCTAGTTTACTAACGACATTATTCGGAATAGTGTAATATTTGTATTCATTACTTACTGTTCCGTCAGGATTACAAGAACGCACCTTTGGAGTTTTAGATCCGCAACCACCTTCAGGTTGAGCAACTGCCAATATACCTGCCTGCAATTTAAATTTACTCAATTCACTATCAATACCTAAATTAAGTCCTAAGGTAATGGTTTGAGCCAATAAGGTATTATCAATTTTTCCTTTTTTAAGATATGATGCAGGTAATGCGCTTATATGAGGATCTCCATTTGCCAATTTTTTACTTGCACCTCCTCCTGGTAAAACTGCTATAACAGCATCAATATCAGCTTGATTATTAGATACTAAAACAGATTTACCAACTAAACCAATTGTCATTGTTCCTCCTGGATAAGCACTTAATGCTTTCGCAATAAGAGCTTTGGTTGTGTAAGATTGTCCTCCTACACAGGCCATACCTCCAACATTTCCGTAAGCTCCTTGAGTATAAGTACAAATTGGTGTTGTACACGGAGTGATCAAAAATGTAGATACTTTTTTAATCGTTTCACAATTGTTAGAAACAACGTATTCAATAACTAATGCTGTTCCAATCTGAGGTTTCACAAATTGAGATAAATCCGTAGCCTGAACATTTCCAGCGCATCCTCCCGTAAATTTAAATCCGGCAATCCAAGCTGCAAATGCACCATCTGGATCCTCACCGCAAACAACTGTTTTATTTGGAGGACTCAAAACATTAAGCAATTCAACTTTATTAATGGTAAAGTCTCGGCTGATTGTAGTTTCATAACATTTATCAGTTACTTTATAGGTAACTGTTGTTGTTCCACCCTCACATAATTTTGGTGCCACCGGACTGCCTTGAATAGCTCCTTTCGCATCACAACCGCCGCTTACTTTAAAGCCTGCTTTGAAGGTTTCAAAAGCAGCATCCAATGCAGCCTGATCAGCGTAGATACAAGCAGAAACGCTTACTGCAGCAGGAGCCTCTGGCGTTATAGCTGCAGGAACGGTAATGGTAAAGTCTCTAGTGATTGTAGTTGTATAACATTTATCAGTGATCATATAACTTACACTGGTAGTTCCGCCCTGACATAAGTTTGGCGCTGTCGGATTACCTACAAATGAACCTTTGGCATCACAACCACCACTTACGCTAAAGCCTTGTTTGAAGATTTCAAAGGCAGCATTTATAGCAGCTTGGTCAGCATAAGCGCAAGCGGAAGCGCTAAACGGATCTGGCGATACAGGAACCACTGCTGAAGGAGCAGTAATCGTGAAGTCTCGGCTGATGGTTGTCTCATAGCATTTATCAGTTACTTTATAGGTAACTGTTGCTGTTCCGCCATCGCATAGTTTCGGAGCTGTCGGACTGCCTTGGATTTCCCCTTTCGCATCGCAGCCGCCGCTTACGCTAAAGCCTGCTTTGAAGGTTTCAAAAGCTGCGTCCAATGCTGCCTGATCGGCATACGCACAAGCAGAAGAGCTAAACGGATCTGGCGCCACAGGAACTACTGCTGAAGGAGCAGTAATGGTAAAATCTCTGCTGATGGTGGTCTCATAGCATTTATCGGTGATTTTGTAACTCACACTAGTGGTTCCGCCCTGACATAAGTTTGGCGCTATAGGACTGCCCACAAACTCACCTTTAGCATCGCAGCCGCCGCTTACGCTAAAGCCTGATTTGAAGGTTTCGAAAGCTGCGTCCAATGCAGACTGATCGGCATACCCGCATGCGGAAGCATTAAACGGATCTGGAGATAAAGGAACCACTGCTGAAGGAGCTGTAATCGTAAAGTCTCTGCTGATGGTTTCTTCATAGCATTTGTCGCTCACTTTATAGGAAACCGTCACTGTTCCTCCGTCGCATAGTTTCGGAGCTGTCGGACTGCCTTGGATTTCCCCTTTCGCATCGCAGCCGCCGCTTACGCTAAAGCCTTGTTTGAATGTTTCGAAAGCTGCGTCCAATGCTGCCTGATCGGCATACGCACAGGCGGAAGCGCTAAACGGATCTGGCGATACAGGAACCACTGCTGAAGGAGCGGTAATGGTGAAGTCTCTGCTGATGGTTGTCTCATAGCATTTATCGGCCACTTTATAGGTAACTGTCACTGTTCCGCCATCGCATAGTTTCGGAGCTGTCGGACTGCCTTGGATCTCCCCTTTCGCATCACAGCCGCCGCTTACGCTAAAGCCCGCTTTGAAGGTCTCGAAAGCTGCGTCCAATGCTGCCTGATCGGCATACGCACAAGCAGAAGAGCTAAACGGATCTGGCGATACAGGAGCCACTGCTGAAGGAGCGGTAATCGTGAAGTCTCGGCTAATGGTTGTCTCATAGCATTTATCAGTCACTTTATAGGTAACTGTAACCGTTCCGCCATCGCATAGTTTCGGAGCTGTCGGACTGCCTTGGATCTCCCCTTTCGCATCGCATCCGCCGCTTACGCTAAAGCCTTGTTTGAATGTTTCGAAAGCTGCGTCCAATGCTGCCTGATCGGCATACGCGCAAGCGGAAGCGCTAAACGGATCTGGCGATACAGGAACCACTGCTGAAGGAGCGGTAATGGTGAAGTCTCTGCTGATGGTTTCTTCATAGCATTTGTCGCTCACTTTATAGGTAACCGTCACTGTTCCTCCGTCGCATAGTTTCGGAGCTGTCGGACTGCCTTGGATCTCCCC
>NZ_AKZQ01000005.1:0-747 GCF_000278705.1 Flavobacterium sp. F52 | reverse complement strand
CCAATGCTGCCTGATCGGCATAAGCACAAGCGGAAGCACTAAACGGATCTGGCGATACAGGAACCACTGCTGAAGGAGCGGTAATGGTGAAGTCTCGGCTGATGGTTGTCTCATAGCATTTATCGGTCACTTTAAAGGCAACTGTCACTGTTCCGCCGTCGCAAAGTTTCGGAGCTGTCGGACTGCCTTGGATCTCCCCTTTAGCATCGCATCCGCCGCTTACGCTAAAGCCTGCTTTGAAGGTTTCGAAAGCTGCGTCCAATGCTGCCTGATCGGCATATGTGCATGCGGAAGCGCTAAACGGATCTGGCGATACAGGAACCACTGCTGAAGGAGCGGTAATCGTGAAGTCTCTGCTGATGGTTTCTTCATAGCATTTGTCGCTCACTTTATAGGCAACTGTCACTGTTCCGCCGTCGCAAAGTTTCGGAGCTGTCGGACTGCCTTGGATCTCCCCTTTCGCATCGCAGCCGCCGCTTACGCTAAAGCCTGCTTTGAAGGTTTCGAAAGCTGCGTCCAATGCTGCCTGATCGGCATACGCACATGCGGAAGCGCTAAACGGATCTGGCGATACAGGAACCACTGCTGAAGGAGCGGTAATCGTGAAGTCTCGGCTGATTGTAGTAGTATAGCATTTATCAGTGATCATATAACTTACACTGGTAGTTCCGCCCTGACATAAGTTTGGCGCTGTCGGACTGCCAACAAACTCACCTTTCGCATCACAGCCGCCGCTTACGCTAAAGC
>NZ_AKZQ01000004.1:0-303 GCF_000278705.1 Flavobacterium sp. F52 | reverse complement strand
CGGAAGCGCTAAACGGATCTGGAGATACAGGAACCACTGCTGAAGGAGCGGTAATGGTAAAGTCTCTGCTGATTGTAGTAGTGTAGCATTTATCAGTAATCATGTAGCTTACACTTGTAGTGCCGCCCTGACATAAGTTTGGCGCTGTCGGACTGCCAACAAACTCACCTTTCGCATCACAGCCGCCGCTTACGCTAAAGCCCGCTTTGAAGGTTTCGAAAGCTGCGTCCAATGCTGCCTGATCTGCATACGCACATGCGGAAGCGCTAAACGGATCTGGAGATACAGGAACCACTGATGAAG